>NZ_JBHUFV010000037.1:0-2676 GCF_042681425.1 Nonomuraea mangrovi | reverse complement strand
TGCGCACCATCGGGAACGGCCACTTCTACGGCCGGTTCATGCTTGATCCCACGCCCGGCAACAGCTCCGGCTCCGCGACCCCAGCAATGGGCGATCTGGGTGACGAGGGCAAGGACGTCGACCGGAGGATCCCGTGCCGGGTCCAGGTAACCGTCCTGCTGGGCTTCGCGAGGTTGTTCGATCTTGTGGCGGAGGGACGCTCGACAAGGGCCGTCGAGATCGGCGAGGGAAGTCTCGCGTTCCAGGCGACCCAGCTGGCGCAGGCTCGCCCCTGGCCGGGGGATCTCGCGGACGTCGACGTCGATGGGGAAGAGCGGCCGGCAGCCGAAGTTCACCCCGCCCCAGCGGAATGCGTGATGAGCTCCGCCCACCGCCCGTCCCGCGTGCAACGCACCGATCGAGCAGGCCGCGCCGGTGGCCCCACCCGCTCCTGCGGAACCCTCTGCCACCTCAGACTGGCCAACATGATCAGCATCCGCCCATAACCACAGCGGCGGACGACGAAGACGTGGATCAGGCAGGCATAGCTTCCATCGCATCGTGAGATCTCACCGTGTCATTCTGAAGTGCAAGAGGCATTCCACACGGCGCGCACGACCGAGGCGACCGGCCTTGCCCCTGGCTCAGCCCTCCCAGCTCCCGGACTTGGCGGACACCCAACACCTGCACGCAAACCCGTTGCGAGCGCAACATTTTGCCTAATCGGGAATCGCAGGACCGCCGTTGGACATATGCGTTCGGGTAGACCGGGGGCATGAAGCGCAATAAATCGAACAAAAGCGGTGGATTGCTCGAACTGTGCGATTGGTGCGGCAAGCTGATCTCAGACGGGTCCGAGCTCTACGGCGTGGCCCAGGATTCCTCCATGATCAACGCCGACGATCCCAGGTTCGACGGCCAACGCTTTCTGACCGCATGCACCTACGAGCACCTGATCGCTCTACGCGAGCACTACCGCCGCCGCCCGTTCGTCGACGAGGAACTGTGGGCAGGCAAGATCACGCGTGCCTTGGACGATGCCAGCGAAGAGTACAACCTTGACGATCTGACAGCCGCCACCGGCTTGAACCCGGAACAGGTCGAGCGATGCATTGCATGGCTGGAAGCGCAACTCCACCGGCTGCCCGGGTAATGACGTTTCCGCCGTAGACCGTTCACAGTGGCTGCTGCGGGAGACCGGCGGAGGGGAGTTTGGCGAGGCACTGCGCTCACGCGCGAGGCATTCGAACGCATGGTCCATCCCGGGGTGCGGGCTCCGTGGGAGCCTCCCGAGGCAGGCTGCGGGTGCCGGTTAATCATCCGGTCAGGTCAAGCCGCGTGTCGGTATTCCTTCAGGACACCTCCGAGCCGATCACGTCGGCGGACATCCGACGAGGTGCTCGAGGCCGGGTCGATGCCGGGATCAACGAGTGGTCGAAGCGGAGCAGCCTGCCGGAGAACCGACGAGGCCGGTGTTCGTTATAGGAAGTCGGGCGTTCCACCCGAGGACTGGACACCTGAGACCCTGGACCTTGCTGGTTCGGGGAGATCGGGAGAGTGTCCCGTTGGGGATGAAGAACTATCCACCGGAGTTCAAGAGGGACGCGGTGGCGTTGTACGAGTCCAGGCCGGGCGCGACGATCGCAGGGATCGCCGCTGACCTGGGGATCAGTTCCGAGACGTTGCGGAACTGGATCCGGGCGGCACGCGCCGAGCGGGGTGAGCTAGAGCGGTCGGGACGCAGGCCGAGAGCTGGTGACAGCGGCGGTGAGGCGTCGCTGGAGACGGTGGAGGCCGAGAACGCCGCGTTGCGACGCCGGGTGCGTGAGCTGGAGGAAGAGCGGGACATCCTGCGCAAGGCCGCCCGGTATTTCGCCGGGGAGACGCGCTGGTGAGGACTCGTCAACTAACTACTGCCTGATTTGATGTTGCTTTCATACTCGGCGATCGCCTTCTGGAAGGCCTCGATCGTGCGGGGTGGGTGCGTCCGCCGAGGCTGGTCAAGGGCTGTGGCGATGTCGGGAGTGGCGAAGGCGAGCAACGGCATGGTCCGGTGGGCGTGGTAGCTCAGCGTGTTGCGGTCTCGGCCGAGGAGTCGGGCCGTCAGGGTGAGCGTGACCGTGTTGCGGCGGCTCAGGATCGCGGCCAGGACACGGTGGCGGTGGTCGAGGAAGCCGAATCCGGGGTTGTATCCGCGCCGGTTGATGCCCTTCCTCTTCTCGCGTTCAGCCTCGGCCAGGACCCGGCGCCAGGGCTGGAGTTCCTCCACGAGCCGGTCGAACTGTTCGCGGGAGATGCCGGTAAGGGCGGGGTGGGTGAGCAGGTAGGTGGCCTCGGCCGGTATCGGGGATGCCTTCGCCTGTTCCGGGTCGGCCGGGGGTGACTGCCGGGGGTCGTATGGGGCGATGGTGTAGTTCCACTCGCCGTGGAAGTCGTCACGCTGGACGCGCTGCAGGATCGCCTTGCGTTCGTCCTTGGTGAGGGTCCGCCCGGTGGGGTAGTCGTTGTCGTCCAGGACGGCGCTGACGGTTAGTCCGGTGCTGGTGCGGGTGGCCGAGATGGTCTGAAGCATCACCTCGTAGCTGGTCAGCGGCTGCCCGCGCAGGCTGTGGGTGATGCGGGAGAACAGCCGGTGCTCGATCTGACCGGAAAATGATCCACCTCAGCTGGGCGCGCGGCAGCGACCCCCAGCCGGTG
>NZ_JBHUFV010000036.1:0-180696 GCF_042681425.1 Nonomuraea mangrovi | reverse complement strand
TCATTCACGGCTGCCACGCTTGTGAGCAGGTCAAACTCGTACACCACTTCCGTGGACGCAACCACGAAACGAATAGCCGTCCTCATGCTGAGGTTCGCTGGTCGCATGGAACGTCCAGGGACGAATGTCTTCCCGTCCGGCGTCTACTCGAAGGAGAGCGCTCACGTTGCGCTCTCGTAGCCGCTCCAGCATGGCGGTCGCATCCATCCGTGCAGGCTACTCGGGCTTTGCCGGGCGAGCCCAGCTCCGGGGCAGGAGTGGTAGGGCGCCCGGGGCTCGAACCCGCAACCTGCGGACCAAAAGCGCACTCAGAGGCCGTTCGGGACGGTTCTATACAGACCACTGCGGGTGTGTGACCTGCCTGGAACGCCCCTGAACGGACTGGAATTGCAACTCAATCTGCAACAGGATCAGCCGACGCCGGCTCGGGTCTAGGCGCACATCCAGCAATAGATCATCTGGTTCTCCTCCTGTGCTCGCTGGGCGAGATCCCTCAGCTCAGTGATCAGCGTCGTCAGGTAGCCAGTGTCCGGTGGCGCGATGAACTCTTCGATCCGCCCCCACCGTTCGGCAAGATCGGCCACTCGGGAATCAGGTATGCCAGCCAGCGTGTCACGTACATGCGCAGGAAGCTCGTCGATACACGGACCCTCCTGGTACGGCGAGTCTTCCGGTAGCGCCTCCCACTCCTCAAGTGTCTTGGGCCCGCCCTCCGGCGGTGGATAGAGGCTGGTCGTCTGCACGAGATCCAAGCTGTACGGAACATCCCTGACGAGGGCAACGAGCTGCCCGAGGACGATTCCGGGATCGATCCATTTAGCTTCCACGGCGTCGAATGCAGGATGCTTGCGCCCGGCTCGGCCACTGTCCGGATCGACGACGGCGGCCTGCCTGTCAGCCGCCCGGTAGTAGTCGTACAAGATTCCCAACTGAGCCTCCGGCCGTGGTCGCTTGGTCTACTGCGCCGGGCGACAGACTAGGGGAATCGCGCATATGTACGAAAGAGGGTGGGGTTTAGGTGAACTCACCTCAGACCCCTGGCCCGCTCCCCTGACGGGTGGGACGACGGTGACGGGACGATCAGGCTTGCTCAGCCACTGACCCCCGGCGCTCGTCGCGAGCATCCCTGATCCCGAGGCCCCGCCGGAGGCATGGAGTTGTGAGGGCGACAGCGCGTGCGCGAATGCGATCACGTGATTCGTACGAGCTCTTCTCTGGCTCCCGGTTCACCGTATCGCTTGATGGCTACGACGCCCTTCGGCAGGACGAGTCTCTTCAAGACAGGCTCAGCACTCGCGAATAGAAGATCGGTATCCGGTCCATACATGAAGAGAGTGACCTCGCCTGTTTCGAAGTCCATATCGTTGCCGTCGAACTCGCCCGACCCGGCGTCCGCAAGAGTCTGCCTCAGCGCATCCTCGATCTCCCAAGAAGGGAAAGGCTCATGGTCTGGCCCTCCCGATGGGATGGTGATCAACAATGCGTGTTGGCCATCCTCTGCGCCTTCCACGGGCGCTGGCGATGTTGCAGCGGTCGTGGTCAGCCCAGCGTTCCCGCAAGCTGTCAGGGCTGCTGAGACGATGACGGCCAGTACTCCAGCCTAAAGTGCTCGGATAGGGCGGCGTGGCACAGAGAGACTATAGAGGGCACATGCGCACATCAACGTCGTGAGATCCCATGCGCGGCCCCGAGTGGTGGGCGCGCGAGAACGGCCTGCAGGCCGCACGCGCAGCGTGCGGCCGGGACGCCGCGGCCGTGGCCATCGACGCGGAGATCAACGAGGCGGGCATGCGCGGCAACGTCCTCGGCCGTCGCCAGGTCGCCAAGCGAACCCGCTCGACCAGGCGCCGTCAGACGCTCCCGACCGGCCCAAGCGAACCTGCAGGCCGACCACCCTGGGCCGTACCTTCATCAGCCCCCAGGGCCGGGTCTACCGGCCCTCGATGTTCGTCACGCTGACCCTCCCGTCCTACGGCAAGATCCGTTCAAGGTGCAGCGTCAGGAGTGGAAGCACCAGTGCGACGATCCACATGCCTGTGGACAGAAGTGGCATCGCTGGCCGTGTAAGAAACGGTGCGCGATCCACAGCCACCGCTCGACCTGCAAGCCGGATTGCAAGAAGCCTGGACACACCTGCTACAAGCGACCGTGTCTGAAGGGCTGTACCGGCCACGCGGACAGATGCCCCAAGCGGATGGGCGGCGGGATCGTCTTCCGCAAGCGAAAGGGCAAGGCCAAGCTCACTCTCCAATGTCCGCCCGAACTCCTGGGCCAACTCAAGGCTCATCGTGACCTTCAGGAAGTGGACAAGCTGCGAGCGGGGGAGCGGTGGGAGGACCATGACCTCGTCTTCGCGACACGGCATGGCAGCCCCATCGAGCGCACAGAGGACTGGAAGACCTGGAAAGTCATCCTTCGACAGGCGGGCGTGCGGGATGTCCGCGTGCACGACGCGCGCCACACGGCGGCGACGCTCCTGATCGAGCAGGGTGTGAACATCCGGGTGGTGCAGGAGGTCCTTGGCCACACCTGGGTCACCACCACCGAGCGATACACACATGTGTCCACACCGCTCATGCGGGACGCCGGCGAACGGCTCGCCTCCGCGCTGTGGGACTGAGCCGTTGCAACTAGGTCTGCAACTACGACGGGGCGGGAAATCAGAAAGGCCCTCTGCCCGAGAACGGGCGAGGGCCTCTGATGTGCGGAGGATCGGGGATTTGAACCCCGGATGGTGTTGCCACCAAACCGCATTAGCAGTGCGGCGCCATAGACCTGACTAGGCGAATCCTCCTGGTTGCCAGCTGGCTCAGGACAGAGTACCGGCCTTCCGGCGGCGCGGCAAAGTGATTGACCAGCGGGTTGTCACCAAGGTTATCCACTGCCTGTGGGTAACGTGCTCGCTACCTGTGGATGACAGCCCGCTCAGGTCGCGGCGGGCTGTGGACAAAGGGGTCAGGCGGCGGGGTTCGCCTCGCCCTCGACCTCGATCTTTACCTTCTTGCCGACCAGCACGCCGCCGGTCTCGAGCGCGGCGTTCCAGGTCAGGCCGAACTCCTCGCGGTCGAACTCGGTGGAGATGGAGAAGCCCCACACCTGCTGGCCCCAGGGGTTGGTGCCGACGCCGCCGTACTCGACGGTGAGTTCGACCTCCTGGGTGACGCCACGGATGGTGAGGTCGCCCAGCACGGTGAACTCGTCGCCCTTGTGGCCGACGACGCGGGTGCTCTTGAAGGTGAGCTCGGGGTACTTCTCGGCGTCCAGGAAGTCGCCGCTGCGCAGGTGGGCGTCACGGTCACCGACGTTGGTGGTGATGCTGGCGGCGTCGATCGTGAGTTCGGCCGACGACTCGAGCGGGTTCTCGGCGATCGTGATGGAGCCGTTGAACTTCTCGAAGCTGCCGCGGACCTTGCTGACCATCATGTGCTTGGCGACGAAGCCGATGCGGGTGTGGTTCACGTCGATGGTGTAGGTGCCGGCGGCGGGGATGGAGAGGCCTTCCCAGGTGCGAGTGCTCATGTCTGTGTTCTCCCTCGGCAGAGATGTTTGCGCTGCGGATGTTTGCGACAACAGATGTCTACACGAGGAATATTCCCCTCGTCAACTATCGTCGTCTACGATATGAACGTGATCCCCTTTGATGACCCCCGACTGACGGCGTTCGGGTTGCTGGCGGAGGTCCACGCCGGCCTGGTGGCGAGGATGTCCCCCGCTCTCGCCTCGTCCGGCCTGTCGGACGTCGACTTCGGAACGCTGATCAGGCTCGCCCGTTCGCCCGAGCAGAGCCTGAGGATGGGCGACCTCGCGGCGCAGACCGGGCTGTCCACCAGTGGTGTGACGCGCGTCGTCGATCGCTTGGAACGTGACGGGCTCGTCGTGCGCCAGGCGTGCGCCACCGACAGGCGCGCCTCGTATGCGGCGTTGACCGACAAGGGGGCGGAGAAGCTCCAGGCGCTGCTGCCCCAGCACCTCATGGACATCGAGGAGGCGTTCACCGGGCTGCTGACCGAGGAGCAGCTCGAGCAGTTCCTGGCCACGCTGCGCGTGATCAGAGACGTCGTTCACCCCTGCGCTACCGCGGGGGCGATTGAGCCGGGACAGACAGTTCGTCCCTGAGCTTGGCCACCGCGCGCGAGACGGTGCTCTTGACCGTGCCGACGCTGATGCCGAGCGTTCTGGCGATCTCCGGCTCGGTCATGTCCTCGTAGTAGCGCAGCACGACGGCGGCGCGCATGCGGTCGGGGAGCCCTTTCAGCGCGTGTTCGAGCGACTCCTCCCATTCGCACGGAGCCTCGAAGGCCACGGGGATGTCGGGGAGCTCGTCGGCGGGAAACTCCTCCAGTTTCCGCCTGCGCCATTGCGAAATGTTGATATTGATCATTGCTCGCCGTACATATCCATCCAAGGCGGCGTGATCTCTGATGCGGTCCCACGCCAGGTAGGTCTTGGCGAGCGCGGTCTGCAGCAGGTCCTCGGCGTCGCAGGGATGCCCGGTCAGCTGGTGGGCGGCGCGCAGGAGCGCAGGTCCGCGAGACCTGACGTATTCGCGGAACTCCTCATCCAGCCGGGCAATCTGCATCGTCGCCAGAATCGCAGCCCGAGCCCCTATTGCGGCTGAACCAGAATCCAGGATTCGCCCCACCAACAGCAAAGTGCAGTCAAGGTCTGCCGCACATCGGTTGTCAATGCGTTCCACCGAGGATGTGTATTTTGCTCTCCTCTGCGGGCAAGAGCCGGGAGTTATGTGACGCTAGGGGAGTGAACAGCACGGAACGCCGTCGGATCCTCGCGGCGGCGGCGCTCGGCCGCGACGCAGGCCACCCGGGACCCGATCCGGAAAGCGGCGATCCACTGCGCGCGGTCAACGGCCAGATCGTCGACGTCAGCCCTCATCTGATCATCATCGAGACCGAGCAGGGCGCCGAGGAGCGGCTGGTCATCGCGCCCTGGGCGACCGCGTGGCACGGCGGCGACCTGGCGCCAGGCGATCTCCCCATCGGCGCCACCGTCCTGATCAGGGCGCTGCGCGACGGAAAGGTCGCCGATCGCATCTGGGCTGACATCACCCGCATGACCGGCGCGATCCTTTCCATCGAAGGCCGCCGTGACCTGCACGTCGAACTCGACTGCGGTCCCCATAGGGGACGCCGCAGCGTGGTGATCCCTTACCGGACCACCGGGCGCCTCCGCGTGCGCCATCCCCAACTCGAACCGGGCTACCTCTTCGACGCCATCGGCATCCGCGACGACGGGGTGGGCCATGCTCTGCTGCCCGCGACGTCGCAGCCCGGCCATCCCGCGCGTGCCGTACCAACCCCTCCCCCCGCGTACGGCGGAGCGCAGCAACGCATCAACGGAACCGCCACCTGGTCCGACGCCTTCGACTGCGACGAACGCGGCGCGGCCTATCCCATGGTGGAGCGTTCTGACGCGGCGTGTCCCGATGCCGAGGTCTCGTGCGTCGGGCTGCCGTACCTGGCAATTGGTTCGTTACTGCACATCCGTAATGTCTGCACAGACAGGGCGGCGAGCCTGCCGATCGTGGCGTGCGGCTGCATGGCCGGACGGTTCTGCGATCGGTGCGTCGAGTGCGGCACCTCCCCAAGGGGTCGCATCGTGGAGCTGTCGACCTCGTCGTTCGTGGAACTGGGTGGGGAACTGACCAAGGGGTGCTTCAATGCCCGGGTCGGATTGGGGTGACACGCATGCTCGAATCGCAACTGCCGATCTTGATCGTGCTGCTGGTGCTCGGGACGTTCGCGAAGCTGGCGACGGTCCACACCGACAGCGAGCCCGGAGCGCTGACCAGGCTCGGGCCCGCCGTGCTCGTGCCGGGACCGCTGCGCAAGCCGGCGCTGGTCTGCTGCGCCGTGGGTGAGCTGGTGCTGGCCGTCGGGCTGCTCCTCACGATCCATCCGCTGTTCAGGTGGGGGACCGTCGTGTTCTTCGCGCTGTCGACCTACGTGCTGCTCGAACTGCGCAGGCGGCGGCCCGACGCGGGCTGCGGCTGCTTCGGCGAGGTCAGCTCGACCCCGGTCGGGGTGCGCTCGATCGCCCGCACAGTCGTGCTGACCGGCATGGCGATCCTGTCGGTCTGGGCGCCGGTAACGGGCATGTCCGGCTTGTCGTGGTGGACGCTGGCCGGCGTGGCCGTGCTGGCCGTCCTGTCGCCCGAGCTGGAGGAGGCCGTCGACCGGATCCGCTACCGCGCGCCGTGCGAGCAGCGGCCCGCCGCCGAGAGCGTCGGTCTGGCCAGGCTCAAGGCGAGCGCAACCTGGCGGTCGCACGCTGACGAGCTGCTCTCCGCCGAGCCGTACGACACGTGGCGGGAGTTGTGCTGGCGGTTCTTCGTCTTCGCGAACCGTGAGAGGGACGACGTGGTGTTCGCCGTCTACCTCACCGGACGGCATCCCATCGTGCGCATGGCCGTGGTGGGCAGGGACGACACCGGCTCCATGCCGGAATATACGGCCGTATCGGCCTGACGCTAGACAGCGTTATACAAAGAAATATGGGTCTCTCTAGCCGTGCCTAGCTTCCCCTCTAGACACGGCTAGAGAGAGTCAGATGGGCTGAGCGCGCAGGAACCTCCCGAAGTGGGGCACCGTGAACGCGATCAGGCCGCGCTCGGCCGAGAAGATGAGCCCTTTCTTGATGAGGCTGTCGCGGGCGGGCGACAGGCTCGACGGCTTGCGGCCGAGCGCGTCGGCCACGTCGGAGGTCGCCACGGGCTCGTCGCCGATCGAGGCCATGGCGTGCATGTAGTCGCGCTCGGCGGGCGTGGCCCGCTCGTAACGGCTGCCGAAGAAGCCGACCGCCAACTCCTCCTCGGCCTCGGGCGCGGAGACCTTGACGTCGTCGAGGGTGATGGGGGTGCGCGGCGCGTAGTCCCATGCGACCTTGCCGTAGGCCTGGACGAAGTAGGGGTAACCGTCGGCCGCCTCGTAGAGCGCGTCGAGCGCGTCCTGGGTGAACTCCACGCCCTCCTCCCTGGCGGGGACGAGAAGCGCCATGTCGGCGGCGTCGCGGTCGAGCTTGTCGAGGCGCGCGTAGCGGAACAGCCGCTCGGAGTAGCTCTTGCTGGCCGACAGCACGCTCGGCAGGTGGGGCAGCCCCGCGCCGACCACGATCAGCGGCCCGCCGGTCTGGGAGAGCTCGTGACAGGCGGCGCAGAGCGCGGAGATGTCGGTGGCCTGCACGTCCTGCATCTCGTCGATGAAGAGCGCCACGCCGACCCCGAGGTCGGTAGCCACACTCGCCGCGTCGACGAACAGCTCGGTCAGGTCGATCTCCAGGTCGCCCGAGTCGGCACGGCCTCTGCTGGCCGGCACGTCGATGCCCGGCGACCAGTGGGAGGTGCCCTTGGCCGCGGCGGGATCGCGCATCGCGAACGCCTTCAGCACCCCGAGGAACTCCTCGATGCGCTCGGGCGCGCGGTGCCTCGGCGCCAGCTCGCGCACCGCCATGTGGAGAGCGGCGGCGACAGGACGGCGGATCGACTGGTCGGGCCTGGCCTCGATCTTGCCGGTGCCCCACAGCCGCTGCATCGCCATGGACTTGAACGTGTTGAGCAGGACGGTCTTGCCCACGCCACGCAGACCGGTCACGACCATGCTGCGCTCGGGGCGGCCCCGGGCCACCCGCTCCAGCACGACCTCGAACTGCTGCAGCTCGCGGTCGCGGCCGGCGAGCTCGGGCGGGCGCTGTCCGGCGCCAGGGGCGTAGGGATTGCGCACAGGATCCACGCTCTCGGACTTTATAACCGGGTATAGCGGCCGTCTTAGAGTTGGGAAGAAACACCTACGGCGTGTCTGGACGAGCATGGCACCCCCTCCCACCTGGCCGAACCTCTGTTCGAGAGCCTCCCGAGAACTGTAGCGCGCCATCGAACACGTGCGCGAGAGATTCGAGTAAAGATCTTTGCAACAGCCTGAGCCCCCCGAGCGTCCCCGGTACGTGGAGTTCGAAGAATTCGTCCGCGCCAGGGGCCAGGCGCTGCTGAGGTACGGCTACGTGCTCTCCGGCAACGCCGAGGACGCGGCCGACCTCGTGCAGGAAGCCCTGCTCAAGCTCGGCGACACCTGGACGCGCGTGCGCAACAAGGACAACCCCGAGGGGTACGTGCGCACGATCATGGCCCGCCAGCACGTCAGCTGGTGGCGCAGGCGCCGCAGAGAGCACCTCACGGACGACCTTCCCGAGGGCTCCTACCACGACAGTCACTCCTTCGGAGAGCTGTGGAACGAGCTGCGCGCGCTGCCTCGCAGGCAGCGCGTGGTGATCGTGCTGCGGTACTACGAGGACCTGTCCGATCAGGAGATCGCCGAGATCCTCGGCGTCTCACGGGGCACCGTGCGCAGCCAGGCCTCACGCGCGCTGGAGAAACTCCGCGTCAGTCCTGGCGTGCTCGAAAAGGGGAAAGCGTGATGAGGACTGAGGAAGATCTGGTCCGCGCGTTGCGGGAGGCGGCCGAGTCCGCGCCGCAGCGAGACCTGACGGCGGCGATCACGGTACGGCGGCGCCGCCGTACCAAGCGGAGATGGATGGGCGCGGCGCTGGCCGTCGCGGCCGTGATCGGCGTGGCGGGCACCGGCACCGCGATCGCCAGAGGCGTCTTCTCCAGCGGGGGCGAAGGCGGCGTGGCATCTCCGGTCTCGGAGAGCCCTGGCGACGCGGTGGCGAGCATGGAGACGGACGTCGAGACCCCACCGCGGGAGGTCGGCGGGAAGCCGATCGGGCAGGCCTGGCCGAAGGCGCTGTTCACGATGCCCGCGAAGAACGCCGACGGCTGGAGATACCGCCCCATCACCGGCATCAGCCCGACCGAGGTGCTGCTCAACGCGGAAGCGGCGTTCGAGAAGGCGGGCGCGATCGAGGTCTACAACAGCGAGACGGGAACGTTCCGCAAGGTGACCGACGTGCCGGCCACCCCGGGACTGAAGCGCTACTACCCGCAGGACGCGGCCTTCGACGACAAGAGCATCGTCTGGTGGGTGAACGCGGACAAGGTGCGGGAGATCTGGACGGTGCCGCTGGCCGGCGGTCAGGCGCGCATGGTCGCCACCTTCACCCGCGAGCACATGGGGATCGAGGCCATCGCGGTGAAAGGCGAGCACATCTACTGGTCGGAGCTGGACGGCACGGTGTGGCGCCTGCCGCAGGCAGGAGGCGACCCCGAGAAGATCGCCGACGGCCTGCACCTGATCAGCTGGCCGTGGGCGGGCGACGCCGCCTCGCGCGAAGGCGGGACGAGCGCGAACCAGACGAAGGTAGTGAACCTGGAGACCGGCGAGACGCGGCAGGTCACCGCTTCTCCGGACGCCAAGAGACTGCGCTGCGGACCCGTCTGGTGCCTGGGAGACGGGCTCAGCCAGCGGCTGGACGGGTCCGACGTCAAGCCGTTCGACGGGTTCCTCTCCGGCCTGTCGCCTTACCCTGTCCTCGACAGGTACGTGTTCCTCGGCGACACCGTCCGCGACCTGGAGACCGGCGAGACGATCACCCTGCCGGACAACCCCGGCAACTGGAGCGGCGTCGGCACCTCCTCGGCGCCCAGCACGATCCTGTACTGGGGAGCCACAAAGGGGGACAAGCCGGACGCGTTCCGAATGGTCAACCTCGCGGCCGCGCAATAGGGTTCGACCCATGCGGAGCTTTGCGAACGTGCAGGAGTTGAAGGCGGCGGCCGGCGAGACGGTGGGCCCGACCGAGTGGCGCACGATCACTCAGGACCAGGTCAACCTCTTCGCCGACGCCACCGACGACCACCAGTGGATCCACGTCGACCCCGAAAGGGCCAAGGAGACACCCTTCGGCGGGACGATCGCCCACGGGTTCCTGACGCTGTCGCTGCTGCCCTCCTTCCTGACCGAGCTGATGACCGTCGGCCAGATCGAGATGGCGGTCAACTTCGGGCTCAACAAGGTCCGCTTCCCCAAGCCCGTGCCCGTCGGGTCGCGGGTGCGGGCCAGCGGCGAACTGGTCGACATCAAGAACAGCCCGGCGGGCCAGCTGGCCACCGTCAAGGTGTCCGTCGAGCTCGAAGGCGAGCGCCGTCCCGTCTGCGTCGCGGAGGCGCTGCTGCTCTACGTGCCCGTCGCCGAATAGCCGGCCGATCCCGCGGCGGGCCGCCGTCAGCTCCCCTCGGAGTAGTAGATGGCGGCCTGCACGCGGCTCCTCAGGCCCAGCTTGTTGAGCACCCTGCTGACGTGGGTCTTCGTCGTCGCCTCCGCCATGTCGAGCTCCTTGGCGATCTCCGCGTTGGACAGGCCCCTGGCCACGCAGGCGAGCACCTCGCGCTCTCTCGGGGTGAGCAGGTCCTTGGGCGGCTCCCGCCGTACCGGCTGCTCGGCGAAGGCCGAGATCAACCGCCGGGTCACGGAGGGAGAGATCAGCCCGTCGCCCCGCGCCACCAGGCGGACCGCGTCGACCAGCGCCTCCGCGTCGGTGTTCTTCAACAGGAACCCCGCCGCGCCCGCCCGCAGCGCGCCGAAGACGTACTCGTCCACGTCGAACGTCGTCAGGATCAGCACGTCCGCCACGCCGGCCAGCTCCCTGGTGGCCGAGATGCCGTCCTTCTTCGGCATCCTGACGTCCATCAGCACGACGTCGGGCCGCAGGTCGCGTGCCAAAGCGACGGCCTCCTCGCCGTCGCCCGCCTCACCCACCACCTCGACGTCACCGGTGCCGCCCAGGATCAGCACGATCCCCGCCCTGACCGCCGCGTGGTCGTCGGCGACCAGCACCCTGATCGTCACCGCTCCTCCTTCGTCGGCAGCGTCGCCCGCACGCGCCAACGTTTCTCCTCGTACGGCCCGGCCTCGAACAGCCCGCCCACCAGCGTCGCCCGCTCCCGCATCCCGATCAGCCCAGCGCCCGAGCCGGGCAGCGCCGGGCCGTCGTCGTTCAACGGATTGTCGACCACGACTCCCACGTGCGCGGGCGCGTAGGTGATCGTGACCTCCGCCCGGTCGCCGCCATGTTTCATCGCGTTCGTCAACGCCTCCTGCACGATCCGATACCCCGCCAGATCCACCGAAACGGGCAGCTCCCTCGGGGTGCCCTCGACCGTCATGAGCGTCTCCACGCCCGCCTGCCGCGCCCGCTCCGCCAGGTCGGCGGCATCCCGAAGCCGTGGCCTCGTCGTCGCGTCAGGGTCCTCGCCCTCCTGCCGCAGCAATCCGATCATCGTGCGCATCTCGGCCATGCCCTGAACGCTGTTCTCCCTGATCGAAGCCATGATCTGCTGGACGGCCCCCGCGTCGAGATCCTTGCGCGACAGCACCGCCGTGGACTGGATCGCGATGGCGCTGAAGTGATTGGCGATCATGTCGTGCAGTTCTCTGGCCATCCTGGTGCGCTCGGCGACGATCGCGGCGTTGCGGTCGAGCTCGGCCAGATGCGCCACCTGCTCAGCCCTGGCCCGCTCGGCCGCCGCCTGGTCGCGCTGCTGCCGCAGGACCATCGCGGTCGTCACCGGCACGACGAGCACCAGTCCTGCCTGAATGCCCACGACCGAGATCTTCCACAGGTTCTTCTCGGTGAAGCTGAAGACAACGCCGATGATCACCGCGCCAGCGGCGGTGACGTAGAGCAGCCACCTGCCCAACCGCGCCGGGCCGTACAGGGCGGCGGAGTAGAGGTTGTCGGTGAAGATCAGCGTGGTGGGCAGCGAAGGGCCCGCGAAGGCGACGTCCAGGCCCAGCCCCGCCACGCCGAACGCCAGCGCGGCCAGCGGCGCCGCCCGCCGTACGGCCACGCCGGCGCAGGTGAGCGCCAACGGCACGACCGGCAGCCAGGCGGGGCCGCCGCGGTGGTAGTAGGCGCTGGCCGCCAGCAGGACGAGACCCACGGCGAAGGCAGCCAGGGCGGCCAGGACGTCTCGTCTCATCCCCCAATCTCATCACCGGTCGCGCGGGTGTGGATGACACCGGGGGGTGGGCTGTGGATACACAGAAGGTTGTACACAGGGTCGTCGGCGGGGATGACGCGGCGAATTGGTTCGAGGCATGGCTTCAGGTCCGCTATGCTTGCTTACGCAGCGAGCGGCCGTAGCTCAATGGATAGAGCATCTGACTACGGATCAGAAGGTTAGGGGTTCGAGTCCTCTCGGCCGCGCTCACTCGAAAGGCCCGCTACCAGGGACAACCTGGAGCGGGCCTTCGTGCTTGTCAGGACAATCTCGGGATCTTGCTAACGCCCCTGCTAACAGCCTGGCTTCCGCTACTCTCCGATCGCCTGAGCGAAGACGTCTGCCGCTGAGGCTTCCGCCGCGCGGACCACGTGAGCGTAGACGCGCAGTGTGATGGACGGGTCGGCGTGGCCCAGGCGCGCCGCGACGACGTGGACGGGCACCCCCGCCAGGAGGAGCGTGGTCGCGTGGATGTGCCGGAGATCGTGCAGCCGGGCATGCGGTAGCTTGCGGAGCTGTTCGGCGAGCCGTACGTGTGCCTCCAGCTCGTCGAGACTGCGCGGCTGACGGCCCGCGAGGAGCGCGGCGCCGCCGGGCATCGTGGCTTGCTGGAGTGCGAGCCGCAGCCCTGGGATCGCGGCGTGCCCGGAGTCGAGATCCGCCGACTCGTGCCGGTACGGCTGGCCGGTCAGCTCGGATACCTCCACCCCGAGGACCTCGGCGAGTTGTCCCACGACGCTCATCCGATCCAGAGGCATCCGCTCGTTCTCGACCTTGGACAGCCAGGAGACGGAGCGGCCGATCTTCTCGGCGAGTGCGGCCTGATCCCAGCCCTTGCGGTGACGTGCCCGCGCGATGCGCTGGCCTTTCGTGAGGTGCTCGGTTGCCACGTGCCGCCTCCTTGTCGTCGTCGCCTGCTTCGACGATAAGGCGGGTGATGTAGGCCACTGGCAGAAAAACTGCCAGTGCGCGGGCACGCGGAACCGCAGGCCGGGTGTCGACCTGTGGTGATGCGGTGATGAAGTTGTGGACGCCGCGGCGTGCTGGGCTACGTGTTTGGCCGGCGGTTCACCTCGTTTCGCCGTTGAGGATGCGCAGCCACAGGGACTCTGTAAGGCGCCGATTCAGCCAGTCGCTTTCCATGACCGCCGTACGGTCGCCCGTCCGGTCGTGGCGGCGGACGAAGAACAGCCCGCCCGCCGTGCAGTACTCGTACATGATCTGCGAGCAACCGCAGGTGCTTGCCTGCACTCGTACGCGGTCAGCTCTAGGGGTCACCGGATTCCACTCAATGGAGGCGCACTGTGGATATCCGAGCGCGACGTGGATGCCGTGGTAGCCGACGTAGTCACCCATCGGTCATGCCTTCTTGCTTGCGCAGGAGTCGGGCAAGGGTCTCGGTGTCGTCGGCGGCGACAGTCTGGTGGATGCCCTTGTAGATCTGAGCGCCGGTCAGGGAGACACCGCGTCGGGTTGCGTACAGCGCGCCCCCGTCGCTCAGGAAGATGGCCCACGCGGGGAACTCCTGCCGGAGCAGGTCCAGACCGTGCCTCACCGATGCCATAAGGCCAACGCGAGGCTGTCTATAGGGCTCCATAGGGCCTGCTGATGTAAGTACTGGCGCAAGTCTTCATTGAGAAAACCTCAGTTGGTTGCATCCTGCTCAGGCGGTACTGGAGCTATAGAAACGACCCGAGCACTCCCTGGCCTGGTGAAGTATCAGCCTTTATGTCAAGATCCTTCTTTATGGACATAGACGGCTTTTGGGTTCTGATCGAGGAGTCCGGCCGCGCCGCCAAGACAAAGAAGAAGCGCTTAGCCTGGTTGGACGCCCACTTGCGAGAGCGTACGGCTGAGGAGATCGTCGACTTCCAGATGTGGCTTGATGTGGTACAGACACAAGCCGCGACCTGGGAGCTTTGGGGGGCGTATTTCGCTGTCTTCGGCATGGGATCCGATGATGGTTTTGAGTACTTCCGGCGGTGGCTCCAGGGACTGGGACGCGAAACCTTTGAACGCGTTGTGGCCGATCCTGACAGTCTGATCGAAGTTCCAGAGCTGCTGCGCCTTCTAGCTCGCAAAGGCTGCAGGTGGACAAATGAAGAATGGCCTGAATTTGAACAGCTCTCCTACGTGGCTTGGGACCCATACAAAGCCATGACCGGTTTAGAGATAGAGCACCTCTTTAGCCAGGTGGGCGCGCGAGGTGTCGCCACGAATTCGTCGGAACTTCGTGGCGAACAGTGGACTATCGATAGCTGGGACGACATGCGGCATCGGTTTCCGCGGATCGCACGGTACTGGGAAGGGCGGTCTGACAAGGGTGGGAGCAAATGATGCCTCCGCATCGGGCAAGTAGGGCGCCTGCTCTTCGGCCGCGAGACCCGCCTGCGTCTGGCGCTGTGGGTGCTTCAGCTCGACCAGGCGCGCTTCTATCAGTCGGAGCCTCCTCGTACATGTGGTGCTCCCACGGCTGTACGGCAAGAACTCACGCGTCTTGTAGACCTTGGGATGCTGGTCGAGGAGAGGCTTGATGGGGATGGCCGTGTCTACTACCGCCGATCGGACAGTGCCCTCTGGAAGGTCATCGAAGTTGTTGCGCGGGTCGCCGACGAGGGCGAGTAACAAGGGCATGCGTGAAGAGCCGGTGTCAGCCGACCGGTAGGTGTAGGTGACCAGCTGAGTGACGATCGAGGCGTACAAGCGCGGACGTCATGGATCTCGCTGGACTGTTTTCACAGGTCAAGTTGGTCAATGACGCTGATGAGCGGCGCGATCAAGCAGCTTCGCATCGAAGGGGTCAGAGGTTCGAAATCTCCTCATTGCGCAACCGAGATAATGGCCCGGTTCCGGATCATGGAGCCGGGCACTCCTATGCCGCTTGATCAGTTCGACCAGTCCCGCTCGGGCAGTCGTAACCAGGCGCCGGGTGGGCCAGTGATCGGCCGGGCGTCGGCCAGGCGCAGGTCCGCACCAGCGCAGCAAAACGCTGGCGGGTGGTTGCGGTAGAGGTAGGCGGCGAGGATCTCCTCAGCAGGGGCGTCAGGGGGAGTCATGTAGGCGGTGTGCGCCTCCCAAGTTACGACCGTGCTGTCTCGGACGATGTATCCGCTGATGCCACCCTTGGGGTTGGAGTACAGGCTGTAGCAGACCGTGCCCGACGAAACGCGCTTGACCAGGCCGGGAGTATCGGCGGTGTATCCCCAGGGCTGGGTGATGACGCAGCCGCCGGGCACGTCGGTGATGCCGATGATCCGGTCGGCGTCCGGGACGTTGTACCAGGCCTCGTACAGGGCGTCGATGTTCACGTCGTCGGCAGGTGTGGCTTCCAGGCGGGCTGTCGCCTCGGCTGTGCTGATACCGGCCACGCAGGCCAGGCTCAGGCCGTCGTAATAGAAGTCTCCCAATGCGGGGATCAGACGTTTGGCTTCTGCGGCGGCGGCGGCCTCGGTCTCGGAGAGGCCGATCTCCGGTGAGGGGATGGGGAAGAGGTCGGGTGTGGGTCCGGCCAGGCTGAGGCGGCCGGGGGACCAGCCGTCCATCATGAGGCGCCACGGGTCCGCTCCAGCGGCGACGAGGGCTCGAGCGTTGTCGTCGCGTCCTTCGAAGACAGCCATCCAGAGAGCGGTACGGCCCCGATGTTCGGCATCGACATCGTCAACGCGCGCGGCCAGCTCGGCGACCACTTCCGGCGATCCCCGATCAGCTGCTACGTGCAGCGGTTTGTCGAAGACATTCACGCCGGAGTTGGGATCAGCGCCCGCGGCGAGCCGGTCGCGGATCAGGTCAAGGTCTGCCCATCCGACTCCCCCATAGCCGACGATCCACCATCCGTCGTCATCGGAAGCAGTCATGGCACTCCTTGAACAACATGGGGACACATGCGTTACCGATCATTGCCTACAGGGCCGACAATTCTGGTTGGCATCTCGCGCTGTATCGGAGATCTGGCAGTTCACGTTGGTCCAGCCTCGGGGCAGGCCCGTGATTCCATGTCCTGTGATCTTGCTAACGCGGATGCTAACAACGGCAGCGGACGCTTGTGGATGGCTGTGGATGACTAGGCCCTCATAGTGGTGCGCAAGCTGGGCTGGCGGAGGTTCGTGGACACCTGTGGACGATCTCGTTCTCACTCGTAATGAAGTGGTCTGAGATTCAAGCGGGAAGGTGTGTTGGGCTCCCCGTTCTACTTCGCGTGCACCGTCACCACTACTCGCGGCGCACGGAAGGCCAGACGCAACGTGAAGGTGTCCAATACGAACAGGTCGCTGCCGTCCCAGTCGAAGCAGCTGACCTGACCGTGAGGAGCATCTGGGTGGGTGGCCACGCAGTCATGCCCCTCCTGGTCCTCACACCACTCGACGAGGCGTACATCCTCGAACCGGAAGACCACGGCGGGCGTCCCCGACAGCTCGGGTGGAGTCCACTGCGGGTCGTAGACGAACTCCAGCTCCAGCACCGGCGGCTGGCCGGGCTGATAGGTCAGGCGTCTGAAGTCGGTGTCGTGGAGGTAGATGTGGGCGTCTTCTGCGGTCCAGAACTCGTACAGCCCTGCCCTGGGGGTGACGCCACGATCTTGGTCCTCGGCCACGCCGGCGAACTCGGTCACTGACATGGGGACATGGTCCTACAGACTGGAACGTCCTCGGCAGGCTCCGGCGGGGCGGTGACAGCAGTGCTGACAGCAACGTCCCCACACGCGGGCTCACCTCGGCCACCATCCCACCACCCTCTGACCTGGGGGCCGGTCCCGGGCGGCGGCGGTTCGCGCCTACCCTGCCCACGGCGCGCGCGCCCGCCCCGCCCAGCAAACCAACCGACCTCGGCGGCGCACCGCCACGACGTCGGCAACACCGACCGAACGTCTCGGCGCTCCATGTAGCCGAAGGATTAGCGGTAGCCATCCCCGAGCAGATCGAGAACACGCGTAAGGGAGTCCGGGCGAGCGCTGACAGGTAGCGGCTCGACAAGATGCACAGGGCAGCCAAGTGTGGCGGCACCAGTATCAGCATCACGGTCGTCACCGACCATCAGAACACTGTCGGGCGCAAGTCCAAGCTCATCGCAAGCGACGTGGAAGATCCGGGGATCAGGCTTCATCACACCGATCTCGTAGGAGAGCACGAAGAAGTCGATGTACTGGGCTAAGCCGTGAAACTTGAATACAGGGCGCAGGTCCCATCCGATGTTGCTGACAACCGCCGTAGGCACTCCGCGCTGGCGCAGTTCTCTGAGGACGTGCACAGTGTCCGGGTAGGGCTGCCAAGCCATCGGATGAAAAGTTCGCTCGTAGAGAGCTTCGGCCAGGGCAGGGTCAGGAAGCTGGGCTTCTCGTGCCAGCGCGGTGTAGCAGGCCCGATGATGCACACCGGTTAGGTCGCGATCACGCCAGAGATCGGCCAGGTGCTGGGGCACCACGTGGGGCACAGGACCGCCGGGCTGGGCACCCATGAGCCGCAGACGGTCAGCGCACGCCGTGACCTCGGCGTCGTCGCGGACAAGCCGGCCGCTGTCATCCAGAGCACCCCGCAGCCATTGCTCTATGGGCTCGATCCTCAGGAGCGTCCCGGAGAAATCGAACATCACGCCCTTGACCAAATGATCCTCGCGCTTCACTCCAGTGATCGATAGGACAAGGAAGTACTCTACGATCGCACCGCCAGTTGATCTAGCTTCACTTGTCCCAAGTCGCGCTAGTGCCTCAAGTTGAGGTTTCGATGCCTCTGGCGGGGCGCTCCGGCTCCGGGATGATCGCTGCGTCGGGTGCCTGGGGGCGCAGGTGGCTGAGGTGGAGACCTGACCATCCCGCCCGCCATCGACCCGGGACGAGCCGAGCAGACCAGGGCCACGGGGCCAAGGTCGTTCGTCCTTCACACCCGACCATGCGCCATCAGTGCCGCGTGGGGGAGCATCAATACACCATCCGGGTCAGCGAACTGCGCGCTCAACGCGTCGTAGTGGCCCTTGATTTCCATGATGATCGTATTGGGCTGACTCCTCACGATCTGCCCAATCGTCGCCACGCCAGCGGCCGGACCGCTCCACCACTCATCTGGGGTCGTCCGGTGATTCCAAGTAAGAGTGTCGCAGGAGACGTCCGCCAGGCCCATCTCACTCAACAGTGCGGCGAAGCCATGTTCCGTGCGAGGGAAGTCATCCTCAGGAGCAAGAGCGGGCAGGTGAGCAGGACGAGCAACCCCTGCTGCCTGAACAGCTTGACCAAGCAGTGCTTGTCCGGGAGCGCCAGGGACCGCCCAGATGGTCACAGCGATGCGTCCGCCTGGGCGCGTCACTCGCCGCAACTCCGCTACGGCATCTCGTGGACGCCCGACATGGTTGAGTACAAAATTGCCGATCACGGCATCAAACTCGTGATCCCCGAAGGGCAAGTGGGGCAGGGCGGCGAGCCGCACGTCGATTGCGGATGCAGCCCGTGCGGCGAGGGCAACCATGCCTGCCTCAGCATCCACGGCAGTCACTCTCGCTCCTCGCTCACAGGCAGCCAGAGCAGCGGTTCCGGTGCCGGTCCCCACATCGAGCACCCGAGTTCCCGCACAGACTTCAGCGGCATCGAGCACCCAAGGCACCGGATACGCGCAGAGCTTGGCAAAACTGCTCGCGTAGGCAGTAGCCTGTCCCGCCCAGGACCGACGCTCGGCCTGATCGAACGCCGTCATGCCATCCTCTCCTTGAGGAACTGCTATCAAGATCGCCTTACGGCAGGGCTCGACGCTACGGCATTCCCGATCACGCCGTGTCCGCAGAAGCGCGCCTGGCGGGAGCCGCCGCAACGTTACTCATCGAGCTCAAGCCAGCGTTTCTCCTGGTCAGCGAGATAGGTGAACGGTTCAACACGCCCCTCGGACACGCTCTCCTACGTGGTCGCCAGAGTTCCACTCTGGTACGGGTCCGCGAGGGCTACAGCGGTTCCCCCCGTCCGCATCGGTAACGGCGTCGCAGGCCGCCGAGGCGGTGTCGCCACCGGAGCCGGGTGCTGTGTACAGCAGGCGGATACAGCAACCCTGCCTTACACGATCACACGCCACCAGAGCGCAGCTGCCATCTGGCCAGGGCGAGAAGCCCTCTACGTCGTGCCTGGCTCCCGTTTGCAAGCAGGCGCTCACCAAGATGCGGCGCAGACCGCCCCCGTGCTCTGCCCTTGTTCCGTCGCCGTTCCGTAGGAGCACCGGGACCAGCGAGAAGTGGTGTGAGACGTCCACATACGTAGCCGCTGCTCAGCCGCATGGTCGAGCTGTCTTCGCAGGTGATCGCATCGCGAGCCGGAGATCACCCAGATCTACGAGGGCAGGGCACACTCAGGACACAGCAAGGTCCTCGAAACCCGGGACGATTCAGTCACTGGCGTTCGATTGGATGGGCGTATGACTGCTCATGATGTGGCCCGTCTGCTGCCCGGTGTCCCGATGCTCCGCGACCTGTGCCGGTCCATGGCGGTGCTGGAGGCCATCCTGAGCCCGGAGTGGGCGAGCCGCTACCACTCCTTCGACGCGGGTTGGAGCCCGAGGGAGGAGATGGCCTCCATGCGCAACGGCTCTGGAGATGAGTACTCCATCGTCTTCTCAGCGGCGGGTGCGTACATCCGCGGCTTCGATCACGAGGCGGTGATGAGTCCGTACAACAACGACGGACCGTGGCCGGGGGTGCTCGACTCGGTCCCCGACATCTTCCGCCACTGCGTCGAAGAGCCCGCGTTCTGCGACGAGGACGGCATGCCGATCGTGACCGCCTGCCTGTGGCGCGAGGCCGGCGACGACCGCTGGCGGGCGGGTGAGATCGAGTATCCGGACGGTGAGAGCGATCCCGACGGAGCGGCGCACCTGTTCGGGCTGCTCGTCGATCCGTCCGCGGAGGCGTTCCGGTGGTTCGCCGAGGACTACTACGAAGTGCCCGTAGACCTCGACGCGGTGCGGCACGTCCATGCCCTGCGTCCGCTGACGCAGACGGTGGTCACCGCGCTGAACGCCGACCTCACCTTGAAGGATCTTGCCGAAGACCTTGCGGCATCCCGGTATCCGTCTGCCGCCGATTGAGAGGCCAGAAGACCGCTGCCGATCCTTCCACCCAAGCGGTGAATCTGGTGGCAGCAGCACCGGAGCACGCCGAGCGGAGCCCCATACAGCAACCCCGCCTTACGCGATCACACGCCACCGACCCGCAACCACCACCTGAGCAGGGCGAGATGCCACTGACGAGGTATCTGCCCTTCCCTACGTGTCGTACGAGCCGTCCCAGGGTTCGTAGAAGCCGAGGTCGTCCGGGTAGAGCTCGGCGTGCTCGGTGCCTTCGAAGGTCTCGATGACGAGACCGAAGAGCACGTCGTCGACTTCGTGGCGGAAGGGCCGGATGGCGATGTCGCCGAAGCGGAGGCCGGGGAGGGCATTGAGCCACTGCTTCAGCCGCTGCTGCGCTGCGTCGACGGCGGCCCGGTAGTTGTCATCGGTCCCGGTGCGCTCGATGCGGGAGTCGAGGTGGTGGCCAGCGGCGTCGAAGGTGTGCAGGACGGCGTGCCAGCGTTTGTGCGCCTGCCAGTCGTCGGCGTGCGTGTAGCCCTCTGGGAAGGCGGCGACGACGGAGCCGAGGAACTGCCCGCCCTCCCAATGGCCGATGGTGTCGGTGCGGTAGTCGGGTTCGTAGCTGATGGGAATGATCTCGGGAACTGCCATGTGCGGGAGAGTAGCGATCGGGTCCGACAGAGCCTTTGCACTGCGGGTGACCTTGCTAACGGAAGTGCTAACACCGTCCCTGGACGCGAGTGGACATCCACAGAAGACGATCAAGTACGTGATGGCTTTGAGCAGGGCTTTCTGATACCTGTGGACGTCGGTGGAACCGCCGCCCAGGTCCACGACACGCCCTGCCAGGTCGTCGCGGCCGCCCAAGGCGAGGCACTCGGCGATCAGGCGGCGGGCGTGGTCCCGGATGGGCAGGGCGGCCAGGTCGTCGAGCGGGTTGATGTGGCGATCGAGGGTGCCGACGCATTCGGCGGCCTTGGTGGCGTACTTGGCGATGTAGGCGGCGACGGCTTGTTCGGAGAGGTCGCCGGTCATGGTGATCGGGCGGATGTCGAGTTGGGTGCCCCAACGGAGCGTCGTGCCCGTGGCGGGGATCCGCCCACAGGCCGTGAATCAACGCTGGACAATTGAAACGCCGCAAGGTCTCGAGGCGTTAGAGTCAGCCGCGATACAGACCAACGTCCTAGCGGAGTTATCGTGCGCGCCGCACAGATGCCGCTCTCACGATCGCCACTGCCTGGCTGGCCGCCGTACGTGGTGGGGGCGATCGGTGGGCCAGGGCTTTGTTCCTCACCCCTGGCCCACCGAGAGTCGTGGCTGATCACCGTGCAGAGGAGCCAGCTCCAGCACCAGCGGCCTGCCAGGCTGGTAGGTCAGGCGTCTGAAGTCGGTGTCGGAACCGGCATTATGTCAAGATCGACACATGGTGCGATTAGGTGCGACGCTTCTGGCGGTGGTGCTGCTCCTCGGTGACAGCTCAGCTCTGTTGGGGCCGACGTTTGAAGGAAACGTCGCACAAGCCGTCTCGACCTGGCGGACAAGCGGTGCTGCGAAGATCTGGCGTGAGGGTTTCGTCCCGCTCGAGGACCTGAGCAGGATGTCCCGGGAGGTGAGCGAGCAGATCGATTATGAAGAGCACGGCTGGGTTGTGGCCGGACCGCTGCCCGCGCCGCCGGCCGGGGCGGAGATCCGCTGGGACAACGGGTCCACGACGCGGGTCCCCCTGATCGGGCCGCGAAACGCGCTGCTGGCTCTGTCACCCTGGCCTGAGGAGAACACCTTTCCTGACGACAAGGAATACAAGCTGACCGGCGCCACCTTCACGACCATGCGGCTGAAGACCTCACGCGGCATGGCGACAGTACCCGCCTGGCGGCTGCACTTCTCGAACCTCCCTGGCCCGATCGACCACGTCGCGGTCGATCAGAAGGCGATCGGCACCATCGAAGGCGCTGTGGGCCAACCTCTTTCAGGCGACGGGATCACAGATTTCGAAGTGCTCGACGAACGCACGTTACAGGTGGACTACGGCTACGGCTTTTGCGTCGGTGAAGAACCGTTCGACGTCACCATACGAGCCAGCGAGAAGTCAGATGTGGTGGTCCTGGGACTCGAGATCCCCTATCGGGGCTACGGCCCCTGCGCAGGCGTCGGCAAGTCCGGCCAGGACGTCATCAGGCTCAACAAGCCGCTGGGCGATCGCGTGGTGCTGGACGAAATGAGCAGACTCCCCGTCCTCTGCCATCGTGCGCACAACACGTGCCAGGCATGGAACGGGTGACACCCGTCCCATCCGCCCTCGAAAACGACGCGACGACTCGACCGGCGCGAACTATATACGCGAAATGATCAAGCGGGGTGCCAGGGCTGACCGAGGCATTCAGGCAGATCAAGGGTTGTGGTGTGAACGTTCGACATCTTCACCCCTCGGTTCTCGACGAGCTGACGCTGGAGCGCGCCGACAGGGTCCAGCGGCGCGATCCGGGCATGCGCCGTGGGGCCAGTCGCCGAGGGCTTGTCTCCACACCACTCAGGGCCCATGCAGGTCGGCGCGATCCGGTCGAGAGTGCCGGGGTTGACCACCTGCGTCCGGGCAGGTAACGCCGCAGCCACCTCACCCGGCCGCATACGAGCGTGTTCCAGGGCGGTCACTGCCGCAATGGTCCGGCGGCTGACAGCGGGCCGCGCTGCCCTTCGGCTTGCGCCCGGTACGACTGGCTGTCGCTCACTCGCCCGGCCTTGGCAGCGATCGGGCCCCCGCGGCGGCCGGGAGCACTGCGGAGAGAAGGGCGACCAGCAGGCAGGCGGCGGTTGCGGCCAGGAAGGGAGCTACCGGGAACGACCAGGGGGTGCCTTCCGCGACCCGGTTCAGTGCCATCCACAGCCCTCCCGACGTCACGAGGGTGACGATGCCGGCCAGCAGCGCGCCGACGGTCACCACGAGGGCCGCCTCGGCGGCGACCATCCGCAGGACCTGGCCGGGGGTGGCGCCGGCGGCGCGGAGGAGCGCCAGTTCCCTGGAGCGTCGCCGGGTGGACATGACCAGCATGTTGGCGACGGCCACTCCGGTGTAGAGCACGGCGACGCCGCCGACGACGAGCAGCGCCAGCCGTACCTGCCCGGCACGGTAGGCGTCGCTCGCCGCGGACCACTGCGAGAGGGGCAGGACGGTCACGGGAAGGTCGTGGAGCAGGTCGGCGGGCAGATTGCCGCGTACGTACGCGGCGGTGGGGAGGGAGGATCCCGCGTGCCTGGTGGTGACGAGGGCGCCGCCGCCGGCGACGCCGAGCTCGGTGACGGCCACAACGCGCAGTGTCACGGGACGGCCGTCGGCCAGCAGCACGCGCACCTTGTCGCCGACGTCGCGGCCCAGGGTCTCGTCCACGACGATGGAAGAGTCGTCCAGGTCTGCGGGCCGGCCGGAGAGCACGGGCAGGTCGAGCAGGTCGGCGCGGTTGACGGCGCGGGCGTCGAAGGGGATCGGTTCGGGTGACGGGCCGTAGAGGATGCCTGCCTCGGGCACCGCGTAGATGGTGGTGGAGGCGACGGTGAGCGCGTCGAGGCCGGCGAGCTTGTCGGTGACCTCGCGGTTGAGGCCTGGGGTCCCGGCTGGGAGCACCACGGAGGTGGCGGAGCCGTATTCGTGGCGGGCGGCTCTGGAACCGGCGGCGTTGGCGGCCTCGGCGGTGCCCCAGAGGGAGCTCATCAGGCCCACGGTCAGCAGGACCGGGGCGGTGACGGCTGCGGCCCGCCGTACGGAGGCGAGGGTGTTGGCGCGGACGAGCAGGCCCCCGGGGACAAGGACGCGTGTGAGAGGGCGGATGGTGAGCGGGGACAGCAGCGCGAGCGCCACGATGAGGGCGGGGCCGGTGTACCTGGCCAGCTCGGCACCGTAGGGGCCGGGCAGCGCGAATGTCAGGACCAGCGCACCGGCTGCGGCGGCCAGCGCTGCCATGCCGCCCAGCCAGCGGAACGGCGTCATCGCCCGCTGGTCCACCTCGGCGTCGCGCAGCGCCTCGGTCGGGCGGACGCGCCCGGCGCGTACGGCGGCGGCGCCGGAGCCCACGGCCGCCAGCGCGACGCCCGCGCCGAACGCGACGAGCAGGACCAGAAGGGAGGCGAGCGAGGGCGACACGGTGAACCACGTGGGCGCCGCGCCCGCGGCGGCCAGCAGCCGCGCCAGCGCGGGGGCCGCGAGCAGTGCCAGTGCGCAACCGGCGGCGGAGGCGACGACCCCCATCCTCGCGGCCTCGCGTAGGACCGTGCTGGTGACCTGTGAAGGAGTGGCGCCGGCCAAGCGCAGCAGCGCGAGCTCCCTACGGCGCTGCGTGACCGAGAAGGCGAACGTGGAGGCCACGACGAACACCGACACGAACGCGGCCACCGCCGTGGCCATCCCCATGATCGTGGTCAGTCCCACCAGGGCCGCGGCGTCGCGCCGGGCGTGCGGGTCGGCGAGCGCGCGGTCGTCACCGGTCAGTACTTTGAGCCCGGCAGGGACCGAGTGCGGTGGCTCGGTGAGGATCACAGCATCGACACGCGGCGACAGCCGGGCGGCTTCGGCGTCGGAGAAGAACACCGCTGACTCGAAGCCGACCGGCACGGTCACGCCGGACACGGTGTACGGGCGGGAGCCGGCCGCCGTCAGCACCGTCACGCGCCGGCCGGCCGAGCCGCCGGGCACGACGATCTCGTTGTCGTTCGCGGGCGCGCGCCCGGCGGTCAGGCGGTGTCCCGAGAACGCCGCCGCGCTCCACGGACGGCCGATCTGCTCGGTGGGACCGCCCTTGAGCTGGGCGTAGAAGGTGCGGTCCGGCACGCCGCCTGGGAAGTTCACGTGGCCAGGTTCGGCCAGGTCTCCGGCCGTCACGACGACGGCGGGCGCGTGGGCGTAGCGTCCCGGTGTTCCTGACCCTCCGGTGATCGCCGCGGCGAGGACGAGCCCCGTGGTGGCGAAGAGCAGGGTGCCGAGAGCAAGAGCGACGAAGGTTCCGATTTTCATGCCCAGGCTCCCAGGTGTGCCATGCGCCGGGCGACGCCGTCGGCGGTGGGGCTGTGGTCGAGGTCCACGATCCGGCCGTCGGCCAGGAACAGCACGGCGTCGGCGTGGGCCGCCGCCACCGGGTCATGGGTGATCATGACGACCGTCCTGCCCATCTGGTCCACGCTCTCGCGCAGCAGCCGCAGCACCTCCCGCGCGGACACGGTGTCGAGCGCCCCGGTCGGCTCGTCGCCGAAGACCAGCTCGGGGCGTGCCACCAGGGCCCGCGCGATCGCCGCCCGCTGCTGCTGCCCGCCGGACAGCTCACCAGGCCGGTGCCCGGCCCGCTCGCTCAATCCCACCCGGTGCAGGACGTGTTCGAGCCAGCCCTGATCCACCCGCACGCCCGCGTACTTCAGTGGCAGCGTCACGTTCTCCGCCACGGTCAGCGACGGCACCAGGTTGAAGGACTGGAAGACGAATCCGATCCGCTGCCGCCGCAGCAGGGTCAGCCGTGTCTCGCTCAACGAGGTCAGCTCCGTCCCGCCCATCAGGACGGAGCCGGAGGTCGGCCGGTCGAGTCCCGCCGCGCAGTGCAGAAGAGTGCTCTTGCCGGAGCCCGAGGGCCCCATCACCGCGGTGAAGGTCCCCTGAGGGATCTGGGCGCTCACCTCGCGCAGCGCCGCCACCCCGCGCTCGCCGCTGCCGTACACCTTGCTCACGGCTGTCAGCCGCATCACGTCCGTCACGTGGGTAAGCCTGCCGAGGCCTGGGCCGCCCTCCCAGAGCCGTCGTCACCGATTGGACCGTGACTTCATCACAAGGTAGACATTTCGCCATGATTCGCATCCTGCTCGCCGAGGACATGGACGTCGTCAGAGGCGCCCTGGCGACCCTCCTGGGGCTGGAGCCGGACATGACCGTCGTGGCCCAGGTGGGCTCCGGCGACACCATCGTGCCCGCGGCCGTGGAGCACCGCCCCGACGTGGCCGTCCTCGACGTGGAGCTGCCCGGCATCGACGGGCTCACCGCCGCGGCCGTGTTGAAAGAGCGGGTGCCGGACTGCGCGGTCCTCATGCTCACGGGGTACGGCAAGCCGGGCGGGCTCCGCAGGGCGCTGGAGGCCCAGGTGTCCGGCTACCTGCTGAAGACGGCCACGCCCGCCGAACTGGCGGCAGCCATCCGGGCCGTGCACGCGGGCGAGCGCGTGCTGGATCCCAAGCTGGCCGTGGCCGCGTGGGAACTGCCGGGCAACCCGCTCACCCCTCGGGAGGCGGAGGTGCTGCGCATGGCGGCCGAGGGTGCGGGGGCCGACGAGATCGGCGCCCACCTCCACCTATCGGCGCGGACGGTCCGCAACTACCTGAGCGCCATCGCCACCAAGCTCGACGCCCGCAACCGGGTCGACGCCGTGCGCATCGCCCAGGAGTCGGGCTGGATCTAGCGCGGCGGTCAAGCGGAACCGGCCGTCCTCGCTGCCGGCGCTGAAGGTTCCGCCGGCCTCCTCCACCCGGGTCCGCAGGTTCCCCAGCCCCGCTCCCACCCTTCCCGGTACGGCATGCGGCACGCCGTCGTTGACCACGCTCAGGCTCGGCTCCGCGGTGATCACGATCGTGGCGTGGCGTGCTCGGCTGTGGCGCAGGATGTTCGTGACCGCCTCGCGCAGGACCACGGCGACCAGCGACTGCGCCGGTCCTGGCACCTCTTCGAAGGTGAGCTCCACCTCGATGCCCGCCGCCCGCAACAGCTCGCGGGCGTTCGCCGCCTCCTGCTCGAGCGACAGCTCGTGCCGGTGGCCCGAGGCGGCCAGCAGGTCGGCCCTGGCGCGTTCGAGCATGACCTCGACGTCTGTCAGGTGGGCGCCGGCCTGCTCGGGCAGTCGTCCGGCAAGCTCCAGCTTGAGCAGGATGCCCGCCAGGTTGTGGCCCAGCAGGTCGTGCAGGTCGCGCGAGGCCCGCAGCCGTTCCCTGAGCACCGCGTCCCGTGCCAGCTCCTCACGGGCCCGCTCCAGCTCCGCCACGAGCTGCGCCAACCGGCCCAGGCCGTAGACGACCAGGGCGGTGATCGGCGTGGTGAGCGTCCAGTTGACCAGCTCGCCATGCGCGAGGCCGGCCAGGGAGCCGATGACCGTCACCGATCCGGTGACCAGCGCCAGCGCCGCCCAGGACAGCGGGGCGGGCAGGAGCAACAGCGCCGAGGCGCCCAGCAGGCCGGGCAGCGCCAGCCAGGCTCTGCCGTACCAGAGGAACGGCGCGTACGTGACGACGGCCTGTAATGCCAGCGTCAGGCCCCAGGCGGGCGGGCGCACCAGGCGGGAGTGGTGCACCTGCAGCAGCGCGCTCACTCCGAGCAGCGCAGCCACCGCCACATCACCGCCGAAGTACAGCAGGGGGCGCGCGCACAGCCCGGCCAGGACGGCGACCAGCACCGACACCGCCAACAGGTGGGCAGGGCCGTGCCCTGGATCGCGCGGGATGCCGGCGGGCAGCTCCGCCTCCACCCGCAGCAGGCCCTCGGGGGTGAGGTCCGCCGCGAACCGGCCGCCTGCCGTGCGCACCCGCTCGGCCAGGGAGAGCGCGGTCTCCGGAGTGCGGAGGCCGTCGTGGGTGACCCTGACCCAGACCTGTCCCGTCTCGATCGTGCACTGCTTGGCTCTGCCGTACTGGAGAAGGTTCGTGACCGCCTCCCTGAGCACCAAGGCGAGCAGAGCGCCGGGCGGCCCGAGCGGCTCGGCGTGCCCCGCCGTCACCCGCACCTTCACCCCGGCCGCCTCCAGTACGGCGCGCGCGGCGGTCAGTTCGGCGTCCAGCGACAGCGAGCGGTAGTCCACCGATACCGACCGGGTCTCCGTGAGCACCTCTCGCGCACGTTCCAGCAGCAGCGCCGGCTCAGCCCGCTGCCGGACGCCGGTGGCGATCGCCTCCAGGCCCCGGCCGACGGAGGACTCCAGGTCGTCGGCGATGCGCAGCCGCTCCCTGGAGACGGCCGCGACGGCCAGCGCGGTGCGCGCCGAGCTGACGCGCCCCACCTGGTCGGCCATGCGCGTCAGGCCGTAGACGACCAGCGAGGTGAGCGCCGTGCTGATCGCCGTGCCCAGCGTGGACGAGGCGCCTGCACCCGGTGTCGCCAGGCTCGCTCCCGCCACCACCGCGAGCGCCCCCGGCACGGCCACCCAGGCTCGCGCCCGCAGCAGCAGCGACCCGGCGACCAGCCCCAGCAGCCCGGGAGCGGCACCGAACCCGAACACCAGAAGGAGGGCGAGCCCGGCCTCCCCGAGGATCGTCCAGCGCCGCACGACCAGCATCAGCGTCATGGCCATGGCCGCGAGCAGGCCTCGCGGCCATGCTGTCAGCGCCGGGAGCAGGTAGCTGACGGAGAACGCCAGCACGGTCAGGGCGACGACCGCCTTGGCTGTTCTCACGCGGCCGTGCCGTTTCCTGACCTCATGTCACGGATAGTACTTATGTTGAAAAACACCCCCTATGGGCGGGTTCGTCGGCACGTTACCGGTCGAGTCAGAGGGTGCATGATCGACGGTGCCTTCTGGTTTCCGCGCTTTCCGTGCCTGCGTGCCGTGGTTCCCCCTGACCTCGTCCTGGCCTGGCCGGGGTTCTGGATCGACGAGGGGTGGGTGCCCGTCTCGAAGCTCTACGACGGCCTGTGCTTGGTCTCCGGCTTCAGCAACTGCACCGAGACCTTCTACGACGCCGTGGCCCGGACGGCCGTGGAGTGGGACGGCACGTCCTCACCAAAGCCGCTCCCTGCTGATCGCGATGAGAAGCCGGTGACGCAGGCAACGTGGGCGGTCGCGCCGATGTCGCCGGGGCCGTCCAGGCCTTGAGACGCGGCTGCCACGCCTGGTTCACGGTGCGGCGTACTGGTCGTGCTCGGCGTACAGCTCGGTCCACTCCTCGTCGGTGAGCCGGCGGCCGGAAGCGACGATTTCCGCGAGTTCCTGGAAGTACGCCTCCCTGGGCGCCCCCGGCGTGAACAGCACCAGCATGGAAGCAGGCGCATCGGAATTGTTGCTGAAGGCGTGGATCCCGCCCGGCGGCACGTACAGGAAATCGCCCGGTGTCGCGTCCAGCCATCGCTCGCCGTTATACAGAGAGACGGTGCCCTCCAGGACGAAGAACGACTCGGAAATGGTCTTGTGAAAGTGGGCGCCGGGGCCGTTCGGAATCGCGGCCATGTCCCAGCGGTAGAGACCGAATTGACCGTCGGTGCTCGCCCCGGTCGCCAGATAGCCGACCTGGGATTTGACTCCGATCGTGAGGTCCGGTGGTGCGTCGGCCGACCGGTAGGTTGCGCTGACGATCCCGTGATCCTTCAAGTATCGCGGCGGCGGATAGGACATCGTTATCGGCTCCTGGCGGTTGATCGTGCTGAGCGGCATGACCCTAGGGGATGAAACGGCTCCGTCGGGAGATCCAATTTCGGCATGTTCGATTGAGCCGTCATTCAGGCGACCGGCTCGTATCGATGATTCCGCTCACGGAGCGATGAGTTCCCGTCCTGCCGCGAGTCTCACCTGGCAGACACCGTGGGCGAGCGAAGGAGAAGCCGTGAAGGATGACGTCTGGTCGATGGTGCACGCGGAGCGAGCGGCGCTGATCGACGACCTCACGCACCTCGATGACGAGCAGTGGGGGAAGCCGTCGCTTTGTGAAGGGTGGACCGTGCACGACGTGGTCGCCCATCTGGTCGACACGGCTCGGACGACGCGCCTCGGTTTCGTGGTCGGCCTCGTCCGGGCGGGGTTCGACTTCGACCGGCAGAACGCACGCGGTGTGGAGCGGGAGCGCGGTGCCTCACCGCAGGAGACGTTGGAGCGGCTTCGTCGGGTGGCGCCGCGGAGGTCGACCCCTCCGGCGCCCCTCGACAGCCGGCTCGTCGAGGAGGTCCTCCACGGTGAGGACATCCGTCGGCCTTTGGGTCTCACTCACGCCTACGTGCAGGAGGCCGTCGTCCGATCACTCCACCTGCAGGCTCGTACCCCAGCCGCCTTCGGCGGAGCCAAGGAGCTGATGGCCCGTATCCGGCTGTCGGCGGCGGACGCCGACCTGTCGATCGGAGACGGTCCGGACGTGAGCGGAACCGCGCTTTCCCTGCTCCTGGCCGTCTCCGGGCGACGGGCGGCGCTGGACGAGCTTGACGGGCCGGGCGTCGCCACGCTGGCGACGACCGCCTGACGAGCTACCTGACGAGCTGCCTTCGAGGCGCATCGATTGGAGTCGATGACGCGGGCGACTCAGGCCGCCGGTCGCCGCCACTTCGGCGCGTCCTGGGCCGCAGGGTGGGCCTGCACGAGCACGGGGGTGTCCGACACCACCACGACGGAGTACGGCAGGCTCGGAGGCGGAGAGTCGGAATCGACCAGGTCCTCCAGGGTCGGAGACTGTGTGCGTTGCGCGGGAACGATCAGGCGGAACGGCCCCAGCGGCTGCCCGCCCTCGGCGCAGAACGTCAGCTCGACGTGGGCGGTGGCGGAGCTGATGTTGAACAGGCTGAGCTGGTCGCCGGGCATACACCCGTCGGTGATCGCCATTTTCCAGTTGCCCACCATGGTGCTCATGTGCGACTCCCGTCTGCTGCTGCGACAGTCGTCCCGCTACCCAGACACGACGGGATCTATCGCGGAGTGGCCGGCCCCAGGCGGATCACGTCCGGCGCGCATCGGCCGCGCGACTCCAGGCGCTACCGGCAGGCACCACCGCCCTGCCGTCCGCGGGTACACCCTGACCTGCGAAAACCGTGGCTCTCGCAGGCCAGGGAGACGCCTCACCCATGGTCCATGGCGGGACGCCCGGCGCAACCGCAGCGAACGGACCCCGGTGTCGGACGTCAGGGGTCAGGAGAGAGCTGCCCGCTTGGCGGACTCCGCCGCGAGCAGGGCCGCGCCCAGCTGCACGGCGACCAGGGAGCGGAGCGGGATCGGCGTGCCCTCCGCCTCGGCTTCGGCCTCGGCGAACCACTCGTCGAAGCGTGCCCCGAGCCGGGCCCGTTCGGCCCGGATGGCGGGCGTCTGGTTGCCCGCGCCGAGCTCGGCGTCCAGCATGCGCAGGTAGGTGCCGCAGTACCTCAGCCGGATGCTGTGCACGAGCTGCCGGTTGCCGACCACCTCGGCCACGGTGGCCGGCCGGTCGGTGCCGGGGAAGTCGTCCCACTCGCCGATGAACTCGTCGTGGGAGTCGACGAAGTCCTCCAGAGCGCGGCGGAAGGGGGAGTGGACGGTCAGATCGGCTCTGACGGAGGCGAGGGATCGCGCCAGTTCGGCGATCAGGGCGCGTTGCGCGGCGAGGTTGGCCTGGATCGCGTCGCCGTACGGCTGGTCGGTGGGGGTCTGGTCGGCGACGCGGGGGTCGGCCCAGTAGGGCAGTTCGGTGACCAGGTGCAGGGCGTTGAAGCGGTCGGCGTAGTCGACGCTGCCGCCGCCGATGCCGTAGGTGGCGGCGAGCTTGGCACCCCTGGGGGTCATGTAGGCGGCGGGGCCGATCGGGACGGCGCTCGGCACCTCGGGCGGGCCCATGTGCAGGGGCAGGCCCTCGGCGGTCGCGACGTCGACCAGGCGGGCGGCGAGCGCGGGGTCGTCCTTGCTGAGGTAGTAGAACGCGCCCTGGAGCTCGCCGTTGTGCAGGGAGTAGACGAAGGCGGGTTCGACCTCGTCCATCAGCCGCATCAGCGCCTCGGTCTCGGGCAGGGTGCGGTCGAAGAAGTAGTCCTCGCCGGTCAGCGGGAAGGTCCATTCGACCTGGTCGGCCTCGGCGGGGCGGTAGAAGTGCTCGGCGTAGGCGCGGCGGTCGCTCGGCCGGGTGTACCAGCCCTCGTTGAGGCGGGCGCCGTCGGGGTCGACGCAGGGGATGAGGTGCCAGCGGTAGCCGAAGTCCTCGCGCAGCGCGGTGTCTTCGACGAGCCGGCGCAGCAGCGTGCTGACGGTGAGCGCGCCGATGGGCTCGTTGGGGTGGGGGCCTCCGATGATCACGGCGTCGTGGGGGCCGGAGCCGATGGTCGCCACGCGCAGCGGCTCGCCCAGGCGCGAGGTGCCGATGCGGCGCAGCCGTACCAGCTCGGGGTGGGCGGCGGCGAGGTCGTCGAGCTCGGCGTGCATCTGGTCGACGGTGGGGAAGGCGGTGTAGTCGGGCACGCGGCTCATGTGGTGGGCGACGTCCATCTTCTGGCCTCCTGGTAATCTGGATTATTCTAGTAAATCAGATTATCTTTACGGCATGCAGGAGATGTCATGCGGCTGACCAGAGCGGAAAGCAAGGCGGCCAACAAGCGCGCGCTGATCGAGGCGGCGCGCGAGATCGTCGGCCGGGACGGCTCCAAGGCGAAGCTGGAGGACATCGCCGAGCTGGCCGGCCTGACCACCGGCGCGATCTACTCGCTGTTCGGCGGCAAGAACGACCTGATGGTCGCCGTGGTCGACGACTACACCGGGCCGCTGAACCTGCGCTCGGCGGAGGCCGCCGAGTTCGGCGTGCGCTTGGAGGAGGTCGTGGCGGAGGTCGCCCGCCGGTTCCTGCGCATGTCGGCCGACCCGCAGGCCGCAGGGAAGCTTCTGTTCGAGACGCGCGTCCTCGACCTCGTGCTCAACGATCCGGAGCTGCTCGGCAAGCTCAAGGCCTCGATCAGGTCGACCGAGGTCGAGCTCGCCGCGCTGTTCTCGGGTCGCGAGCACGGCGGGGCCACCGTCACGGACGATCAGGCGCTCCGCCTGGCCCGCGCGCTGAAGGCCCTGCTGTCCGGGCTCGGCCAGGGCGTCGTGCTCGGCGCCCACGACGCCGGCGAGGAGTTCTTCGTCGAGACCGCCCAGGCTCTGATCACGCCGAGGGTGCTCGGCCCGGCCTAGATCACGGCCGAGGGTTCGGGGGGACCGCGCGGCCACACGTCACCCCACCCCGAAAGGCACAACCATGTCCAGATCCGGATTCGGCATCATCGGCGCGCCGGTGTTGTTCATCGGCGTCCTCCAGTCGATGGAGATGACGCTCTCGCCGGCGCTCCCGCTCATCCAGCGGGACCTGGCGGCCTCGCCGGGCGCGCTCGCCTGGATCTTCACCGGCTCGCTGATCAGTTCGGCGATCAGTACCCCGATCGTCGGCCGCCTGGCTGACATGTACGACAAGCGGCGGTTGCTGCTCGCGCTCATGGCGATCAGCACCGCCGGAGTCCTCCTCGCCGCCCTGGCGCCCAACGTCACCGTGCTGATCGTGGGCATGGCGGTGGAGGGCGTCTGGCTGGGCATGCTGCCCCTGACCGTGGGGTTGTTCCGCGACACCCTCGAACCCGAACGGGCCGCCACAGGCAACGGCCTGGTCATCGGCGTCGCCGCTCTGGCCAGCGCGCTCGGCCTCATCCTGGCCGGGCCGATCAGCGCGGCGCTCGGCTACCGCTGGCTGTTCCTGCTGGCCGTGGCCGGTGCGGCGGTGGCCGGGCTCTGGGCCTGGTACGCCGTGCCGGCCACGCCCCGCGCGGCCGCGGGGCGCGTCGACTGGGCGGGCGGGCTGCTGCTGGGCGGCGGGCTCGCCCTGCTCATGCTGGGCCTGACCGCCGCCTCCAGCTGGGGCTGGACGGCTCTCACCACCCTCGCCCTGTTCGCGGCCGCCGTACTGACGCTGGGCCTGTGGGCCGTCATCGAGCTGCGCATCCCCGACCCGCTGGTGGACCTGCGGCTGCTGGCCGGGCGCACCCCGGCAGGGGTGACGGCGATGGGGGTCCTGTTCGGCTTCGCCTCCTTCGGGCTCGTGGTCGCCCTGCCGATGATGCTGGCCATGCCCGTCGAGACCGGGTACGGCCTGGGCGCCGACACCCTGTGGATCGGGATCTACATGTTCCCGATGGGCGTTGCGGGCACCGTGGTCGCGCCGCTGGTCGGGCCGATGACCAGGCTGCTCGGGCGGCGTACCGTGCTGGTGCTCGGCAGCGTGCTCGTCTGCGCCGGCACCGCCATGCTCGCCCTGTGGCACTCCTCCCCGTGGCAGATCGTGGCCGGGGTGACCGTCATGGGGCTGGGCGGCTCCATCGGCCTGACCGCCGGGCTCAACGTCGTCGCCACCGACGTGCCCGCCGACCGCGCGGCCGGGGTCAGCGGCGTGGTCTTCGTCGCCAAGAGCGTCGGCGGCACGTTCGGGGCACAGCTCGGCGCCATGGTGCTGGCGGCCGGCGCGGTGGGTGGAGTGCCCACCGAGCGCGGCTTCGTCGACACCTACCTGCTGTCCGCGGCGCTCGGCCTGCTCGCCGTCGGCGCCGCTTTCGTGATTCCCGCCGCTGTACGGGACGCCCAAGACCGGGGCGAAGCTTCGGCCCTGGCGACAAAGCCCGCCGTACACCCGAGTGAAAGCCTGTGACGATGGCAAAGGTTTACATCTCCATCGACATGGAGGGCGTGGCGGGCATCGCCACCATGGACCAGGTCGTCCGCGGCGGCCACGGCTATCCGCGATCGCAGCGGCTGATGACCGCCGAGGCCAACGCCGCCATCGACGGCGCGTTCGCGGCCGGGGCCGACAGTGTCCTGGTCAACGACAGCCACGGCACCATGGACAACCTGCTGCACGAGGAACTCGACCCGCGGGCCAGGCTGATCTTCGGCTCGCCCAAGCTGGACTGCATGGCCGAGGGCGTCTCGGCCGAGCACGACGTGGCCATGTTCCTCGGTTACCACGCCGCGGCCGGCTCGCCGGGCGTGCTGGCCCACACCTTCTCCTCGCACTTCCTCGGGGTGCGGCTCAACGGCGTACCGGTGTCGGAGGCGGAGGTCAACGCACTGCAGGCGGCCGCGGTCGGCGTCCCTGTGGGGTTGCTCACCGGTGACGACGTCATCTGCGGCGTCGCGGAGAAGGTCTTCCCCGGCGTGCGGACGGTCGCCGTCAAGGTCGCGCATGGGCACACCGCCGCGGACAGCCTCTCGCCGGCCGAGGCCAGGAGGCTGATCAGGGAGGCGGCGGCGGAGGCGGTGCGCGGGGCCGGTGAGCTGGCGCCGCTGGAGCTGCCCGAGGTGCTGGAGCTCGAGATCGACATGCCGAGCACGCCCGCGGCCGAACTGGGCGCGCTGGTCCCGGGCGTGCGGAGGATCACCGACAAGACGCTCGCCGCCACCTTCGCCACGCCCACGGAGGTGCTGGGCTGCCTGACGACCTGCTACCACCTCGCCGCCGACGCGATGATCAGCAGAATGGCCCTGTACGGCAGGCGCTAGCCGGATCCAGCCCGCGTAGGCGGGGACACTGCTGTAGAGCCCCGGTCCGTCCGCGCAGACCGCGTTCGTGTCACCGGGGCCGGAGGTGGTGCCGATATTCGGTGCTCTCGAAGCCCCGCTGTCAGGGAGACAATCTCCGGATCCTGTTGACAGGGTGTCTCCCGTCACGTCGCGATCAGGTCCAGCGTGCCGTACTCCAGAGGGCCGAGCACGAGGATCGCGGCCAGGGCGGTCAGCCACATGGGCGCGTGGCGCTTGTCACGGGGGTGGGTCTCAGGGTCGTACCGCTTCTCCGCGCCGAGCTGGATCGCATGGACGATCAGCCGCGACGTCGACGACAGGGCCAGGTGGATGTCGGTTCCCAGCCGAGGGGAAGCGATCAGCCGAGGCGGGCCGCGACGACGTGAAAGGGCGCGCCTGCCGAAGCAAGGCGGGCGTGCGGCAGCGGATTCTTCGGGACGGCCTTGTTGTAGCGTGGCTCGGCGAGGTCAGGGTGTCGTCGGCCCTTCCCGGTTCGTGGTGCTCGCCGCCGTGGTGGCCCAGCCCTCGGGGCACGGGGTGTTCGCCCAGGTCGGGCGCGACGTCGGCGCTTTCGCGAGCTGGAGATCGTCGTCCGCCGCCGGTGAAAACCGGGTGACATTTCGCTCCACTTGCCGCAGGGTGGTGCCCGGGCGATGAGTTTTGTCGGTGGTGCCGGTCAGACTTGAGACGCCAGCCATGACCTGTCATGTCCGACGACCCCGATTGAGGTGCCGTGTCCACCCCACAGCTCGACTCACCCGCCAAAAACGCGACCGCCGTTTCGGGTCGCACCCCGGCCGTGATCCGGCTGCTGGTGCTCGCCACGTTCGTGGTCATCCTCAACGAGACGATCATGATCAACGCGATCCCGAGCCTCATGGGGGCGCTGCAGATCACCGAGCAGACCGCGCAGTGGCTCTCGACCGCCTTCATGCTGACCATGGCCGCTGTCATCCCGATCACCGGATGGTTCCTGCAGCGGGTGTCCACCCGCCGCGCCTACACCACCGCGATGGGCTTGTTCCTGATCGGCACGGCGTTGGCCGGTGCCGCGCCGTCGTTCGAGGTGCTGCTGGGCGCTCGCATCATCCAGGCGTCAGGGACGGCCGTGATGATGCCGCTGCTGATGACCACGCTGATGCAGGTGGTGCCCGAGTCGGACCGGGGCAAGGTGATGGGCAACGTCACCCTGGCCATCTCGGTCGCGCCCGCGATGGGCCCGACGGTCTCGGGGCTGATCCTCCAGCTCGGGTCCTGGCGCCTGCTGTTCGCCGTGGTCCTCCCCATCGCCGGCCTGATCACATGGCGCGGTCTGAAGCAGCTCAAGAACGTCGGAGAGCCCCGGTTCAGCACCATCGACTGGTTGAGCGTGGTGACCGCAGCCGCCGGCTTCGGCGGCCTGGTCTACGGGCTCAGCCGGTTCGAGGGCGGTGACGTCCGCGTGGCCGCCGGGTTCGTGGCGGCCGGCCTGGTCACCATCGCCGTCTTCGTCATCCGCCAGCTGCGGTTGCAGAAGCGCGGCGTGCCGCTGATGGACCTGCGTACCCTGCGTCACCGCACCTACACGGTCGCGCTGATCATGATGTCGGTGTCCTTCATGGCGATGCTCGGCTCGATGATCCTGCTGCCGCTGTACCTGCAGAACGTCCGCGCGCTCAGCCCCTTGCAGACCGGACTCCTCGTGATGCCTGGTGGCCTCGCGATGGGGCTGCTCGGCCCGACCGTCGGCCGCCTGTTCGACCGGTTCGGCGGCCGGGTTCTGGTCATCCCCGGCGCCATCGGCATCATGCTCGCGCTCGCCGGCTTCACCCAGGTCACGATGACCATGCCGTTCTGGCAGCTCCTCGGTCTGCACGCGCTGCTGATGGTGAGTCTTGCCGCGACCTTCACCCCGGTGTTCACCCTCGGGCTCGGAGCGGTTCCGCCCCCGCTCTACTCCCATGGCAGCTCGATCCTGAGCACGCTGCAGCAGGTCGCCGCGGCGATCGGCACCGCGCTCGTGATCACCGTGATGAGCGCGCGAGCCGATGCCCTGAGATCCGAGGGGGCCACGGAGGCGCTCGCCAACCTGGGCGGCATGCAGCTGGCCTTCATCATCGGCGCGGTGCTGTCGGTGGTGGTGGTCATCACCGCCCTGCTCCTCCCGGCCCGAGCGGACAGCACCGGCGAGTTCCATGGACACGGCTGACCATCCTGGCCGATGACCGCGGCATCCACGTACTGCTCGAAGGCGGTCGAGCAGTACGTGCCGGCCCGGGGAGTCAGCGTTCGTCGACGACCTGACCGTTCTGCGCCGTCGCGTCCTTGGTGAGCGCCATGGTCGGCGGGGCCTCCGCGAAGGTGGGGATGGCGGCGAGCGCGGCGCCCATCTGCGCACCGCTCTCCCAGTGCCAGGTGTCGCTGTACGTGCCGTCGTCCAGCTTGACCAGCAGGGTCATCGTCAGCCCCGGATGCGTATCGCGGACGGTGCCGATCAGCGAGGCCCGGCGGGCCAGGAACTCCTCGAGGTCAGCGGGATCGACCGAGTAGGTGTGGGATCGAACGACAGACATGGGGGACTCCTTCACCAGGTGCCGGCGATCTGCCGGATGGGGGCGTTGAGGCGGTTGAACAGGTTGGTCGTAGCGATCATCAGGAGGATCGAGGCGAGCTGCTGCTCGTCAAAGTGGTCGGCGGCCGCGTCCCAGACCTCGTCGGGCACCGCGTCGGCACGGTCGGCCAGCCGGGTGGCGGCCTCGGCCAGTTCCAGGGCGGCGCGCTCCGCGTCGGTGTAGTACGGCGCCTCGCGCCAGGCGGACACCAGGCCGATCCGCTCGTCGCTCTCGCCCAGCTTCCTGAGCTTCTTCAGGCCGCTGTCCACGCAGAAGCTGCAGCCGTTGATCTGGCTGACCCGCAGGTGCACCAGGTCCAGGAGCTCCTCGGGAACGCCCTGCGACTGGACGGCCTGGATGAGGCCCTGGATAGGCTGCATGGCGGCCGGGATGATGGTGGCGGGGTTCTTCATCCGTGCTTGCATCGTTCTCGCTCCTCGGACGCGCTTCTTGCTGACAAGGACGAGGATGGATGCCCTGGTTGATAGATCCGCGATGCGTCGACGATGGGAAGGCGACAGGTGGGGACGCGCTTCACGATCCTGGGTCCTGTGCAGGTGATCGCCGACGGCGACGTGGTGCCAGGCATCGCCCCGCGTCATCGCGCGGTGCTCGCCTACCTGCTGCTCAACGCCGGTCGGGTGATCAGCATGGAGAAGCTGATCGACGCCATGTGGGGATACGACCAGCCCGACACCGCCCGGTCGCAGATCCACGCCGCGATCACCGCCCTGCGCAGGACGCTCCGCGGCGTCGGCGCCGACCACATTCTCGAAACGCGGCCGGGCGGCTACGTCGCGCTCCCCGAGCCCGGCCAGCTTGACGTCCAGGACTTCGCCGAACAGGTCACGGCGGGCCGGTTCCGGGACGCGCTGGGGCTGTGGAACGGCGACGCCCTGGCCGACGTGCACGCAGGCTATGCGCAGGGCGCCCGTGCGCTGCTGGACGACCGGCGGCTGACCGCGGTCGAGCGCCTCATGGAGGCCGAACTCGAGGCGGGCCACCACAGCCAGGTGCTCGACGAGCTGGCCGGCCACGTGGCGGCCCGGCCGCTGCGGGAACGGCTCGTGGGCCAGCTGGTCCTGGCCCTGCACCGCTCAGGGCGGCAGGCCGACGCCCTCGCCGCGGCCCGGTCCTACCGTACGGCTCTCGCCGAGGAGCAGGGCCTCGATCCCGGCCACGCCTTCGTCGAGCTGGAGCGGGCGGTCCTCGCCGACGCTCCCACGCTCAAGACCAAGGACAAGGTCCGGTCGAACTTCCTGCCCTACGACATTCCCGACTTCGCCGGCCGTACCACCGAACTGGAGCGGCTGGTCGCGGAGCACCGGAACACGATCGTGACGATCGACGGCATGGCCGGCATCGGCAAGACCACGCTCGCCGTCCACGCCGCCCACCGCCTGGCCGACCGCTTCCCGGACGGCCAGCTCTTCATCGATCTGCGGGCGCACACCGGGGGTCAGGATCCGCTCCCGGCGGCCGCAGCGCTCGAGGTCCTGCTGCGGCAGCTCGGCCTGACCGACATCCCGACGACAGAGTCCGAGCGGAGCGCACTGTGGCGTGCCGAGCTGGCGCAGCGCCGCATCATCGCCGTCCTCGACAACGCGGCCGACGGCGAGCACGTGCGTCGACTGCTCCCCGGTGTCTCCGACAGCCTCTTGCTGATCACCAGCAGGCGGCGGCTGATCGGCCTGGACGGTGCCCACGCGCTGTCTGTGGAGGTGCTGCCGTCCGATGACGCCGCAGCGCTGTTCGGGAGCATCGTGGGCGAGCGGGCCGCCGACGAGCCGGAGGCCGTACGCGAGGTGCTGGAGCTGTGCGGGTACCTCCCGCTCGCCATCCGGATCTCCGCGGCGCGGCTGCAGCACCGGCCCCGGTGGACGGTGTCCTACCTGGCCGGGCGCCTGCACGACGAGCGTCGGCGGCTCGCCGAGCTCGCGACGTCCGAGCGGAGCGTCGCGGCGGCGTTCACGGTCTCCTACGAGCAGCTCGGTACGGCGGAGCAGCGGATGTTCCGGCTGCTCGGGCTGGCCCCCGGCCGGGACATCGAGCCGCACGCCGCGGCGGCCCTCGCCGACGTCTCCGTGTTCGAGGCCGAGGACCTGCTGGAGAGCCTCCTGGACGCGCACATGCTCCTGCAGCGCGAGCCCGGCCGCTACACCCTCCACGACCTGCTGCGCGAACACGCCCGCTCCCTCGCCGAAGACGACCTCGCCCTCATGCGCCTGCTGGTGCACTACCTGCACCGGTCCCGCTCGGCGGTCAAGCAGCTGTTCCCCCACAGCGTCCCTGACCGGCCGCACATGCCGGCCCCGATCACGCCCGTGGAACCCATCAGCGGTACGGCGGAGGCCATCGGCTGGCTCGACGCCGAGCGCTCCAACATCATCTCGACCGTGGTCCACGGGCCCAACGTGTGCATCAGCCACCTCGCCGTCGCGCTGCGCCCCTATCTCGACCGTCAGGCCCACCACGATGACGCCGTGACCCTGCACACCACCGCGTTGCAGAGAAGCCGCGCGCTCAAGGAGCGCGCCATGCCGGAGGGCCGCGCGCTCGCCGACCTCGCCTGGACCTACTGGCGTCGCGGCGACTACGAGCAGTCCGAGACCTTCGCCCACCAGGCCCTCACGGTCTGCGAGGAGACGGATGAGAGGGTGCTCGCGCTCAACGCGCTCGGCAACGTGGCCTGGCGCCGCCGCGAGAGCGAGAAGGCCGAGCGGTACCTCAAGCAGGCGCTCGACCTCACCAGGATCGCCGGCGACTGGTCGACGGAGGGGTTCGTCCTCGCCGACCTCGGCATGATCCTCGACCAGCTGGGCCGCCACGACGAGGCACGGCGCCATCTCGACCTGGCGCTGGCCCTGCACCGGAAGGAAGGCAACCCGCTGGGCGAGGCCCGCGTGCTCAACCACCTCGGCTCGGCCCTCCTGCACCAGGGCAAGGCCGAGGAGGCGATGACCCGCCATCGCGCGGCGGGGGAGCTGTATCGGGCCATGGGCAACAGCAGCGACGAAGCCTCGGCCTTCAACGGGCTGGGCGAGGCGGCCCTGTCGCTGGGCGACTCGGCGCGGGCGATCGACGAGCACGCCACGGCGCTCTCCCTCGCCGGTACGGCCCGCAACAGGCCCGAGCAGGCCCGCGCGCACGACGGCCTGGCCAGGGCCCACCTGCGCCTCGGACAGGACGACCGGGCGCGCGAGCACGGACGCCTGGCCCTGCGGCTCTACGAGGAGCTCGGCGTCCCCGAGAGCGACGAGGTGCGCGCCTTCCTCAAGAGCACGTGACCTCGCGCGGATCACGTGAGAGTGGACGCGCACCGTGAGGCGCCTGCGATCCACGACGCGGGGGCGACGCGCCGGCCACGGTCATCGTCACCCTGCTCTCCTTGACGCTCTGACGTCGGATTACTGTGAAACTGCGGCCGGAGGAGCGGGGTGCCGGGATCGGCGATCGGCAAGGAGACCTCGATGGACTACGACCTCTTCGAACAGGGCGACATCCAGCTGCAAAGCGGCGCCACGCTGCGCGACGCCAAGCTGGCTTACAAGACGTACGGCGAGCTCAACGCTGACAAGAGCAACGCGATCGTCTATCCGACGTGGTACTCGGGCCAGCACCATGACAACGAATGGCTCATCGGCGAGGGCATGGCGCTCGATCCGTCGAGATACTTCATCGTCATCCCCAACATGTTCGGCAACGGCCTGTCGTCGTCGCCGAGCAACACCCCGCCGCCGCACGACGGGCCACGGTTCCCGAACGTGACGATGTACGACAACGTCCGGGCGCAGCACCGTCTCATCACCGAGCGGTTCGGCATCGAGCGGCTGGAACTCGTCACAGGCTGGTCGATGGGGGCCGGACAGACCTACCAGTGGGCGCTCAGCCACCCCGAGATGGTCCGGCGGATACTCCCCTTCTGCGGCTCGGCGAAGACCAGCGTTCACAACATCGTCTTCCTCGAGGGCGTCAAGGCCGCGCTCACCGCCGACGCGGGGTGGAACAACGGCTGGTACCGCGAGCAGCCGGGGACGGGACTGCGGGCGATGGCCCGTGTCTACGCCGGCTGGGGCTTCTGCCAGCAGTTCTACCGGGAGAAGCTCTACGAGCGCGAGCCGCTCCGCTACGGCTCCCTGGAGGACTTCCTCGTCGGCTTCTGGGAGGGGCTGTTCATCAGGCGCGACGCGAACAACCTCCTCACCATGCTGTGGACCTGGCAGAACGCCGACATCGGCAAGACACCGGGATTCGCCGGCGTCGAGGAGGCACTCGCCGCGATCCGCGCGCCGGCGATCGTGATGCCGGGACAGCAGGATCTCTACTTCCCGCCTGAGGACAACGAGTGGGAGGTCACCCACATGCCCCACGCGGAGCTGCGGATCATTCCCGGCTCGTGGGGGCACTTCGCCGGAGGGGGACTCAACCCGGTGGACACGAAGTTCATCGACGACGCGCTCAAGGAGTTGCTCGCGAGGGAGGTCTAGTCGGGCGCCACCGGGGCGAAGGGGCCGATTAGTCGCAAGAGACTTGCTATTGCGATTAATTTGCAACAAGCTGGTCCGGCACGTACCGCCTGCCCAGGACGCGGAGCCATCTCATGCCCCACCTGATGCCTGCTGCCGGACCGCAGCGCGTCATCGCCGCCTCGAACTTCGTCTACACCGTCGGCAGCGGCCTCTACCTGACCGCCGGGGTGCTGTACTTCACCCAGGCCGTCCACCTTCCCGCGCACCAGGTAGGGCTCGGACTCGCCATCGCCGGGTTCGTCTCGCTGGTCATGGGCATCGCCGTCGGCCATCTCGCGGACAGGCGCGGAGCACGCGGCATCTACGCGACCACCCTGCTCGTCCAGGCGCTGGCGACGGCCGGCTTCGTGCTGGCGGACAGCTTCTGGCCGTTCGTCGTCGCGGTGTGCGTGGCGACCGGGGCGAAGGCGGCAGGACTCGCCGCGCGCAGTCCGCTCATCAGGCACTACGGAGGGGACAGGCCGCAGGAGTTCCGTGCCTACCTCCGCGCCATGACCAACGTGGGCATCTCCCTCGGCGCGTTGCTGGCGGGCTGGGCCGTCCAGGTCGGCACCCTCACCGCCTACCAGCTCCTCGTCATCGGCAACGCGATCGCCTTCGCGGCGTCGGCGGCGATCCTCGTCCTCCTGCCGTCGACGCCGCCGGCGCCCGTCGCCCACGGCCCTCGCCGGCTCGCCCTACGGGACCGGCCCTACCTTCTGCTCACCGCCCTCGACGGCATCATGGCCATCCAGTTCAAGGTGCTCACGGTGGCCATCCCGCTCTGGCTGGTCGTGGCCACCACCGCCCCGCACTGGCTCGTCTCGGGCACCATGCTCGTCAACACCGTCATCGTCATCGTGTTCCAGGTACGGGCCAGCCGCTCCGTCGATTCCCCCGCGGCCGGTGGCATCGCCTACCGACGAGCGGGCGTGGCCTTCCTCATCGCCTGCTCGCTGATATCGCTGTCCGCGGGGATGCCGACGTGGGCCGCGGCGACGCTGCTCATGACCGCCGTGGTGGTTCATGCGGTCGGTGAGCTGTGGCACTCCGCCGGGGGCTTCGAGGTGTCCTTCGCCCTCGCTCCGGAGCACGCCACCGGCCAGTACCTGGGCGTGTTCGGCTTGGGCGCCGGGCTGGCCGAGGCTTTCGGGCCGGGCCTGCTCATCGCGCTGTGCATCACCTGGGGCCGTCCTGGCTGGTACGTCGTGGGAGCACTGTTCGCCCTGACCGGCCTGGCGGCACCCTTCGCCGTGCGCTGGGCGCAACGCCACCAGCACGACCGGCGGACCCACCTCCAGACCGCGTGGAAGGAGGCCGCCGCCTGAACGAGCCCGGTAAACGGGCCGCCGGCGGAGATCGTCTGGGGGGAAGCTGCCTTACTGCTGCACCGGCCACGGGGTCACCACGCGGACCCACGGGTGCCAGAAGGTTTGGCCGTCCAACCGAAATTCCTGCTGTTCCGCGTGGTCCGGATATCCGTATTCCGTGTCCAGACGGTCGGTGGTGCCGCGCGCTCCGCGTTTGCACCGGTCGCCCGTGTAGACGGCCTTCGTCATGACGAATGCCTTGGGGAACAATTCCCCGCTGAGTTCGTAAAGGAAAACCTTTAACCGGGCCTTGCATCCGTCGCAGGGGCCGATATTGCCGACCAGAATGACGGTCACCGAATAGGGATGGCTGTCCCATGCCTGGAGCGCCTGGTACGCCGCCACCTCCCAGCGGTCGGTGTCGGCCTGCCATGCGCGCTCGTGGGCCGGGCTCCAGATCTGCGGGGGCAGCGGATCCAGCCCGGAGCGCAGCCGCTCGTACTCGCGGGCCCGCAGGTCCGACGCTCCGCTCTCCCGGCTGTTCCGCCAGGCCTGATGCTGCTGGACGATCTGTTCCCTCATCAGGGCCCGGTCCCGCTTCCAGCCGTTCAGCCAGCGCCAGGCCTGTTCCAGGCTGACCACCTCGGAGTCGGCCAGCGAGACGTTGGCCTCCTTGTCGGAGACGTAGTAGGGCCTGCGAGGGTGACGGACGCCGGGCTTCGAGTCGGTGAGCGCGTAGTGCAGGTTCTTGCCCGCCACCTCGTAGCCGTCGTAGCCGCTGTACGGCTGGGTGCGGTGCACCAGCACGTGGTCGAACAGGATGAGGGCCTCGGAGAAAACCCCTTTCTGTTCCCTCGCGATTCTCTGGTCTATGGCGCGGAGGCTGTCGGTGATCGCCCATTGCTCGTTCAATGCGCTACCCCCAGAGTCGTCCGTGGATGCTCGATTTCACCATTTCCGGCGGGAACGTGATTGTCAAGCGATCGATTCTCCTGAACGCGGTGCCATAGGCGAATTTCTCTCGCATTTCTGCGGAGTGCGTATGAATGCAGGACTCCGGAGCCGATGGGCCGGCCGTGATGTCATCGCATCTCCCGGGACCTGGTGAAGGAGCTGCGAATAGCCTGGTGGGGAAGATGAGGGAGCCATGATGACCGAACGCCATCGGGACGCCGCGCTTTCCCCTTCGGAGCAGGCGACCATCCGAGAACTGCTCGACGCCGACTTTCGGCAGACCGCGGCCCGCATCGCCATGCTGGGCCGCGACCGGGCCGAGATCGTCGAATCGTCGGCGCTGACGGGCTCGGACGACGAGCACGACCCTGAGGGAACGTCCACCGCCTTCGAGCGGGCCCACGTCCAGGCCCTGCTCGACCAGGCCGTGACACACCTCGCCGACCTGGAACTCGCCTTCGAGAGGCTCCGCGACGGCACCTACGGGACCTGCGCGACATGCGGACGGCGCATCGCCGTCGAGCGCCTGATGATCCTCCCCGCCGCCACGGCCTGCGTCACCTGCGCCTCGGGCCGCCGCCGCTGACCTGGCCGAGGCGCCGGTGCCATGCGGTCACGTCACATCCTTGCGGATCACGCGCACCACACCGGCCGTCATCGGGGCGACGATCCACAGGAGCGCCGACACGGCCAGCCGCGCGGCGTCGCCGCCGTTCACGTCACCGGCCGTCAGCGGTGCGGTGGCGTGACCCAGGTCGAGCCATCCGGCCACGAAGGCGCCGGTGGGGCCGAGCCCTCCCACGACGCTTCCCAGGAACGGGGCCGACAGGCAGATCACGATCGCGGCCGGCGCGTTCAGGAGCAGCATGCCCAGGGCGAGCCCCATCCCGACCACGAGGACGTTCGTCGCCGTCCAGCCCAGCAGGGCGAGCGGCGCGACCTCCCAGGTGGCGGGGACGTCCTGAACGGCGGCCACGACCGCCGTCACGGGCACCGCGACCAGCATCGCGAACAGTGCGGCGGCCACCGCCGCGACCAGCGGCGGCAGGCACTTGGCCACCAGCACCCGCGATCGCCGCGGTTCCAGCGCGAACGTGGTCAGGGCGGTCCGGTGGCTCCATTCGCCGGTCACCGAGAGGATGCCGAGGACGGGCAGCAGCGTCCCGAATCCGACGCCGGCGGTGCCGACCAGCGTGTGCAGCCGCGGACCTGAGACGACGCCGCGCGCGGTGATGGCCGCGACGGTCAGCGCGATCAGGATCGCCGTCATGATCTTGCCGCTGCGCGTGTCGAAGAGCTTGCGGGTCTCGACCGCCAGCAGCCGCGTCATGCCGCGCTCCGGTCGGCGTGGGCGGTCAGGTCGAGGAAGGTCCGCTCGAGGCCGCGGCCCCTGCTGAGCTCCTCGACGGTGCCCTGGGCGAGGACGCGGCCGCGGCCGATCATCACGATCCGGTCGGCGACCCGCTCCACCTCGTGCAGCAGGTGCGAGCTGAGCAGTACCGAGCAGCCCGCGTCGGACAGCCCGCGCAGGAGCCCGCGCATCCACTGGACGCCCTGGGGATCGAGCCCGTTGGCGGGTTCGTCCAGGACGAGCACCGCGGGCCGGCCGAGGAGGGCGTGTCCGATGCCGAGACGCTGCCGCATGCCGAGCGAGTAGCCGCCGACGGTCCGCCTGCTCTCCTTGCCGCTCAGCCCGACCAGGTCGAGCACTTCGTCGACCCGCGACCTCGGCAGGCCGAGCGTCATCGCGCCCAGGGTCAGGATCTCCCGCCCGGTGCGGCCCGGGTGCTGCGCGGCCGCGTCGAGCAGCGTGCCGACCTGGAAGCCAGGCCGGTCCAGTTCGGCGTACGGCCGGCCGAGCACGGTCGCCGAGCCCGAGGTGGCGCGGCAGAGCCCGACCAGGACGCGCATGGCCGTCGACTTGCCCGCGCCGTTGGGGCCGAGGAAACCGGTGATGCTGCCAGGCCCGACGGTGAAGGACACCTCGTCGAGTGCCTTCACACCCTTGTAGACCTTGCTGACATGACTGAACTCGATCATTGGTCCAGTTCACCGGAGCGGAGGCCACCGGTCATCGGACCCAGGGTCAGAGCCGGCGCCCCTGTGGTGGACCTGCGGCCATCGGGATGGAGACCCAGGTCGCTAAGACCTCGGCCCGGTCGTCCATAGGCTGTGGGCTGTGCGAGGCCGTATGGGGAACCTGAACCAGTGGGGCGTCGCGCTGTGCGCCGTGCTGCCGATGCTGTTCTTCGGCGCCATCCTGGTCGTGATCGTCCTACGGGATCCGGACCGGCTCGGGTGGGCGCTGGCCGACGTGGCGCTCGGCGTGACAGGGCTGGCGCTGATGCGGTGGCGGAGCAGCCGGCCGTGGCCGGTCGCGCTGGCGACCGCCCTGCTGACCGTCTTCTCCACGACGGCGACCGGCCCCGCCATGGTCGCCTACGTGTCCCTGTGCACGCATCGCCGGTGGCGCCGGATCGTCCCTGTCGCGCTCGTGTCGCTGCTGGGGCCCGCGGTCAGCGGCAGCTGGGACGGCATCACCCAGGCGACCATCGTCTCCGCGGTGACGGAAAGCATCGTCCTCGGCGGGCTGACGGTCTTCGGCCTGTACCTGCGCGAGCGCCGTGACCTGGCAGCCTCGGAGCGGGAGGCGGCACTGGCCGCGGAGCGCGAGCACCTGCAACGGATCGAGCAGGCCAAGCTGGCGGAACGGGCCAAGATCGCCCTGGAGATGCACGACGTCCTGGCTCACCGGATCTCCCTGCTGTCGATGCTCGCCGGCGGCCTGGCGTACCGGAAGGACCTCACCGCCGAGGAGACCCGCGAGATCGCGCTGGCGATCCAGGAGAGCGCGCACGAGTCGCTCAACGAGCTGCGCACCGTGCTCGGCTCGCTCCGGCGCGACGGCGCGCTGGAGGCGCCGCAGCCGAGCCTGTCCGACGTGGCGGCCCTGTTCGACGAGGTGCGCGCCGCGGGTCAGAAGGTGGACGTGGACGACACCATCGACGGCAGGGAACTGCTGCCGACGCAGACAGGCCGGCACGCGTACCGGATCGTGCAGGAGGCGCTGACCAACGCGCGCAAGCACGCGCCGGGCAGCAGGGTGACGGCCGAGCTCGGCGGGCGACCAGGTGAGGGCCTGCGCATCAGGGTGAGCAACCCGGCACCCTCCGGGTCGGCCGCGGGGCCCGGTGGGAGGATGGGCCTGGTCGGCCTGGCCGAACGGACCCGGATGGCCGGCGGCACCCTCAGCCACACGATCCAGGACGGACGCTTCGTTCTCGACGCCCGCCTGCCATGGGAGGCTCCCGCACCGTGACCCGACTGGTGATCGTGGACGACGACGCGATGGTGCGCACCGGGCTGCGCCTCATCCTCGGCGGCGAGCCCGACCTGGAGATCGTCGGCGAGGCGCAGGACGGCCGGCGGGCCATGCGCGTGATCCGCGACCTCAGGCCGGACATCGTGCTGATGGACATCCGGATGCCGGAGCAGGACGGGCTGACCACCACCGAGCTGCTGCTGGCCTGGCCCGACCCGCCCAGGATTCTTGTCCTCACCACCTTCGACGCCGACGACATGGTGTTGCGGGCGCTCGAGCTGGGCGCGGACGGCTTCCTGCTGAAGGACACGCCGCCGCCGAGGATGATCGAGGCGGTCCGGGCGGTGGCGCGAGGGGAGCCGGTGCTGTCGCCGAGCGTCGCCCGGCAGGTGATCGCCGCGGCCACCGGCGGGCGCGAGCCGCAACGGCCAGATGCGCAGCGGGAACTGGCCAGGCTCACCGAACGGGAGCGAGAGGTCGCGATCGAGGTGGCCAGGGGCAGCTCGAACGCGGAGATCGCGGAACGTCTCCACCTGAGCGTCGCGACCGTGAAGGCGAACGTCACCAGGATCTTCGCCAAGCTGGGCACGGACAACCGGGTCCATGTCGCGATGAAGGTGCGCGACGCCGGTCTGCTCTGACGGAGGGCTCAGGCGGTCCTGGTCCCGCTCGCCGTATCCGGGTCGTAGCGGTAGACCTCGCGCCCGCTGATCAGCACCCGCAGCGCGCGGCTCATCACGTCGAGCGGGTCGCCCGACCACAGCACCACGTCACCGTCCAGGCCTGGCCGCAACGCGCCCACCCTGTCGTCCAGGCCCATGATCGTGGCCGGGGTGGTGGCGATGGCGCGGAGCGCGGTGTCGCGGTCGAGCCCCTCTTTGACAGCGAACGTCGCCTGGTGGACGAGGAAGTGGATCGGGACGACGGAGTGGTCGGTGGTGATCGCCACCCGTACGCCGGCGGCGGCCAGCAGTCCCGGGTTGCGCAGGGTGCGGTGCCGCAGCTCGACCTTGGTCCTGGTGTCGATCAGCGGGCCGCTGACGACGACCCGCTGCCTCTGGTGCTGTTCTCGCAGCCCTGCCAGTGGCGGCAGCCGGTGCTCGACGCGCTGGGCCGTCACGGGCGGCGGTGGCGGGTCGCCTTCCAGAGCACCAGCGTGCACGCCGTCCAGGCGGCGGTCTCGGCCGGGATCGGCGTCGGGGCGCTCCTGGTGGACAACGTCCCGCCCGGCGCCGTCAGGCCGTCCGAGCAGCAGGGGCTGCCGCCGGTGCCGATGGTCGACGTCGCCATCTCCCGCCGCGCAGGCACCGACACCGACGAGGCGGTCGACAGCCTGGAACGCCTGCTTCGCCGTAGGTTCACGGGGAGCCGGTGACCGTACGGCGCCGCGCAGGCGCGGATCTCGGATGCTTGTCTGACACCTCGTGTAGTGGAACGCTTACCGTATGACGATGTTCGCCGACGGCAAGATCGAGGCCTTCGTCGGGCCGGCCGAGCTGGGCGCGGCCGACAACCTCGAGCAAGTGATCATCGATTTCATCGACGGCGCCCAGCGATTCCTGGACATCGCCGTGCAGGAGCTCGACTCCGAGCCCATCGCGCAGGCCGTACTCAACGCCCGCTTCCGCGGCGTGAACGTCCGCATGGTGCTGGAGCAGGACTACCTGGTCACCGGAAAGCTGCCGAAGATCACGCCGAGGGCGGGGGAGGACGAGCTCGCCGCCCGCCGGCGTGTCCAGTGGGGCGAGGAGACCGGCAGCCGCAGCCTGGAGCCGAACAGGAGGATCCTGGCCGCGCTGCTGCGCTGCAACGTCGACGTGAAGGCCGACTACAACCCCGCGATCTTCCACCAGAAGTTCATCATCCGCGACTTCCGCGAGCGGGCCCTGCCCACGTCGGCGATCCTGTCGGGGTCGGCGAACTTCACCCACACCGACTGCCACCGCAACCTCAACCACGTCGTGATCTTCCATGACGCGCGGATCTGCCTGACGTACACGACCGAGTTCAACCAGATGCGGGCGGGCCAGTTCGGCCGCGGCGCCCACGGCAAGGTTCCCGCCGCCTACAACCTCAACGGGATCCCGGTGAAGGTGCTGTTCGCCCCCGACCACGCGCCCGAGCTGGAGATCATGAAGCAGATGCTCAAGGCCGTCAACCGCGTCGACTTCGCCATCTTCACCTTCTCCGGCTCCTCCGGCATCGACGACGCCATGATCGCCCTGGCGTCGGCCAGGAAGACCGTCACCGGCGCCATGGACCCCGGGCAGGGTGCGCAGACCTGGGCGGCCACCCACGACCTGGACCGCGCGCACATCGAGCTCTACTTCCCGAAGCGCAGCCCCGCGTTCGGCAAGCTCCACCACAAGCTCATGGTCATCGACGAGGCCACGGTCATCGCGGGATCGTTCAACTACACCGAACCGGCCAACAACTACAACGACGAGAACATCTTCGTCATCGGCAGCCCGTATCCCGACCTGCCCAAACGCGAGGGAGGCCCGGTCGATCCCGCGGCCTGCGCCGAGCTCGCCCGCTTCTTCAGGATGGAGATCGAGCGCATCGAGGCGGCGGGCGAGCGCTTCATCGGGGAGGGCTGAATCGAGTGGCGGGGACGGCAGGCTAGCCTTCTGGTCGCACGACGTCGACCTGGGCGGGAGAGCCGGATGAGCAAGGTCCTGTACGTGATCGTGTGCGCGGCCGTCCCGGCGGGCGAGGTCGGACGGCTGGTCACCATGGCGCAGGACGAGGGGTGGATCGTCCAGGTCGTCGCCACCCCTTCCGCGCTCGGCTTCGTCGACGTCGCCGCGCTGGAGGAGCAGACCGGCCGTCCGGTACGCAGCAGGTACCGCAGGCCCGACGAGCCGAAACCGCCGAGGGCGGACGCGATCGTGGTCGCGCCCGCGACGTTCGACACGCTCAACAAGTTCGCCATGGGGGTCACGGACACCTACGCCCTCGGCGTCCTCGCCGAGGCCCCCGGGCTCGGGATCCCGGTCGTCGTGCTGCCGTTCGTCAACAGCGCGCTGGCCTCGCGGGCGCCGTTCGTCAGGAACGTGGCGAGCCTGCGGGCCGAAGGGGTCGCCGTGCTGCTGGGGCCCGGCGAGTTCGAGCCGCCTCCCGCCGACGCGGACGGCGACCACGCGGCGGCCTTCCCGTGGGCGCTGGCCCTGGCCAGGCTCGGCGACCTGGCCCGTTGAGTCTCACCGCAGGCAGGCCTCGAACACCGCGGTCAGGCGGTCGACGTCGTCCGACGAGGGGTCGGACGGCCCGAGCAGCCGCCGTAGCGACCCGATCCCCAGGAAGACGGCCGTCGCCATGCGGGCGCGCGCCAGTGCGTCGTCGCCGCCCAGCCTGGCGGCCAGCGGCTGCACGACCGCGGTCCTGAGCCGCTCGGTCATGAGCGCCTGCACCTCCGGATCGCCCGCGGAGCGCTCCAGCGCGCGGAGGATCGGGCTCTCAGGGTCGGCGTGCATGCGCTCGCCCGCGTACTCGGCCAGGCGCCGGGGAAGTCCGGCCACATCACCGTCCAGGACCCGCGCGACCGACCGCTCGCCCGCCAGCACCTCGCCGAACAGTCCGGCCTTCGAGCCGAAGTACCGCCCGACCAGCGCGATGTTCGCGTCGGCCGCCGCGGCGATCATGCGTACGGTGACCTGCTCGTAGCCGTGCTCGGCGAACAGCGCGCGGGCCGCCGTGAGCAGGCGTTCCCTGGTCGCCTCGCGATCTCGCAGCCGCACTTCCATGGCTGAAGCCTAACCCCACTTGCCGAGCGGCTAGTAAACAAACGTATACTCCGATTCATGGCACAAAGCAGGCAGTACTCCCACAGAGAGATCCTCGAGATCATGTCGGGGCTGATGCTGGCGATGCTCACCTCGATGATCTCGACCTCCGTGGTGGGTACGGCGCTGCCGACGATCGTGGGAGAGCTGGGCGGACAGGAGCAGTACTCCTGGGTCGCCTCGGCCACGATGCTCACGATGACCGTGTCGACGCCGCTGTGGGGCAAGCTGTCCGACGTCTACGGCAGGAAGCTGCTCTTCCAGATCTCCCTCGGCCTCTTCGTCGCCGCCTCGCTGGCCGCGGGGCTCTCACAGGACATGGGCCAGCTCATCGCGGCCCGAGCCGTACAGGGACTGGGCGTCGGCGGACTGTCCGCGCTGTCCCAGGTGATCCTCGGCGACATCGTGCCCCCGCGCGAGAGAGGGCGCTACTCCGGCTACATGGGCGCGGTCTTCGGCATCTCCACGGTCGCGGGCCCGCTGCTCGGCGGGTTCATCGTGGACGCCGACTGGCTGGGCTGGCGCTGGTGCTTCTACGTCTGCATCCCGTTCGCGATCGTCGCGTTCGCGGTGATCCAGAAGGTGCTCCGGCTGCCCAAGGTCAAGCGGAACACCTCGATCGACATCTGGGGTGCCACAACGATCACCGCCAGCGCGAGCGCGCTGATGCTCATGCTGACGCTCGGCGGCCACGAGTTCGAGTGGAACTCCTTCTGGACCTACTTCCTCGGCGCCGTCGCGGTGGTCATGCTGCTGCTGTCGGTCTTCGCCGAGCGGGGCGCGCGCAACCCGATCCTGCCGCCCAGGCTGTTCCGCAACAGGACGTTCGTGCTGACCAGCACCGCCTCGCTCTTCGTCGGCATGGCGATGTTCGGCGCGATGATCTACCTGCCGCAGTACCTGCAGATCGTCAAGGGCATGAGCCCGACGGCCTCCGGCCTGATGACGCTGCCGATGGTGTTCGCGCTGTTCCTGTCCGGCGTGATCTCCGGCAAGATCGTCACGAACACCGGCAGGTGGAAGATCTTCCCCGTCATCGGCCTGTTGCTGGTCGCGGTCGGCCTGTTCATGCTCTCGCGGCTGCACGTCGACTCGGAGCAGTGGCTGATCGGCGTGGACGTGGCCGTGCTCGGCATCGGGCTCGGCCTGTCGATGCAGATGCTCATCCTCGCCGCGCAGAACGGCTCCGAGCCGCGCGACATGGCCGCCACCACCTCGGGCGTGGCGTTCTTCCGCTCGCTGGGCGGCGCGGTGGGCGTCGCCGCGTTCGGCGCGATCCTGTCCAACAGGCTCAAGGACGAGATGGCCGAACTCATGCGGGCCGCCCACGTCAGGCCGACCGGCGGCTCGCTCACCCTCGGCAGCCCCGCCGCCATCCAGCAGCTGCCGGAACCCGTCAAGGGCATCGTGCTCGAAGCCTTCACCAGAGGCCTGGAGACGGTCTTCATGGTCGGCGTGCCCATCGCGGTCCTGGGCTTCTTCGCGGTGCTGTTCCTGAAGGAACTGCCGCTCCGAGGGAACGGCCCCGCCGAGGCCCCGCCCGCGCCGCCCAGCAAGGACGACCTGGTCCTCGCCGGCCTGCTGCTCGAACTCATCGCCCAGCGCGTCGAGCACGCCAACGGAACGACCTCCGCCCTGGTCGCCGCGGTCGCCAGGATGGCGCCGCCCGACGACCTGCCCGAACGCGAAAGGGCCCGCGCCGTCGCCAACGACGTGCTCCGCCCCACCTCCCGCGCGCTGCTGGCCCAGGCCACGCCGCACGTCAACAGAGTCACCGAAGGAGTCGCACCATGATTCGCAGGTTCGTGGGCGCCGTCGCGGCGGCCCTGGCGTTGCTCGCCGGGCTGTGGCTGATGATCGCGCCCTTCGCCCTCGGCACCCAACCCGAGGCCGACGACTGGATCGACGCCACAGGCACGGAGTTCTTCACCGGGCTCGGCGTCGCCGTGATCGGCCTCGTGGGCGTGGCGGCGTTCGCCGCCGCCATCCACGAGGACCTCGTCGCCCGCGGTCTGGTGACCGTACGGCAGCGCGCTCCCGAACCTGAGCCGATCGCCCAGCCCGCGCCCGCGGGCACCTCGTCGGCCGAACTGGCCACCATGCTCGCCCCGCTGGTCGAGGCGTTGCGCGAAGACCTCACCACCACGAACGGACACCGGCGATGAGATCCACCCTTGGCGTTTCCGCCCTCGCACTGCTGTTCATCGGCGGCCTCTGGCTGGTCGCCGCCCCCTTCGCGGTCGGCTACCAGCCGCGGGGCGACGAATGGACCGACGCCACCGTCAACGACGTGTGGGTCGGCGGGCTGCTGGCCGGAGGCGCCTTCGTCGCCCTGGTCGCCTACGCGGCCGACGCGCTGCGCGAGCTGGCCCGCCGCGGGCGGCACGCCGTGGACACCACCCACTAAGAGCGTGCCGTGGAACCGTTGTCGAACCGGCTCCCCGAGGGCCGGTTCGAGATAGGCAAGGACGGCGCGGGCCTGCTGGTCGTCGGCTACGACGGCACCGACCCGAGCCGCAACGCCCTGGCGTACGCCGCCGGGCTCGCCAGACGCGACAGGGCCGGCCTGCTGGTCGCCTTCGTCGAGTGCCTCAACAGCGCCACACTGTGGTTCTTCGCCGGGTCGCCGATCATCCCCGACCCCGCCGAGGACCTCATCGACGACCTGCGCGAGGAGATGCGCCACCACGGCGTGCCATGGCGGTTCGTGAGCGTGCGCGGCGACGCCGCCAGGGAGCTGGAGTCGCTCGCCGCCACCCACATGGCCGACGCCATCGTCGTCGGCCGCTCCCGCTCACCCTGGCACACCTCCGTGTCCCGAGGTCTCGTCCGCCACGCCCGGCGCACCGTTCTGGTCGTGCCGTAGAGCGCGCTACCTTGGAAAAGGTGAAACGCGTCCTCGTAGCCGTATCGTTGCTGGTCACCGCATGCGCCGGTAACCCCGCTCCCGTCGCGACGGCGGCCGGCACACCCGGCCGGGCGCCCGTCTCCGACCCCTCGACGGCCCCTTCGACGGCCCCCTCGGCCGCACCCACCCCGTCGCCGTCACCCACGGGACCGCCCGCCTTCCACGCCAAGGTCAGCAAGCTGGACCGCGACCAGCTCCGCTCCTCGTGGAAGCCCGGCTGCCCCGTCCACTACACGGACCTGCGGCTGGTCACCATGACCTTCTGGGGCTTCGACGACCGAGCCCACACCGGCGAACTCGTGGTCCGCGACACCGTCACCGACGACATCGTCACCGTCTTCAAGAAGCTGTACGGCATGCGGTACCCGATCCAGCGCATGGAACGGATCGACGTCTTCAAGGGCAGCGACTACGACTCGATCGACGCGAACAACACCTCGGCGTTCAACTGCCGCCCCGCCACGGGCTCGAGCAACTGGTCCAACCACGCCTACGGCGAGGCCGTCGACCTGAACCCCCTCCAGAACCCCTACGTCACCGCCTCGGGCTCGACCGCTCACAAGAACGCCCGCAAGTACACCGAGCGGCCCATGAAGGGGCGCGGCGTGATCAACCCCGGCGATCGGGTGGTGCGCGCGTTCGCCTCCGTGGGCTGGGAATGGGGCGGCTACTGGTCCGGCACTAAGGACTACCAGCACTTCAGCAAGGGCGGCGGCTGAGACCTGCGTGAACGCTCATTCGACCACCCCTTGGGCCGGTCCTGGGCCGCAGGCCGTCGGTTCTGTGGACAGCGGGAGACATGGCCCGTTCGATCGAGGGCGGGGTGCCGTGTGGTGGACTCACCCTGTGAGACAAGACAGCACGAGCACTTCACCGGGCATGCCGGTCGGTATGCATGAGTGACTACGACGTGTTCCTCGCCGACTGTCCCGCCCGCAGCACGCTGGAACTGATCGCCGACACCTGGTCGGTGGTCGTGGTGTTCGGGCTGGGCCGCGGCCCACAGCGCTACAGCGACCTGCGCGACCAGATCGGCGGGATCAGCAACAAGATGCTCACGCAGACGCTGCGCAAGCTGGAGCGCAACAACCTCGTCAAGCGACGGAAGCTGGCCACCGCGCCCACGGGTGTGGAGTACCGGTTGACCGAACTCGGCCACAGCCTGCTCGGGCCGGTGACAGTGCTGGCACGGTGGGCCGAGGAGCACGCCGAGGACCTGGCCGGCGACGACGGCGCCTGACCGCGTGGGGCACCAGACGGTTCCCTGCGCCTTCCTAGCCTTCTGGCCCATGAGAATCGGAATCTTCGGTGCCGGGGCGATGGCTGACGCGCTCGGCACACGGTGGGCCGCCGCGGGTCACGAGTTGATGATCACCGGCCGCACGGCGGGCAAGGCACGAGCCCTGGCCGACAAGTGGGGCGCCCACACCGGCGGCTTCGAGGAAGTGGCGGAGTTCGCGGAGGTCGCCCTGATCGCGGTGCTGTACCAAGGGATGACGTCCACGCTGGCCCAGATCGGCGACGCAGTGCGCGGCAAGGTGATCGTCGACTGCAACAATCCAGTCGAGGTCGAGCATTTCACCTTGGTCACCACACCCGGCAGGTCGATGGCCCAGGAGATCGAGCAGGCGACCGGCGGGCATGTCGTCAAGGCGTTCAACCTCTGCCACGCGAGGGTCTGGCAGATGGAATCGCCGGTGTTCGACGGCCGCCGCCTTGTCGTGCCCTACTGCGGTGACGATCCCGCCGCGTTGGACACCACACGCCGACTGATCGCTGATATCGGTTGCGAACCGCTGCGGGTCGGCGATCTCCGGCACGCCCACCACCTCGAGGCGATGGCCGCGATCATGATCTCGTTGCTGTTCGGCGGATGCGAGCCGCACACGGTCTTCAACCTCGTTGACCGCGCCGCCGCCACTCCAAACGGGTAGCCGATTTCGCTGGAGATCACCGGCCGATGACCGCATCGTCGTCGGCCGGCCGTTCTCGGAACGCGCGTGCCCTCTGGGCGGGCGGCGTGGACCGCTGCGCTCGCGGGCCGGGCCTCCGCAGGGCCCGGTCACGTCACTGGGGCCAGTTGGCGATGATTTCGGGCTTGATGGCGTCGACGTGGCACGTGAACGCCTTGCGTAGGCGGGTGTCGTAGAGGCAGACCTTGACGTCCACCCGGTTGATCTGCCCGTCCGAGGTGAGCCGGAAGGAGCTCTTGGCCGAGCAGGTCGAGCGGGGCCGGCTCCATCCGGTGCCGCCGCCCACGTAGTGGAAGCGGGCACGGGCATAGGCGCAGTGGCCACGATGTGTGTCGCGGTCATGAAGCCTGCCGTACACGGCGAACGTCTCGGCGCCGAAGTCGGTGATCCAGACATCGGCCTCGGCGTGGCCTGCGTGTCCCGCCGACGACCTGACAGGGCCCCAATGGATGCGGGAGGCGGTGTCCGCGTGCGCGGGGGCGGGGACGCCCGCGCCGATCACCAAGGCCAGGACTCCGCCGATGACATGTGTCTTTCGCATGGCGGGGACAGTAGGCGTCGCGACTTGGAGAGATCTTGCATCCGGCTGGCGTCCCCCGGACGACGCCGCGCGTTCTGTCACGCGGGCCGCCCCTTCGGCGCCGTCGACAGCTGAGCCCGCGCGGAGCGTGATCGTGGTCGATCGGTGTTCCGCACGGGCCTCGCCGTCATCGGGAACGGTCACCACCGCCTGTGGTTCGCGGGCGCCGGGCCGTATCCGCTGGGAGGGAGTGTTACTCGCTCACCACGTGGTCGTGATCGTGGTCGTCACCGCCGCCGCCGGTGCCGGGAGCGGTGGAGCCGGGGGTGCCGCCTCCGGGCAACTCCTTGCTGTAGGCGTAGACGACCGCCGCGGTGGCGATGGCGCCGGAGTTGACCGCCAGAGCCTCGTCGTTGATGTTGGTGATGGTGTCGCACTCCTGGTGGTAGCACTGGTCGTAGGCCACTCCCGCCTGGCCGCCGAACTTCGCGGCCTCGGCCTCGGTCTTGATGCCCTCGGCGCCGGTGAACAGGCCGCCGGCCGGGATGCCGACCTCGATGAAGGGGCCGTAGTCGGAGCGGCCGGTGAAGTCGGTACCGGTGAACGGCTTGCCGACCGTCGTGTAGTACTTCTCGAAGAGCTTCTCGATCTTGTCGGAACCGGCCGGGCCTGCGGGGGCGCCGACACCGTCGGAGTCGTCGCCGTCGTAGACGCCGAAGGTGTAGTTCGGCGAGGCGATCATGTCGAAGTTGAGGTACAGCTTGATCTTGGCCCTCTCCTCGGCGGAGAGGCCGGCCACGTAGTGCTTGGAACCGAGAAGGCCGAGTTCCTCGGCGCCCCAGAAGTGGAAGCGGAGCTTGTTCTTGGTGGGCAGGGCGGCCAGCCTCAGCGCCGTCTCCAGGATCGCCGCGCTGCCGGAGCCGTTGTCGTTGATGCCGGGGCCGGCGACCACGCTGTCGAGATGCGCGCCGAGGGCGACGACCTTGTTGGGGTCACCGGAGCGGTGGTCGGCGATGATGTTGCGGGTCTTGCGGTGCAGGTCGCTCTCGGTCCTGGTCGTGACCCGGACGGCGGTCCCAGCGGCCGCGAGCTCATTGCCCGCGGCGAAGGTCGTTCCCACGACAGGGATGGTGAAGGGCGCGCCGGCGGTACCGGTCAGCAGCCCGTCGCGGCCGGGCTGCCCCTCGTTGAAGATGATCACCGCGCTCGCGCCCGCCGCCTGCGCGTTCTCCGCCTTGACCTGGAAGGTGCAGGTGCCGCGCTGGAGAAGGGCGATGTTGCCCGCGGTGAATCCGGCGAAGTCGCTCGCCTCGCACCCGGAGGTGGAGCTCGGCGCGGGAGTCGGGGGGAGGACCAGGTCCACAGCCTGTACGGTGCCGGTGACGTCGCCCGAGCCGGAGTACGTCATGGTCGCGAAGTCCGTCGCGGGCACGTAGGTCTTGGGAGTGGGGGCGGTCCTGGCCAGGGCCGGCTTCTCCAGCTCGCGGAAGAACGGGAACTCGAACTCCTGGAGCGTGACCTGATAACCGGCCGTGCGAAGCTTGCCGGCGACGTAGTCCACCGACTTGTCGAAGCCCGGGGTGCCCGAGGCGCGGGTGCCTCCGTTGGCGTTGGCGATCTCCTGCAGTTTCTCCAGGTGCCGCTTCACCAGGGGCGCGGTGATGCTGTTCCTGAACGCCGTGGGGTCGGGGTCCGCGCTGGCCGGGGCGGCCAGGACGAGGGGGAAGGCCATGGCCGAGACCGCGGTGGCGGCGGCCAGCGTGCTCCGATACGCGCGTTTGCGCATGCGAAACTCCTGTATCACCAGTAGAGGTGGACATCCCCCGTAATCGCGATCAAACGGAACATAGTAGGACTAATGCGATCTTGAAAGGGCTTGTTTGGATTCGTTACCCATGAGAGTCGATTCAGTCACCGTTGAAGGTGAAGAGGAGCCCATCAGGACGCCGTGCATCGATCAAGAAGGGCACCGGTATCCGTCGTCGTCCCAGCAGAAGTCCGCATCCCTGGCGGTGACCCACACCACGGTTCCGTCCGTCTCGATGGCGACGCCGATGATGCGCTCACCCATCTTCCTGGCGAGGTGGAGCTCCTCGCAATGCGGAGCGCAGCGCTTTCCGGCTTCGGCCGCGAGGCTGTCCGACCAACCGGCCTTTTCGAAGGCGGCGCGGACGGTCTTCGCCTCCAGGCCGACGCGCGCCGCGACGTGTACCTCGGCGCCGTTGTTCGCCGAATCGCATCCGTTCCACTCGGTGACGTCCGAGTACTGGGACGGGGAAAGGGCGGTTCCGATCGACTCGAGGTAGAGGGCGTTCTCCCGCTTCGCGCGGTCGAGGCACAGCTGCCCGCCGCCGTACATGCCGTGGTCGTCGATGTTCACGCAGCCCGTGAGGGCCCAGAGCAGCATCGACGTGACGGCGAGGCGGCGGCGCGTATCCAGGGAGGGCGGCAGGGGCACGGGCGAGATCGTCTCATGGCGATATCGGGCGCGGGTAAGGCCGTGTCGCTTGCTCATCCGGCTGCCATCGCCGAGTTACCCTGCCATCAACGTCACGTCATGAACGCCAGTCAAGTTCGGACCATAGGCCCCCTCCCCGGCCCCGAGGAGACCCATGTTTCGACGACTCGGCCTCATCATCGCGACCGTCCTCTCCACCCTCACCGCCCCCGCCCCAACCGCCGACGCCGCCTCCGCCTCGACGGTGGCCGTCGTCGCCCACCGCGGCGCCTCCGCCCACGCCCCCGAGAACACCATCGCGGCCTTCGAGCTGGCCGACGACCAGGGCGCCGACATGTTCGAGCTCGACGTCCAGGAGACGAGCGACCACGAGCTGGTCCTGATGCACGACACCACTCTCGCCCGCACGACCGACGTCGAAAGGGTCTTCCCCGGCCGCGCGCCCTGGCGGGTCGGTGACTTCACGCTCGCGGAGATCCGCAGGCTGGACGCAGGGTCGTGGTTCGCCGGCAGGTTCAGCGGTGAACGGGTGCCGACGCTGGGACAGGCGCTGCGCGAGATGAACGGGAGCGGCCTCGGCCTGCTGCTGGAGGTCAAGGCGCCGCACCTCTACCCGGGCATCGAGTCGCGCGTCGCCGACGAGCTGCGCCGTAACGGGTCGTGGTCGGGCCGGCTGGTCGTGCAGTCGTTCGACTGGGGTTCGATGCGGACGTTCCACCGCGTGATGCCGCAGGTCCAGGTGGGCCTGCTCGGCACCCCGCGGACGGGGCGGCTGGCCGAGCTGGCGACGTTCGCCGACCAGATCAACCCGCCCTACGGCGGCCTCACCGCCGGCTACGTCCGGCGGGTCCACGGCGAGGGCATGGAGGTCTTCACCTGGACCGTGGACGACCCCGACGCCATGCGCCGGATGATCACCTACGGGGTGGACGGCATCATCACCAACAAGCCTGACGTGCTGGGCGAGGTCACCGACGTCTAGCCGTGTCCGTACGGCTCGCGGGGGTCGCCAGGGCTCGTCACGCCGCGCGACGCGACCCCCTTGAGTCCTGACGAGCCGGCCGTGCGACGCGCGACGCCCTTCAGCCCTGACGAGCCGGCCGTGCGACGCGCGACGCCCTTCCGTCCTGAACGGGCCCGGCCGTGCGACCCGCGTCCCCCTCCAGCCCTGACGGGCTCGGTCGCGCGTACGGCGTCATGCTCCCTGGCGAAGGTCCCAGCGGTTGCCGAAGGGATCACGGAAGACGGTCCCGTCGAACGTCACGCCCGCCGCCGCCAGCCTGTCGCGGTAGCGCGCGAGGTCGTCGGTGCGCAGGAGCATGTTCCCGCTGGGAGCCTCGCCGCAGAGCAACAGGATGGCGGTCTCCCTGGTGCCCGGCGGGCGTACGGTCACCCGCCGCTCCTCGCCCTCGGCGACGTCCTCCAGCAGGTCGAAGCCCAGCGTGCCGACGTAGAACGCGACGGCCTCGTCCAGGTCGCCGACGCCGAGGGCGACCTGGCCGAGGTGCTGCCACGGCCGGGGCGCCCCGCTCGCCCTGGCGCTCTCCTGCGTTTTCGTGATCTTCAGGACGACGATGACGGCCAGGACACCCGACGCCACCCACAGGGCGAGGGCCGCCACCAGGAAGGCCGTTCTCCGGTCGCCGAGGTCGGCGTACAGTCCGGACAGGCCCAGGCCGCCCGCGACCAGCAAGGTCAGCCACCACGCCCAGATCAGGCCCGAGCGGCGGACCCTGAGCAGGTCGCTCCCGCGCGGCAGCCCCCCGGGCTGGGAGGTGGCCCAGATGTCGTCGATGATCCCCTTGGGCACGAACAGGTTGACGACGGGCAGGATCCATCCGGCCACCATGAACACGGCGGCGTAGGTGTGCAGGACCCCCGGGGAGATGGCGTAGGCGTTGGCGCGAGCGCGGAACAGCCAGGTCAGGAAGCCGATCCCGGCCACGCCGTGGACCACGGAGAGCCACAACAGGGCCTCGGGCCGGTGCGCGTCCTCGGCGAAGGACGCCACCGCCCCCGCGACCGTGGTCACGCCGATGAGGACGACGGCCGCCGTCGCATGAGGCCGCACCGGCCGCAGCCGGCGTAAAGGCACGGTCGGCGCGCTCGGGGTCATGACCTTCCTTCAACCGGTGCCAGGGTGCGGGCCAGTATGCCTGATCATCAGAGAGCCGGTAAGACTGGAGGCCTGCGAACGGAGGCACGGGTGGCGGTCAAGGACGGCGACGGGTGGGTGCAGTGCGCGGGGGGACACAGGCACTGGGGTCTGTACGGCGCGGCGGGCCTGCTCGCCGTCCACTGGGACGACCTGGGCGTGGCGCGCGTGCTCATGCAGGAGCGGTCCCTGTGGAGCCATCACGGCGGCACCTGGGGCCTGCCGGGTGGCGCGCGCGACAGTCACGAGAGCCCGATCCACGCCGCCCTGCGCGAGGCGAAGGAGGAGGCGGCGCTGTCGGGGGAGGGGCTGCCCGTGCGCGGCGTCTACCGTGACGACCACGGTGGCTGGACGTTCGACACGGTGATCGTCGAGGCCGCGACGCTGCTGCCGGCCGTACCGGGGAACGCGGAGAGCAGGCAGCTGCGCTGGCTCACCGTCCCCGAGATCGCCGGCAAGAAGCTGCACCCCGGGTTCGCCGAGTCGTGGCCGGAGATCCAGACTCTCCTGCGGCCGGAGATGGTGGTCCTCGACATCGCCAACATCGTGGGCGCGCGGGCCGAGCACGGATGGTGGAAGGACCGCAAGGGGGCGGCGGCCAGGCTGCTGGCCGCGGCGTCGGGCGCGAAACTGCCGCACCCTGTGCTCGCCCAGTGGTTCCCCGACGGGGTCGCGGTCGTGGAGGGCGCGGCTCGCGGCGTGCCGCCCGTCGACGGCATCACGATCGTCGAGGCCGACGGCAGCGGCGACGACGCGATCGTCGAGGTCGTACGGCAGGCCAAACCCTGGCAGCGCGTGCTCGTCGTCACGGCGGACAAGGAGCTGAGGAGGCGGGTCACCGAGCTCGGCGCCCGGGTGACGGGGCCGAGATGGGTTCTGGACGTGCTCTGAGCTGAGAGCATGTGTCCATGTCCGTCCCCAGGACGCTTGAGATCCCGCCCGACGAATGGGGCAGGCCGCGCTCCGGCAGGCAGGTGCCGTGGCTCTTCCTCGGTGTCATCGCCGCCCTGCTCGCGGGCAGGTTCCTGCTCGCTCCCCACCTGACCGATCCCGCGCTGCAGACCTGGGCCACGATCTTCGTGGCGATCTGCGTGCAGGCGCTGCCGTTCCTGGTGTTCGGGGTGGCGCTGTCGGCGGCGATCGCCGCCTTCGTGCCCGAGGGCTTCTGGACAAGGGCGCTTCCCCGGCGGCCCGCGATCGCGGTGCCGGTGGCGGGCCTGGCGGGGGCGGTGCTGCCCGGATGCGAGTGCGCCTCGGTGCCCGTGGCGTCCGGGCTGATCAAGAGGGGTGTCACGCCCGCCGCCGCGCTGGCGTTCCTGCTGTCCTCGCCCGCGATCAACCCGGTGGTGCTGGTCGCCACCGCCGTCGCCTTCCCCGGCCAGCCGCTGATGGTGCTGGCCCGTTTCGCCGCGTCGCTGCTGGCCGCGGTGTGCGTGGGGTGGCTGTGGCTGCGGTTCGGCAAGACCGAGTGGCTGCGCAACAGGAGCCACCACCACGGCTCGTTCCTGGAGGCGATGCGCCACGACCTCCTGCACGCGGGCGGGTTCCTCATCGTCGGCGGACTGGCCGCGGCCACGCTGAACGTCGCCGTGCCGCGCGAGTGGCTGACCGCGCTGGCCGACGTGCCGTGGCTGTCGGTGCTGGTGCTGGCGGGGCTCGCGGTGCTGCTGTCGATCTGCTCGGAGGCCGACGCGTTCGTCGCCGCCTCGCTGTCGGCCTTCTCGCCCACCGCCAAGCTGGCTTTCATGGTGGTCGGGCCGATGGTCGACCTCAAACTGATCGCGCTGCAGGCCGGCACGTTCGGCAAGGCGTTCGCGGTCAGGTTCGTGCCGGTCACGCTGGCGCTCGCGATCGCCGCCAGCGTCCTCGTCGGATGGATCCTGTTGTGAGCCGGATGTCGCAGAACCTGGTCCTGATGCTGCTCGGCGGCGCGCTGCTGCGGATCTCGGCGTTCTCCACGACGTACGTCAACTACGTCAAGCCGGGCTTCAGGCCCTTCCTCATCGCGGCAGGCGTGGTGATCTTCGCGATCGGGGTGCTGGGCCTGATCCGCAGGGCCGCCTCTGGCGAACACCACCATCACGGGCCCAAGGTGGCATGGCTGCTGTGCCTGCCGGTGTTCGCCGTCTTCCTGGTCGCGCCGCCCGCGCTCGGCTCCTTCGCCGCGGCCAGGTCGGACGCCCCGCCGCCGCCCGCGCCCCAGGTGCTCGACGCCTACGCGCCGCTGGAGGGCGACCGCCCCGCCGAGATGCCGATGAGCGAGTTCATCGGCAGGGTCTTCAGCGACTCCAACCAGACCCTCAAGGACAAACGGGTCAAGCTGACCGGGTTCGTCACGCCCGCCAGGAAGAAGGGCCAGTGGTACGTCACGAGGATGCAGCTGGCCTGCTGCGCCGCCGACGCCTACGCGCTGAAGGTGATCGTGCGTGACGTGCCGCCGCCCAAGCCGGACACCTGGGTCCAGGTCACGGGGACGTGGGTGCCGACCGAGATCGACGAGAACGCCACCGGCGTCATCTACGCCGAGCTCGCCGCCTCCGACGTGGAGCCGGTGGAGGCGCCCTCAGAACCCTACGAGTAGCTCGGCGGCCTCCTCCTCGACCTGCGCCGCCCGCCGTACCAGCTCAGGGGAGGGGTCGCGGGCCACCTGCGACCAGAGTTCGCCCGCGGTCCGGTAGAGGGGCGCGGCGGGGTGGTTCCCCGCCTCGTCGAGGAAGTCGGCGTACAGCGGCCTGGTGGCGCCCGGCGCGGTGTGCTCCACCTCCAGGCAGTCGTGGACGCGCTGCCGTGAGCTCTCGAGCACCTCGGGGTCGGCCAGGTGCTCGGCCAGCCGCCGCATCCCCGACAGTCCGAAGTTCACGTCGAACCTGTTGCCGAGGACCGGGCCCTTCAGCCTGTCGCCCGTCTCCTTGATAGCCGCTCTGACGTCGGGCTCGGCCGTGGGCGGCCCGGTGATCTCCGTGAGCTGGTGCTTCTCCTTCCTGACGGCCGACCACTCGGTCATGAAGGCCGTCAGCGGCATCTCGCCGTCGAGCAGCCTGACCACGTCGCCGTCGATCCCGAGCACCGCCACGTCGCAGGGGTCGGGGAAGTCCTGGCCTGGGCGCCTGATGCGGCAGATCACCCCGTGGCCGGCGTCCAGCGCCGCCCTCAGGTTCCGCTCGGCCACCTTCGGCGAGCCGGTCCGCCTCACCTCGTGCGGCACGCCCGTGCGGGCGAGCGCCTTGCCGATCATGGGCTCTGGGTGCGCCTGCGCGACGATCGTCAGCATCGGGGGCTGCCCGCTGTACCGGAAGACGAAGCACATGAAACCGATGCCGCCGCCCAGGCCCAGCCACATCGCCTCGGAATGGGTGCCGAGCAGGCTCCGCAGCAGCCTGGACTCACGATGCATGTCGATGTCTCCTCGGGACGGGCGGGAACGCTCAGGGGAAGGCGGAGTTGAGCCCCGTGATGTCGAGCACCCGCCGCAGCACGCCGTGCACCCCCGTGAGGCGCAGGCTGCCGCCGCGCTCCCGCACGTGGCGCAGGTGCTCGATCAGCACCCACAGCCCGCTGGAATCGCAGAACTCCAGCCCTGAGGCGTCCACCACGAACGTGTGGACGCCCTCTGCGAGCAGGTGCGAGAGGCGCTCGTCAAGGACCGATGCGGTGAGCTTGTCGAGGTCGCCCTCCAGCCGTACCACCGCAGCCCCCGGGGAGCGTTCCACCTCGACATTCAGTTCTGCCAACGGGGTTGCCTCCCGCGTAGGAGCCTTCTCCCGAAGGTACACCCCTGCCGCGACGAGCGTTAGCCGCTAAGGTGGTGTGCGCACTGGAGGGTTCGCATAGTGGACGAGTGCAGCCGCCTTGAAAGCGGCCAGGTCAGCGATGGCCTCAAGGGTTCGAATCCCTTACCCTCCGCTCACGCTCCCGCCAGGCCGTCTCCGACGGCCGCGGCGAGCTGGAGGTAGGCGTCCCTCGTCGGCTCCTGCAGCCGGTCGAGGTCGATCTCCGCGCCCTCCTCCAGATGCGGGTCGTACGGCACGCGGATCACCGTACGGCAGCGCGCCGCGAAGTGCGCCTCCAGCTTGGCGATGTCCACAGCCGACTTCGACCTCGGCCGTACGCTGCACAGCACCACCGTCGCGTCCCTGACCAGGTCGCCGTAGTGGTGCGCCTCCAGCCAGTCGAGCGTCGCCGAGGCCGCCCGCGCGCCGTCCACCGAAGGCGAGCTGACCAGCACGATCTGGTCGGCCAGACCGAGCACGCCCGACATGGCCGAGTGCAGCAGGCCGGTGCCGCAGTCGGTGATGCAGATGGAGTAGAAGTTCTCCAGCACCTGGGCGACCTGCTGGTAGTCGGCGGCGCTGAACGCCTCCGACACCGAGGGGTCGCGGTCGGAGGCGAGCACCTCGAGCCGCGAGGTGGCCTGCGAGGTGAAGGCCCTGATGTCCACGTACCGCTTGACCTGGGCGCGCTCGTTGAGCAGGTCGCGCACGGTCGCCGAGGTCTCCAGCTCCAGCTTGTCCGACAGCGTCCCGCGGTCGGGGTTGGCGTCGACCGCGATCACCCGGTCGCCGCGGACCTGCGCCAGCGTGGCGCCCAGCCCGACCGTGGTGGTGGTCTTGCCGACGCCGCCCTTCAGACTGAGGACGGCGACGCGGTGGTGCCCGGTCGAGACAGGCGTGCGCGCCCTGGCCACCAGGGCCCTGCGGCGGCGCACGTCGGCAGGCTCGCCCGGCTTGATCCAGCCCGCCGACGCCTTGTAGACCAGGCGGCGCCAGCCCTTGGCGGGAGCGTTCCTCCTGCCGCGCAGCAGCGAGTCGGGGTCCAGGCTCTCGGCGGTCGGCCGGTCGCCCAGCGGCGGGCGGGACGGCGCGGTGAACACCGGCACGGGAGGCTGGGCGCGGCGCCGTACGGGGAAGGACTCCTCCTGCACGACCACCTCCACCGACGGCTCCTCGGCCCATGGCCGCTCGTCGCGGCGCTGGAAGCGGTGCTCGAAGGGCTGCCGCTCGACCTCGTGCCTCTCGACTTCATGTCGCTCGACTTCGTGACCACGGGCGTCGTCACGCTCGGAGTCCCGGGCCTCCATGTCGCGGCGCTCGGAGTCGTGGTCCCCGACCTCGGAACGCTCGACCTCCTCGGAACGCTCGACCTCGTGCCGCGAGGCTTCGGAACGCTCGGACTCGGGGCGCGAGGCTTCGAGGGGCTCGGACTCGGGGCGCGAGCCGAAGGTGAACCGCCCGAAGGCGGGCTCGTCCTGGCGCGGCGGCTCGAACGACGGCTGGGTGTCGACCACCTCGCCCTGGACCGTTTCCACGTCCGCGATGCCCTCGAAGCTCTCAGCGGACGGCTGCGGCCACGGCGGCTGCGGCCACGAGGGGTCCGTGCGCTCCTCCGGCGGCAGCGGGTCGAACATGCTGCCCTCGGACTCGGCCGCCAGGGGCTTGTCGAAGGCCGTCATCCGGTAGGAGTCGGTGTCGTCGGGGCGGGGAAGCGGCTTCAACGGGGCCATGAAGGCGTCGTCGTCGTCCCTGCCGAACGTCGGCGGCTTCTCCGCCTCCACCGACGCTTCGAACCACTCGGCGGCCTCGGCCTCCTCGGCCGGCAGCTCCTCCGCGGCCTCGGGGCCGTACACCGAGTCGACCGCGGCGCGGAACAGCGGCGGGGTCGGGGTGTCCTGCTCCGTGGGCACCGACAGCCATGGATCCTTGGGATACGGCGAAACGACGGTGTCGTCCGTGGTCACGGAGACGGAGCCGGTCTTGGCGCTGACCTTGACTGGTTCCTCGTCGTTCTCCTTGATGGCGTCGAGCCAGGCGAGCTGTTCCTCGAGAGATTCTTCACGATCGTGCCTTGCCACCGTGTTCCCCCTCGGGACGGGTGTAAAGGTGCAGCAAACACATTGCAGATTAACGCCCTGTGTTCCATTGAATGCAGCCAACCCGCAACTTCACCGCCCGGCTACCGTGGGTCGCATGCGAGCGATTGTCATCACCAGGCCCGGCGGACCAGAGGTTCTGGAGTGGCGGGAGGTGCCGGATCCGCGTCCCGAGCGGGGCGAAGTCGTGATCGATATCACCGCCTCAGCGGTCAACAGGGCCGATGTGATCCAACGGCTGGGTTTCTATGACCCTCCGCCCGGCGCCTCGCCCTATCCGGGGCTCGAGTGCTCGGGGGTGATCTCCGAGGTCGGCCCTGACGCCGTCGGGTTCGCGGTCGGGGACCGCGTCTGCGCTCTGCTGAGCGGCGGCGGCTATGCCGAGCGGGTGGCCGTGCCATGGCAGCAGGTGATGGCCGCGCCGGAGGGGCTGCCGCTGGACGAGGCCGCGGCGCTGCCGGAGGCGGTCTGCACGGTCTGGTCGAACGTCTTCATGACCGCCAGGCTCAGGCGCGGTGAGACCCTGCTGGCGCACGGCGGCGCCAGCGGCATCGGCACGACCGCGATCCAGCTCGCCAAGGCGTTCGGCTCGCCCGTCGTGGTGACGGTCGGGTCGCAGGAGAAGGCGGAGCGGTGCCTGGAGCTGGGCGCGGACGAGGCGATCAACTACCGGACGGAGGACTTCGCGGAGAAGGTCCAGGCGGATGTGATCCTCGACATCATCGGCGCCAAATATCTTCCAGGGAACGTCAAAGCCCTTAAAACGGGCGGACGTCTGGTGGTGATCGGACTGCAGGGCGGCACGAAGGGCGAGCTCGACCTGCACGCGCTGACCAGGAAGCGCGCCGCCGTCCACGGCACCACGCTCCGGTCCAGGCCGACGGACGAGAAGGGCGCGATCGTGCGCGGGGTCGCCGACAACGTGTGGCCGCTGGTGTCGGCGGGCGCGATCAGGCCGATCGTGTACGCCAGGGTCCCCATGGCCGAGGCCGCCCGTGCCCACGAGATCCTCGATTCCGGGGAACACTTCGGAAAGATCCTGCTAGTAGGTTGAGAGCTATGAACGCTGAGGAGAACACCCCCCACATCGTGGTGGTGGGACCCGAGGGCTTCAGCGCCCAGGGCGATAGTGGTGAGCAGGAAGAGCGGTCGGTCACCAACCTGGTCGAGCAGCCCGCGAAGGTGATGCGCATCGGCAGCATGATCCGTACGTTGCTCGAGGAGGTCAGGGCGGCACCTCTCGACGAGGCCAGCCGCAAGCGGTTGAAGGAGATTCACGAGAGCTCGATCAAGGAGCTTGAGGACGGTCTCGCGCCCGAGCTGGTCGAGGAGCTCGAGCGGCTTTCGCTGCCGTTCACCGACGACAACGGCACGCCGCCGAGCGACGCGGAGCTGCGCATCGCGCACGCCCAGCTCGTCGGCTGGCTTGAGGGGTTGTTCCACGGGATCCAGACCACGCTGTTCGCGCAGCAGATGGCGGCCCGTGCCCAGTTGGAGCAGATGCGCAAGGCGCTGCCTGGAGGGATGTCGCAGGACCCGCAGCGGGCCAGTGGCTCGGGTCCCTACCTGTAGATCTCTTCCAGCACGCGTGCCACACCGTCGTCGTCGTTCGCCGCGGTCACATGGTCGACCGCGGCGAGCACGGCGGGGTGGGCGTTGGCGACGGCGTACGAACGACCTGCCCAGGCCAGCATGGGCAGGTCGTTCGGCATGTCCCCGAACGCGATCACCTCGGCGGGCCTGATCCCGTGGGCAGAGGACAGCGTCGCGAGGGCGGAGGCCTTGGTGACGCCCTGCGCGCTCATCTCGACGAGCGCCCTGCCGCTGGAATGGGTGGTGGTCACCAGATGGCCGACGAGCTCGTGAACGGCCTCGTGGAGGCTGTCGGGGTCCATTCCCGGATGGAGGGCGAGGAGCTTGGCGCAGGGACGCGAGGTGAGCGTCGAGGCGCCGGCCCTGAGGCCCCTCACCGCCTTGCTGCCGATGCCACCGAGTCCGAAATCCGACTCATGCGCAAATCCGCCTTCGTACTCGACCGAAAATGTCAGATCGGGCACGTTCGCTCGAAGCTGAGCGACGACCTCTTCGAGGACGTCGGCCGCTATGAGGTGCGACTCGACTATCCGTTCGGTGTGGAGGTCGTAGAGCAGGGCCCCATTGGCGCAGATGGCCAGTCCGCGATGCCGTACGGCGTCGGCGACCACGCGCATCCACCTGGGCGGACGGCCGGTGACGAAGACCAGCATCGAGCCTGCCCGCTCGACTTCGGAGAAGGCGGCGGCGGTACGTGAGGACACGGTTCCGTCGGCGCGAAGTGCGGTCCCGTCGAGGTCGGTGGCGACGAGTCGAGGGGTCGAAGAGTGGGTCGGCATAACAGGTTCCAGTTTGCACTGTGATGCCGCTCCCCAGAAATCTTCCTAGGGAGGGGAACACCAACGCGGCCGAATGGTGTTAGATGTGATGGCGTTGTATTAGCTGATCCCGTAGTGAAAACCGGCATGAGATTGTCTGAGCCACCCCGGGTGCTTGCTGTACGACCAACCGGGATTCGCGAGGTGCGGGTCCCATAGATTCACATCCTGAGGGAGAGCTTTTATGGCTCAGGGAACCGTCAAGTGGTTCAACGCCGAGAAGGGCTTCGGCTTCATCGCCCCGGACGGCGGTGCGCCGGACGTGTTCGTGCACTTCTCCGAGATCGTCGGCAACGGCTACCGCAGCCTTGAAGACGGGGCGCGGGTCGAGTTCGAGATCACGCAGGGCCAGAAGGGGCCGCAGGCCTCCCAGGTCCGTGCCATCTGACCTGATAGCTACGAGGTGAGAGCGGGGACCATCCGGTCCCCGCTCTTTCTCGTCTCCTGGGGCATGTCGGGCGTTACGGCACGCACGGCAGCGCCCACCCCGGTCACCGCTGACCGCCTGTCCAGGGAGACGCTCCTCCAGCTGCGCCGGCCGGGGCAGGGGACGCGGCGCGTTCAGCGGTACACCAGCCCCGACAGCCGCCACGCCAGCCTCTTCCTGAAGACCGGCAGCACGGCCAGCGTCCTCAGCAGGACGTTCCGCAGCGGGCGCCACCGCCTGTTGACGGTCGCCAGCCCGGTGAGCTGTCCCGCGAACTTCACCACCTGCTCGGCCACGGGCCGCCGCTTGGCCGCGTAGCCGTCCAGCGGGTCCGCCGAGCCGGTCCGCAGCGCCTCGCCCAGGGCCTCCCCGAGCGCCGTCGCGTCCTGCAGGCCCGCGTTCATGCCCTGCCCGCCGGCCGGGCTGTGCACGTGGGCGGCGTCGCCCGCGAGCACCACCCGCCCCGAGCGGTACGCGTCGGCCACCCTGTGGTGCACCCTGAAGCGCGAGCCCCAGACGATCTCCTGGACCACGGCCCTCTCCTTGACGGGCCCGCGCGTGTCGAGCAGCCGCTGCACGAAGGCCACGTCGGGCTTCTCCGGCGCCTGGTCCACGGTCGCCACGATCCTGAACGCGCCTCCTGGCAGCGGGGCGACCACCACCAGGCCCTCGGGGGAGAAGAACAGCTCGACCTCGTCGTCGGGGACGCCGCCGCTGAGCCGTACGTCGGCCAGGGAGAACGACTCGGCGTACGTCCCGCCGCTGAACCCGATGCCCACCTGCTCGCGCACGGTGCTGTGCATGCCGTCCGCGCCGACCAGGAACCTGGCGCGCACGCTGCCGCCGTCGTCGAAGGTGGCCGTCGCGCCCTCGCCGTCCTGCGTCACGCCCACCAGCCGGTACGGCCTGACGACCCGCCCCCCGAGCTCCTCGAACCTGGCCAGCAGGATCTTCTCGGTGTCGGCCTGGGAGATCATCAGCGTGTAGGGGTAGGCGGTCGGCAGCGGCCTGAAGTCGACGGGCACGAGCACCCTGTCCCTGTCCCTGATCGTGAAGCGGGGCGAGTGGATGCCCCGCGCGGTCATGGCCTCCGTGACGCCCAGCGGCTCCAGCACCTCGAGGGTGCGGGCGTGGACGACGGCCGCCCGGGAGGTGTTGTCGCCTTCGGCCTGGTCGTCCGCGACGGTGACGTCGAACCCCTGCTGGGCGAGGGACACGGCGACGGCGAGCCCGGTGGGACCCGCGCCGACGACCAGGACGTCCGTGGTGCTGTTCATCTCGCACTCCTTCAGGTCAACGCTTGTTGGCATCACTATGACCCCGCTCGGGTAGCGATGTCAACACTTGTTGGCCTACAGTTGTTGACATGAGGAGAACGTCCGAGGACACCAAGGCGGCGATCCTGGCCGCCGCCCGCGAACGCTTCGCGGCCGACGGCTACGAGAAGGCGACGATCAGGGCCATCGCCGCGGACGTCGGCATCGACCCGGCCATGGTGATGCGGTACTTCGGCAACAAGGAGAAGCTCTTCGCCGCCGCCGCCCACTTCGACCTGCACTTCCCCGACCTGCCCACGATGGCGCGCGAGGAGGTGGGGTCCACGATGGTCAGGCACTTCCTGGCGCTGTGGGAGAGCGACGAGGCGCTTCAGGTGCTGCTGCGCACCGGCGTCACCAACGAGGCGGCCGCCGAGCGCATGCGGGGGATCTTCGCCGGCCAGCTCGGCCCCGTGGCCGCCCGCCTGTGCCCCGACCCGTCCACCGCGCCCGTCCGTGCGGGCCTGGCGGCCTCCCAGATCCTCGGCATGGCGCTGACCCGCTACATCCTGCGCCTGCCTCCCGTGGTCGCGATGACCCACGACGAGATCGTCGCCTGGCTCGGCCCGACCATCCAGCGTTACCTGATCGATTGACGATCCGGCGAACCGCGACGGGCCGATCGCCTTCTAACCGGTCATGAAGTACGCCTGGTCGTGCCACCCCGTGACCGTCGTCGCGGTGATCGTGCTGCTGGTCAACGACCACCTGCTCAAGCAGGCCTGGCCCGGGTTCCTCACAGGCAAGTTGAGCGACGTCGCGGGCCTGGTGGTGGCGCCGCCCCTGCTGGCCCTCGTGCTGCGCCGCAGGGCCGACCTCGTGGCGCTCCTCCTCACCGGGGGCGTCTTCGCGGTCGTCAAATGCACCGAAACGGGCGCGGAGGTGGCGTCCCAGGCCTGGACCCTCGTGGCCGGCTCTTCGCGCGTCCTGGCGGATCCTACGGACCTGCTGGCCCTCCCCGCCCTGGCTCTCGCCTGGTGGGTCCGCCGGCACGCCGACACCGTCCCCACACGGTTGAGGATCGTCTTCGCGATCCCGCTCGCCACCCTCGCCGTCACCGCCACTTCGATCGCGCCGCCCGTTCCCGCCGTCGAGGACGTCCGTGTCGAAGGGAAGGGGATCGTCGCGATCGTGCACGGGAGCGCGGCCGACAACGTCTCCTTCGACGGCGGCCGCACCTGGAGCGCCCGGCGCGACGAATCGAAGGGTCCCGGCCGGTCGGCCGCCTCCCGGCGCGAGATACTTGGCCAGTCGACCGCCTGTGTGCCCGGTCGGGCACAACGGTGCTACCGGATCGTCAAGGGCCTGATGAAGGTCGAACAGTCCGACGACGGCGGCGTGTCATGGCAGCCGTCGTGGGAGGTGTCCGGCGGGAGGGTGGCGCTCCTGGAGCGGGCCCTGGCCCCCGAGCCCTTCGATCTGCTCGGACGCGCGTCCTACGACCCCGTCATCTCCATAGCATCCGTCGCGCTCGCGGTTCAGGACCTGCCGGGTGGCCAACACGTCGTGGTGGTCGCCAACGGCCTCGACGGTGTGGCGGTCAGGGACCCCGCAGGCACCTGGCGGAGGCTGGGATTCACGGCGGCGGGGAGTCTCTCTGAGGCTGACGCCACGCCGCTTGACCGGTTCGGCTCGCACGTGGGGGAGGAGACGGCGGTCGCGGTGCTGGCCGGGCTCGGTGCTTTCGCGCTGGCGCTGGGCGTCGGCACTCCCCGCCGAGCGGTTGCCGTCATGGTCGCCTGCGTGCTCGCCGCGTGTGGATGCGCCACGCTGCTCCCGCTCGGAGCGGGCGTGGGAACGTGGGCGTTGCTCATGGGGCTGCTCGGCATGATGGCGCTCGCCGTCACGCTGATCGTCCTGTTGGCGATCACAGGTGCGGTGGGGCTGACCGTTCGGCGACTCACCGTGGCGTTCGGGACGGGGGTGTTCACGGCGCTCGGCGTCGCCCTGCCGTTTCACGGGTGGAGCTCGGGATGGCCCGACCGGTACGGGACCGCCGTGGGGCTGGCCGTGCTGTTCGGGCTCGCGGCCGCGACCGCCGGATGCGTCGCGGCCCTGCGCGTGAAGGGCGCGGGGCCGCGGACGACCACGGCTACTTGACGGGCTCCAGCACGTCGAGACCCACGTAAGGACGCAGCGCCTTCGGCACCACGACCGAGCCGTCGGCCTGCTGGTGGGTCTCCAGGATGGCGACGATCCACCGGGTCGTGGCGAGCGTGCCGTTGAGGGTGGCGAGGAACTGCGGCTTGCCGTCCTTGTCGCGGAACCTGGACCCCAGCCTGCGCGCCTGGAACTCGGTGCAGTTGGACGTCGAGGTCAGCTCGCGGTACCGGCCCTGGGTCGGGATCCAGGCCTCGCAGTCGAACTTGCGCGCCGCCGACATGCCCAGGTCGCCGGCCGCGGTGTCGATGATGCGGTAGGGCACCTCGATCTTGGCCATCATCTCCTTCTCCCACGCGAGCAGCCGCTGGTGCTCGGCGTCGGCCTCCTCGGGCCTGCAGTAGGAGAACATCTCGACCTTGTCGAACTGGTGGACACGGATGATGCCGCGGGTGTCCTTGCCGTAGGAGCCGGCCTCGCGGCGGAAGCAGGACGACCAGCCCGCGTAGCGGAGCGGCAGCTCCGAGCCGTCGAGGATCTCGTCGCCGTGGTAGCCCGCCAGCGACACCTCGGACGTGCCGACCAGGTAGAGGTCGTCCTCGGGCAGGCGGTAGATCTCCTTGTCGTGGGCGACGTGGAAACCGGTGCCCGCCATGGTCTCGGGCTTGACCAGCACCGGCGTGATCATCGGGACGAAGCCCGCCTCGATCGCCTGCTGCATGGCCATGTTGAGCAGCCCGAGCTGCAGCCGGGCGCCGACGCCGCGCAGGAAGAAGAAGCGCGAGCCCGAGACCTTCGCGCCGCGCTCCATGTCGATGGCGCCGAGCAGTTCGCCCAGCTCCAGGTGGTCGCGCGGCTCGAAGTCGAACTCCCGCGGCTCGCCGACGGTCTCCAGCACGACGTAGTCGTCCTCGCCGCCGTGGGGTGCCTCGGTGGAGACGATGTTGGGGATGGTCCCGAGCAGCTCCTGCAGCTCAGCGCCGAGCTTCTCGGCCTCGGCCTCGGCCGACTTGACCTGCGCGGCGAGATCCTTGGCCCGCTGGAGCAGCGCCTGCTTCTCCTCGCCGGAGGCCTTGGAGACCGACTTGCCCATGGACTTCTGCTCGGCGCGCAGAGACTCGAACGAGGTCAGCGCGGCGCGGCGGCGCTCATCCAGGTCGAGCAGCGTGTCGACGACGGCGTCGTCCTCACCGCGGGCACGCTGCGAAGCCCGTAGCCGGTCGGGGTCCTCACGAAGGGTACGCAGGTCAATCACAGACCAAGGCTACCGACCCACCGTGTCCGCCCGCGCCTGCTTTCTGATCGGGTACGGCGAGCACGCTCCGCCCCGGCGGCATCACCGCCGGTCGTGGCCGCTGCTCCCGCGGGTGCAGGCGCTCAGACCTGGCCGGACCTGATCCTGGTCAGCCAGTCGCCGGCCTCGGCGAAGTCGGCGTCCGCCGTACCCCGCTTGATCTGGGGAGCCACGCCGTCGGCCCGCGGATAGCTGCCGAGGAAACGGACCTCGCCGCAGATCCTGTGCAGCCCCGAGAGCGCCTCGCCGACGCGCGCGTCGGACACGTGCCCCTCGAAGTCGAAGTGGAAGAAGTAGCGCCCGATGCCCTCGCCGGTCGGTCGCGACTCGATGCGGCTCAGGTTGACGCCGCGCACGGAGAACTCGGTCAGCATCTCAAGCAGCGCGCCGGGGTGGTCGTCGGCGAGGAAGACCACGAGCGTGGTGCGGTCGGATCCGGTCGCCTCGGGCAGCGGCCCGGGGCGGGACACCCGCACGAAGCGGGTGACCGTGTCGGACCTGTCGCCGATGTTGGCGGCGATCTCGACCAGGCCGTAGTGCTCGCCCGCGATGCGGGCCGCGATCGCCGCGTCGTACGGCGAGCCCGGCAGCGACACCTCCTGCGCGGCGGCGGCCGTGGAGGGCGCGGCGACGACGACCGCGTCGGGCAGTTCGCGGGCGATGAACCCCCTGCACTGCGTGATCGCGGCGGGGTGGGTGTAGACGCGTTTGATGTGCCTGAGCTCGGTGTCGGGCCTGGCCAGCAGCGAGAACTGCACGGGCAGCAGCAGTTCGGCCGAGATGAGCAGCGGTTCGCCCCAGGCGAACTCGTCGAGCGTCGTGGTGATCGCGCCCTCGAGCGAATTCTCCAGGGGAACGACCGCTCCGTCGGCCTCGCCCGCGCGGCACGCGTTGAGCGCCGCGCTGACGGTCGCGCAGGGCAGGCGCTCGGCGCCGGGCTTCATGAGCCGCAGGGCCTCTTCGGTGAAGGTGCCCTCGGGCCCGAGATAGGCGAGTCGAAGAGACATGACTACAGAGTAGTCAACGCCTCGCCATCTGTGGTTCGAACTCGGGGCCGAGACCGAGCCTGGCCGCCCGCACGGCTTCCTCCTCCTCGGGCGACAGCGGCTGGGCGCCCTTGCCGCCGACCACGGGACGCACGTAGGTACGGGTCTCGGAGCGCCCGTTGATGGAGGTGAGCACGATGCCGTCGCCCAGTCCGTTGATCATCGCGATGGAGAACGAGAGGCGGCCCGTCATCTCCTGGAGCGCGTCGTAGCGGTAGACCGCCACGTCGCGGATGGCCTTGAGATCCCCTTTGCTCTCGCTGGCCTGCCTGGTGATCATCTGCTGGCAGTCGTCGACGGCGGCGCGCGCCTGCCTGAGCGCGAGATAGCCGATGACGACGCCGCTGACCCCGGCGAGGACGCCCACGACGATCCAGAGAGTAATCAGCACATCACCAAGAGTGTCACAAGATCTGGCGTCGTTTGGGCAACCAGACGCCCAACAGCCAGACCAGGGCGATCGCGCCGAGTCCGAACCCGTTCTGCACGATCTTTCCGATGACGGGGCTGACGACCGGGATGTCCGCCGCCTTGATCGCCACCCCCCACCAGGGGATCGGCACCACGTAGAAGAGCCACACGCCGGCCGCCACGCGCAGCCGTACGACGTCGTGGCCGTTGCCCACCAGCGCGCCCAGGACGACGACCACCCACGCCAGGTGGTGGATCCACGCCACGGGCGACAGCAGCACGGCCATCAGCCCGACCAGCGCGACGGAGGTCATGAGGTCGCCCCTGTCGAGCGCCTCGCGGGCGAAGCGGAAGCCGTACCACCCGACGACGGCCACGAGCGCGAGCCACAGCGCCGTCGTCACGCCCTCGCCCAGGTAGAGCCTGATCAGCATGCCGCGCATCGACTGGTTGGTGGTGGCGGCGTTGGCGCCGAGGCGCTCGGGGTCGAGCAGCGCCCTGAACCAGAAGTCGGCCGAGTCGCGCGGGATGACCGCGAACGGCATGACCGTGAACAGCGCCGTGCTGAACGTCGCCATCCAGAACGTCTTCCACTGCCTCGTGACGAGCAGGTAGATCAGGAAGACGCCGGGGGTGAGCTTCACCGCCGTGGCAAGCCCGATCAGAAGCCCGCGAGGCCACCACGGCCGCTTCGCCGCGCAGTCGGCCAGACACAGTGCCACGAGCAGGATGTCGACCTGCCCGAAGCGCACCTGGTCGCGGATCGGCATCAGGTAGGCGCACGCCACCATCAGGAACGCGAACACCAGCGGGTTCCTGTTGACCTGCCGGAACGCGAAGCCCACCGTCACGGCCAGCGCGGCGAAGACGCCGGCCGTCCACACCCACTGCGCGGTCTCCCACGACATCCACGCCAGCGGTACGGCCAGCAGCGCCGCGACCGGCGGATAGGTGAACGGCAGCAGCTGCGGCGCGGGGGTGATGAAGTCGTAGACGGCCTGCCCCTCCAGCACCATCCGCCCGCCCGTGCGGTAGACGTCGAGGTCCACCAGGCGCTGGTCGTCGGCGTTGGTCAGCCACGTCTCGACCAGCGGCCACACCGCCAGCGCGACGAGGACCGCGGCCAGCGGCCACAGCCACCACCGTCGCCCGAACGAGGGCACCGCACCACCTGTCACGATGTGGCACGTTACCGTGGCTCCAACCGATCGAGAGCGTCGACTGTGCCGACCACCGGGGGTCCCGCCATGCCGCACCGTACCCTGGCACGCCTGTGCCTGGGCCTGCTCGCCGTGCTCGCCACCGTCATGGGGGTGAGCCCTTCGCTCGCGGCCGACGCCCCCGAGCGGGGCCGGGTGGCGATCATCGGGGTGCCGGGGCTGCAATGGAACGACCCGCTGGACCCCAAGATCACCCCGGCGCTGTGGCGGCTGGTCGGCGAGGGCGCGTCCGCCTCGCTGTCCACCCGGGTGGTGCCGCCGCCGAACAGGGGCACCTCGTGCCCCATGGCCGGGTGGCTGACGGTCTCGGCAGGCCAGCGGGCCGGCGCCCCCGGCTGCGAGCCGCCCCGCCCTCCCGCCGGCGGGGTCGTTCCCGGCTGGGCCGCGCTGACCGGCTTCCAGGGGACGACCGGCTACAACGCGGCTCTGGGCACGCTCGGCCAGGCCGTCGCCGACGCGGGCGGCACGGTGGCGGCCGTCGGCCCCGGCGCTGCGCTGGGCGCGGCCGACAAGGCGGGACGCGTGCCGCACTACGCGGACACCCCCGAGGCGCTGGCCGATCCGGCCTCCTTCGACCTGCTCGTGATGGAGGCGGACGCGCTCGCCGAGAGCTGGAGCGCCGAGCGGCGCGACGCCGACGGCATCCCCGCGGATCTCGACACGATGGATCGTGTCACGGCCGTCTTCGAAGCCGACCACCAGATCGGCGCCTTCGTCGACAGGCTCCCTGCCGATACCACGATCCTCGTCGCCGGCCTGTCCGACACCTCGGGAGCGGCCCAGCTCCACGTCGCCGTCGCCAAGGGAGGCCCGTTCCGCCACGGGCTGCTGACCGCCGCCTCCACCCGCCAGGACGCGCTGGTCACGATCACCGACCTGACCGCCACCGCGCTGCGCCTGCTCGGGATCGAGCGCCCCGACGGAGTGGTCGGGCGGACATGGGAGAACGACGGCGCCGCGCCGGCCTCCGTCGAGGAGACCGTCGCCGTGCTCGCCGACCAGAACCTCGCCAGCAAGGTGCTCCGCGAGGTGCGAGGGCCGTTCTTCGCCGTCTTCGTGGCGGTGCAGGTGCTCTTCTACGCCCTCGCCGCGATCGTCCTGCGCCGCCGCAGGTCGTCGTCGTCCGGGACCGAGCTCGACGCCGCGTCCTCGCGGGTGCTCGTCGCCGTCCAGGTGGTCGCCGTGCTCAGCGGGGCCGTCGCCGTGTCCACCTTCCTCGCCCAGCTCGTGCCGTGGTGGAGCGTGGCCGGACCCATGATCGCGCTGATCGTCACCATCCTCGCCTTCGCCGGGCTCATCACGGGGCTCGCCTTCGCGGGTCCATGGCGTTCGCACGTGCTCGGGCCGCTCACCGTCGTCGCGGGCATCACCTCGCTGACACTCGTCATCGACGTGATGACCGGCTCGAAGCTGCAGGTCAACGCCGTCACCGGCTACGAGCCCGTCACCGGGGGCCGCTTCTACGGCTTCAGCAACATCGCCTTCGCCGTGTGCGCGACCGGCACGATCCTGGCGCTCGCGGGCGTCGCCCAATGGCTGCTCGGCCGTCTCGGCAGGACCCTGGTGGTACTGCTGTGCGCCGCCTACGGCGGCTTCGCCGTGTTCGCGGACGGCTGGCCGGGATGGGGCGCCGACTTCGGCGGGGTTCCCGCGTTCGTGATCGGGCTCGCGGTCTTCCTCATCCTGCTGTCGGGCCGCAAGGTGTCGCTGCTGAAGCTGCTCCTGGTCGGCCTCGTGGGCGCCGCCCTCATCGGGGCCATCGCCTTCGCCGACTGGCTGCGGCCCGCCGACCAGCGCACCCACCTCGGCACGTTCGTCCAGCAGATCATCGACGGGCAGGCGATGACCGTGGTGTGGCGGAAGTTCAGCTCGATGATCGGCATCACCGTGGGCAACTGGCAGCTGACCCTGCTGTCGCTCGTGGCGCTGGCGTTCCTGTTCCTCGTGCTGGACCGGCCCTCGCGGTGGGGCGCCTCGGCCCTCGGCCGCGCCTACGGGTTCGCGCCGACCCTGCGCGCCGGACTGTTCGGTGCGCTGACCTGCGCCTTCGTCGGATTCCTCGTCAACGACTCCGGCATCGCGATCCCCGCCATGGCGCTGACGGTCGCCGTGCCGCTCACTCTGGCCGCCTGCGTGCGCGCGCTCCAGCTCGCCACGCCCACCACCCAAGACCCGCCGTCAACGCCAGCAGCGTCCACGGCGCCACCTGCGACCTGACGACGGTCGTCAGCCAGGCCAGATCGGGCGACTGGCCCTCGACCCTGGCCGGCAGGTAGGCCAGCGACAGCAGCGTCAGATGGGCGACAAGGAACGGCTCCACTCCCGTGGCCGCCAGCATGGCCACCAACGCGAACGCCAGCCCGTCGTACCAGGGCAGGATGTACGGCGTGGCGAACACATAGGCCACGACCAGCACCGCCGCCACCCTGACCGCGTCGGCGGGCGGCCGCTGGAGCCTGAACAGCGCCCACGCCAGCAGCGCCATCACGACGAACGCGCCGACCTGGATCTCGCCCCTGTAGGCGCTGCCGGTGCCGACGACGGCCTGCAGCAAGCCCTGGACGAGCCTCCAGAACGAGGCCAGCGAGATCGCCTTGCCCGCCCTGCTCACCTGGTCGAAGGCGTGGCCGCCGGCCCACAGATAGCCCGCGCCCGCCACGGCCAGCGCCGACCCCGCCACCAGCGCGAGCCGCTTGGGACGGCGGCGCAACTCCCACGCGGGGCCCAGCGCGACGAGGCCCGCGTTGAGCTTCACCGCGACCCCGAGCCCCAGCATCACCCCCGCTCCTGCCGTGCCGTTCAGCACCAGCGCGGCCACCATGAACACGATCGCCAGCGTGTCCACGTGCAGCCCGGCGACGAGCTGGTACAGCAGCAGCGGGTTGGCCGTCCACAGCAGAGCCGCCCGCCAGCGCAGGGCCGGGTCGTCACGGGTGAAACGGTCGAGCAGCAGCCCTGTCGCGATGAACGCGGCGGAGTTGACCAGCGCGAGCACGAAGATCGTCAGCCGGACGGAGTCTCCGCCGACCCAGCTCGCCAGCGCCTGCACCGCGGTGGCGACGGGGCCGTAGACGCTGGGCTCCTCCCGCCAGGGCCGCTCCACGGCCGCCGCGACCGGATCGCCAGGGAGGTCGACCGCGCCCTGGACGTAGGGGTCGAGGCCCAGCGTGACCATGCGCCCGTAGGCGGCGTAGTTGAGATGGTCGGCCGAGCCCGAGGGTGGAAGGAAGGCGAGCACCACGGCGGCGGCACAGCCCGCCATGACCAGCCCGCGCACGAACCGCACGGGCGGGATCCAGCGGCCGCCGAGCGCCGCGAGCAGCCCGAGCCCCCCGGCGACGATGGCGAGCGCCCCGAGCGCGACGACGAGGTGGGGCGCGGGGTGAAGGTCCAGCGAGTACGGCGGCTGCCATCCGGGACCCGCCAGCTCGGGAACCATCGCCGAGGGGCCGAGCAGCCCGATCGTGGCCGTCAGCAGGACGGACACGGCGATGAGCACGGAGGCGCCGAACACGGCCGGCGTGGGCCTGGGCTCGGTTCCCGCCTGCGATGTCACCCGGAAATTCCAGCACATCATCAGCAGCACTCACGCCCCGCCGTACAGAACCTCCGAGAAACCGGGTCGCCTCCAGCCGCCGAGCCGGGGACCTTCCCGCCTGGGGTCGACAACCCCGGCCCTCGGGAGACCCCGGCCACCCTCGTCCCGCCGTCCTCCATCGCCCCAGGAGTTCCCGACGACGCCTCTGGGCGGGCGCGGCGGGGTCAGACCGGTGGGCCGTGGTCCGGCGGGGAAGGGCTCAGAGGCGGATCTTCGCCAGGTTGTCCCTGATCACCGGCTCGCGGGCGGCGAGCGCCAGCGCCACATCCCGAAGTTGCCTGGCCCTGTGCACCTGCGCACGCCAGTCGGTCCCGGTCGCGCGATGGGCCATGTCGACCTCGACCTCCGCCACCCTGAACCCCTTGCGCACCAGGTCGATGGTCAGCGCCGTCTCCACGCCGAACCCGTGCGCCAGCGGGCGGGCCGCCTCGAAGGCGTCCCTGGTCAGGCAGCGCTGCCCGTTGAGCGGCTGGGCGGCGGTGAAACCGGAGGCCCGTTTGATCCCGTCACGCGCCAGGCGGACCACGATGCCGTGGCCGCCCAGCTTGACCCGGGTGGCGAAGACCGCGATGGTCATGTCCGCCGCCCCCGCGCGTACGGGCTCGACCAGGGCGGAGGCGGCTCGGGCGGTGTCGCCGAGGTCCGCGTCCAGGAACAGCAGGTGCCTGGGCGTCGGCCCGTCGAGCAGCCGCACCGCCTCGGCACCGCTCTCCATGGCGCCGGCCTTGCCGCGGTTGCGGCTGTGCCGTACGACCCTGGCGCCCGCCGCGCGCGCGACCCGGCCCGTCTGGTCGGTCGAGCCGTCGTCGACGACCACGACGAGGTCGACGCCCGGCAGGTCCATGGCCGCGGCCACGGTCGCGCCGATGCGTTCGGCCTCGTCCCTGGCGGGGATGACGACCGCTGTGTCCGTCACGATCCCTCGGAGATCAACAGCTCCTCAGGCACTTCCTCGTGCACGGTGAAGACCGAGTCGAGGCCCGTGACCTGCAGAATCTTCCGTACGGCAGGCCGAGGCGCGGCGACCTCGAACTGTCCGCCTCGCTCCCTCATCCGCTTGAGCGCCGAGAGCAGCACGTTCATCCCTGTGGAATCGCAGAAATCCACCAGGGACATGTCAATGACCACACGGGTGGGCCCTTCCTGCAGTAGCCGGGTGAACTCCGACTGCAGGCGGGGCGCCGTGTACAGGTCGATTTCACCGGCGATCGCCACGAGGGCGTGGCCGGCATGTGATCGAGTCGAGACCTTGAGCTCCACATGGGCAGGCTAGCGGCGCTGAGGCTCTGGGTCACGTTCTCACGCCGATAGGGGGCGGTCGGGTTTTTGTCCCCCGTTTGGGCCTCATGAAAACGCAGAGTACGCGAAGCTTGACACTACGAAACCGGTGCGCGCCCGGCCCGTCGGGGGAGGAAGTAGATGAACGATGATCACCTAGAGGACCCGCACCGCCGTCGGCTACGCGAGCGCCTCGAGGTCCTGATGTTGCGCGCCGAGAAGTCCGCCTCGTGGCGTGAGGAGACCAGACGCCTGCGCAGCCTGGTCAATCTGGATGGGTTCGTTCCTGTCCGCACCCGACTGTCATCCGAGGACCTCGACTTCCTCGCCGACGCCCGCGACGACCTGCTGATGTTCGCCCAGCTCGGGCTGCGGCTGCTCGACCTGCACCAGCCGCGCGACGCGGGCGGCATCACCAGCGACGCCGCCCATCCGATCCTGCGGTGCAGAAGCTGCATGTGGCGCTGGCCGTGCCCGACGTACCGCGCGTTCACCGACTCCTTCGAAGAGTCCAGCGACCTGTCCGAGTCGGCCTGACGGGCTTCCCCCGCCCGCTCCGCCGTGGCAGCAGAACGAGCATGCTGTGAGACTGCGCTACGTGCCCGGATTCCCCTCGCCGGCCCGCAAGGTCCGCGACCGCAGCCTCCCGATCGGTCATCGGCTGTCCGCGCTGCACGAGTGCGCGCGCCGCTTCTCCCCCTACGGCTTCCGCGCCACGTGGCATCACCTGACGGTCAGCGCCCGGATCCCGAAACGGCTGGAGCACGATCCCGAGTCCCTCGAACGAGCGCTGGACGAGCTGGAGGCCGCCCGCCGGTTGTGGCTGCTCCACATGGAGACGGTCGCGCTGCGCAGGCGGGAGTCGAAGTCCCGCGGGCACCGGATCCCCCGCGGGGCCGACGAGGCGTATCCACCCGGATGGTCGGGTCTGCTCCACTGCCCCGATCTGGACGTGTACCCACGCGACGGCCTGGTCGCGGTGATCGCGAGGCTCGTCGCCGCATACGCGGTGGGGGCGACCGATCGGCGGGCCTGCCTGGCCTGCGAGACGCCCCGGCCGGCGACGGAGGTGTGTCCGCGCTGTGGTGTCGCGCCGCGTGGATACGCCCGTTCGCCCAGCCCGGAGGAGCGCGAGCGGATGGACGACCGATGGCGTCAGGTCTGGGGACGGACGTGGGCGACGCCGTACGGTTTCACGCGGCGCGAGCGTCAGGCGTTGCCGAACGTCATCGCCCTGGCCTCCGAGTAGCGCTCGCGCAGCCCCGGGGTGGGGTCGGCGTCGTGGATCGCGGGCGAGCCCGTCGACCAGGCAGGGGGTTCCGCGCCGCCCGACAGCAGCCATGCTGCCTGTCTCGCCGCTCCGTCGGCGACGTACTCGCCGGGAGGCGGGACGATCACGGGACGGCCGAAGACGGTGGGGGCGATGCGCCTGACCGCCTCGGACCGCGCGCCGCCGCCGATCAGCAGGACCCGCTGGGGGGACAGGCCGAGCGCGTCGAGGGCGTCGGCGAGGCCGCAGAGCATGCCCTCGACCGCCGCGCGAGCCAGATGGGCGGGCGTGGACGTGGTCAGGCGCAGGCCGTGGACGGCGCCCGTGGCCCTGGGGAGGTTGGGTGTGCGCTCACCCTCCAGGTACGGCACCAGCGTCAGCCCGTCTGCTCCCGGAGGCGCCTGCAGGGCCAGCGAGCCCAGCTCGTCCAGCGAGACGCCGAGCATCGCGGCCGCCGCGTCGAGGACCCTGGCCGCGTTGAGCGTGCACACCAGCGGCAGGAAGCGGCCCGTGGCGTCGGCGAAACCCGCCACCGCGCCCCCGGCGTCACGGCTGGGCGTGTCGGCGACCGCGAACGCGGTGCCGGACGTGCCGATGGACACGACGACGTCGCCGGGCAGCGCGCCCACGCCCAGGGCGGCGGCCATGTTGTCGCCCGTGCCCGCGGCGAGCAGGATCCCCTTGGGGATGTCCGCCACGCGGGCCGCTCCCGAAGAGACGCCGGTGATACCGCCGGACCCTGTGGAGGTCCCGGTGATGCCGCCGGACCCCGTGGAGGCGCCCGGGGTGGGCGGTGTGGAGGGCTCGAGGCGGCCGGTCGTCCCGGGGGAGTCGAGGGGGCCGAGCACGCGGGGGAGAAGGGGGACGGTGCCGAAGGCGGCCTTGAGCAGGTCCTCGCGGTAGGCGCCGGTGATGGGCGACCAGTAGCCGGTGCCCGAGGCGTCGCCCCTGTCCGTGGTCAGGCTCTCCAGCCCGCAGGAGCCCATGAGCCGCCAGGTGAGCCAGTCGTGCGGCAGGCACACGGCCGCGGTGCGGGCGGCGTGGTCGGGCTCGTGGGTGGCCAGCCACCGCAGCTTGGCGATCGTGAACGAGGCCACGGGCACGCTGCCCACGGCGTCGGCCCACGCCTCCGCGCCCAACGAGGCCACCAGGTCGGCCGCGGAGGCGGCGGAGCGGGTGTCGTTCCACAGCAACGCGTCGCGCACGACCCGGCCCGACTCGTCGAGGCAGACCATGCCGTGCTGCTGGCCGGCCACGCTGATGGCGGCCACGTCGTCGAGGCCGCCCGCCCGCGTGATGGCCGTCTGGAGCGCCGTCCACCAGTGCGCGGGGTCCACCGAGGTGCCGTCTGGGTGGGAGGCGCGGCCCTGCCGTACGAGATCGCCGGTGGCGGTGTCCCTGATGACGATCTTGCAGCTCTGGGTGGAGGAGTCGACTCCCGCGACGAGCGTCACCCCCGCACGCCCAGCAGGTGCTCGATCGCGAGCTGGTTGAGGCGGCTGAAATGGTAGCCGCGCGAGGCGTCGGGAGCCTCCTCGCTCAGCAGGTCGTCGTAGGTCTCGCCGGGCGCGAGCGTGGGGACGGCCAGCTCGGACACCCTGCTGGCGGCCATCGCCTCCCGCACCTCGGGGTCGGCTCTGAACGCCGCGGCCTTCTCCTTCAGGATCAGGTAGGTGCGCATGTTGGCGGCCGCGGACACCCACACGTCAGCGGCGTCCTCGGTGCGCGGCGGCTTGTAGTCGAAGTGGCGCGGGCCGTCGTAGCCGCCGTGCTCCAGCAGGTCGACCAGGAAGAACGCGCTCTTCACGTCGCCGTGGCCGAAGACCAGGTCCTGGTCGTAGCGCGGCCCGTGCTGGCCGTTGAGGTCGATGTGGAAGAGCTTGCCGTGCCACAGCGCCTGCGCGATGCCGTGGACGAAGTTGAGGCCCGCCATCTGCTCGTGGCCGACCTCGGGGTTGAGCCCGACCATCTCGGGGTGTTCGAGGGAGTTGATGAACGCCAGCGCGTGGCCGATCGTCGGCAGCAGGATGTCGCCGCGCGGCTCGTTGGGCTTGGGCTCGATCGCGAACCGGATGTCGTAGCCCTTGTCGATCACGTAGGAGGCCAGGACGTCCATGGCCTCCTTGTAGCGGGCCAGCGCGGACCTGATGTCCTTGGCCGCGTCGGACTCGGCGCCCTCGCGGCCTCCCCAGCACACGTAGGTCGTCGCGCCCAGCTCGGCGGCCAGGTCGAGGTTGCGGATGACCTTGCGGATGGCGTGGCGGCGCACGTCGCGGTCGTTGCTGGTGAAGGCGCCGTCCTTGAACACCGGGTGGGTGAACAGGTTGGTGGTCGCCATCGGCACCTTCAGCCCTGTCTCGGCCAGTGCCTTCCTGAACGCGGCCACCGCCCTGTCCCTGTCGGGTTCGGTGGCCAGCAGGTCGTCGTCGTGGAAGGTGACGCCATAGGCGCCGAGCTCGGCCAGCCTGTGCACGCTCTCCACCGGGTCGAGCGGTGCCCTGGTGGCGTCGCCGAACGGGTCGCGCGCCTGCCAGCCGACCGTCCACAGGCCGAAGGTGAAGCGGTCTTCAGGGGTGGGCTCGTACATGGCGGCTCCCAATTAGTTTGGACTACCGCCTAATCCTGAGACGAATGTCCCGGGAGGTCAAGGCGTCACAGCCCCGACGGGTCGCGGCCCACGCTGATCTCCTCGGCGATCCTGCGGATCTCGGGGCCCGAGATGCCGGGCGCCTGAGGGAGGTGGCTGCTCAACGCGGCCATGACCACGTGCACGGGCTGCCCCGCGAACCTGGCCGCGATCAGGTGGACCGCCTGGAAGAGTTGCTTGTCGTCGTGCATGGCTCGCCCTTCTCGAGAATTCCCCCGGGGTACGGTACGGCGTGCCGCCGACAGTTTCGCGCTACGACTCCAGGGTTTTCCGCACCGCCGTGCAGATGTCGTCGAGCTGGGCGACCTGCTCGGGCGTGAGGGCGTCGAACAGGCTGCGCCGTACCTCCTCGACGTGGCCGGGCGCGGCGGCGGCGAGGGCGGCGAACCCGGCGTCGGTGAGCTGGGCGACGTTGCCGCGCCGGTCGGCCGCGCACGGGTCGCGGCGTACCCAGCCGCGCTCCTCCAGCCGGGCGACCGCGTGGGACAGGCGGCTCTGGGAGGACTGCGCCCTGCGGGCCAGCTCGTGCATGCGCATCGAGCGGCCGGGCGCCTCGGAGAGGGCCACGAGGATCATGTAATAGGTGTGCGGCATGCCCGCCTCGCGCTGGAGCTGCCGGTCGAGCGCCTCCTGGACGAGCTGGGTCACCGCCATGTAGTTGCGCCAGGTGCGTTGCTCGTCGTCGTCCAGCCATCGGGTCATGCTCTACAGTTTACTTGAACTCTCATCTATATTGGGTGTCATGCCAGTACAACGCCTGAACCATGCCGTTCTCTACGTGCGCGACGTGGAGCGCAGCGTCGCCTTCTACCGCGAGGCCCTCGGCTTCGACGTGGTCATGAGCATGCCGGGGGCGGCCTTCCTGCAGGCGGGTGGCTCCAGCAACGACCACGACCTCGGGCTGTTCCAGATCGGCGCGCAGGCGGGCCCCTCCTCCGCGGGCCGCTCGACCGTCGGCCTCTACCACCTGGCGTGGGAGGTCGACACGCTGGAGGAGCTCCAGCGCATCGCGGTCAAGCTGAGCGAGCTCGGCTCGCTGGCGGGCGCGTCCGACCACTCCACGACCAAGGCCCTGTACGCCAAGGACCCCGACGGGCTGGAGTTCGAGGTCTCGTGGCTGCTGCCCGCCGAGCTCATCACCGAGGAGGTGCTCGCCGGCCGCTCGGCCATCAAGCCGCTGGACCTGGCCGCCGAGATCGAGCGCTACGGTGCTCGGACGCGCGGGGGCGTGGGCGTGTCCTTCGCGTAACCTGGTGGTATCCGAACAGTCTGTTTGGAGCACGACCATGCGAAGCGACCCTGATCACGTACTCGATGCCATCGACGGCGTGGTGGAGGACTGGGAGAGCCTGAGCGCGGACTCGATGCGCTGGGCTCCTCCGGAGGAGAAGACGGACAGCACGCCAGAGCTCCTGCGGGAGATGTCGGACACCTTCGGCCCCATCGCCGCCACGTTCATGCAGGTTCTCCGGCCGCTGGGGGAGGCGGTGCTGCGGCCCTTGGCCGACTTCTTCGACAACGCCGGCTTCATCGGCGAGCAGACCGAGGGGATCTGGGACGTCGAGGAGCAGGAGACCGCCTGCCAGTGCCTGTGCTTCAGGCACCCCGAGCAGCCCGACGTCTGCACGGGCACGGTCACCTCAGGCACCCAGGTCTGCGCCCCCTGCCGCGAGGCCCTCTGAGGCGTGGCGCCGGGCCGGCCGCGTGGCCTGGGGTCCTCAGGGGGCGGGCTCGGGGTCGGGTCGGGGGTTCCTCAGGGGTGACGCCGGATGGCGCGTCGCCCGCGCCGCGCCATTGTCGACATATGGCCCCTCTGAAGAGGTTGTATCCGCTCCTCGCCTGTTCCCTGATCCTGTTCTCGGTCGTCGCGCTCGTGGTCGGTCAGTTCGACCCCGACCCCTACCTCGACCCGATGAACGTGACGATCAGCGAGTACGCCGTGGCCGACCGCGGGGGCGTCACGGAGATGGCGATGGCGGCGATGGGCCTGGGTTCGTTCGCGCTGCTTGCCGGACTGCGGGTCGCGGGGGCGCCCGTCAGGGGCATGCCCGAACGGCTCATGATGGTGTGGAGCGGGGCTCTGATCGTCGCGGCGATCATCCCCACCACGCCGATCGGCATGGACATGACGCTGACCGCGCAGATCCACCGCTACGTGTCGGTGGCCGCGTTCGTCAGCCTGCCGGCCGCGGCGGCGCTGCTGGTGCCGCGGCTGGCCGCGGACGAACGGTGGAAGGCCGTGGCCAGGCCGGTGGAGTGGCTGGCGCTGGCGGGCGGCCTGGGTGTGCTGGCGATCACCTATGTGGCGCTGCCGGGTGACAGGGTCATGATCGGCCTGGTCGAGCGGGGTCTGCTGGCGGCCGAGGTGGCGCTGCTCGCGCTGCTGGCGGCGCGGTTGGTCCGTCTCCAGTGGGTCCGGATGAGGGCAACCTCACTAGCCCCGATTTCCTGACATGTCACAACTTTCTCACGAATGAGCGAAGATTTTCGCCTAGCTCGGTGCTATTCTCTCCCGCGATCTCTATACGGGAGCGGGTGTCATGGCATCGAGCAGATCCATACGATTCAAGATCGCTACCCTGCTCGTCGTCCCCCTGGTGTCCCTCGTCGCGCTGTGGGGGTTCGCGGCCAGCACCACCGTCGGTGAGGCGTTCAACCTGCTGAAGGTCGACACCATCTGGACCGGCGTGATCAACGGCGCGGACGGCGTGGTATACAACCTCCAGCGGGAACGGCTGGCCACCGCGGAGCGGCTGGCGCGCTTCGGGTCGGGCGCGAGCGCGCTCGCCACGGCGCGCACCGAGACCGACAAGGCGCGCAGGAAGCTCGCCGCGAGCGCGAACGCCGACGACACCCAGGCTGTCCTCTCCCCTGACATGAAAGCCCAGCTCAGGGTGGTCTTCGCGCAGATCGACCGGCTGGACGACATCAGAAGGCTGGCCGACGAGGGCCTGATGGCCCCCTCGCGGCTCGTGACGGACTACGCCGCGATCTCCGACGCCATCTACCGCCTCTACGGCACGTTCGCGCTCAGCACCGACATCAGCCTCTACCAGCAGGCCAACGGCCTGATCGCGGCCGAGCAGGCACGCGAGCTGCTGCACCGCCAGCACACGCTGGTCGTCGCCACGGGCGGCAACCTCACCGCGCCCGACCGCGAGCTCATGGCCAAGCTGGAGGGCGCGCGCACGCTGCAGTTCGACAAGGCGCGGATCGAGCTGGACAGCGAGCTGCGCAGGCCCTTCGACACGCTGGCCGGCTCGCCCCAGTACCTCGTCATGCAGGGCTCGCTCACCTCGATGCTGTCAGGCGTCAGGCACGACGTCTCCGACTGGCGCGCGTCGGCCGACCCCGTGCTGAAGAACTACACGCAGGGCACGTGGGACGCAGGAGACGTGCTGCTGGGCAGGATGGAGCCCGCGGGCATGGCCATCCTGGTGCGCGCGATCGTCGCGGGCGCGCTCGGCCTGATCGCGGTCGGCTTCTCGATCTTCATCTCCATCAGGGTCGGCCGCGTCGTCACCACCGAGCTGGCCACGCTCCGCCGTACGGCGCTGGACGTGGCCGAGATCAGGCTGCCGCGCGTGGTCGCGCGGCTGCGCGGCGGTGAGACCGTCGACGTGGCGGCCGAGGCGCCGCCGATCGTCGTCGCTCCGTCGGCCACCAGCGAGATCAAGGACCTGGTCACGGCGTTCGACAGCGTGCAGAGCACGGCGGTGGAGGCCGCGGTCGAGCAGGCCAGGATGCGCGAGGGCATCGCCCTGGCTCTGCGCAACCTCGCCCGCCGCAGCCAGGGGCTGCTCCAGCGCCAGCTCAAGCTGCTGGACGGCATGCAGCGCGAGGCCGAGGACCCGGAGGCCCTGGAGAGCCTGTTCAGGCTCGACCACCTCACCACCCGCATGCGCCGCCACGCCGAGGGCCTGGTGCTGCTGTCAGGCGGTACGGCGGGCCGCAAGTGGCGCGGCACCATCCCCGTCGAGGACGTCCTGAACGGCGCGGCCGCCCAGGTCGAGGACTACACCAGGGTCCGCGTCTACCCGATGCCCGAGTGCGGCGTCTCGGGCGGCGCCGTGGCCGACCTCATGCACCTGTTCGCCGAGCTCATCGAGAACGCCACCGTCTTCTCCTCGCCGGAGAACGAGGTGTCCGTCCGGGGCGAGATGGTCGCCAGAGGCTACGCGATCGAGATCGAGGACCGGGGGCTGGGCCTGCCCGTCCAGGAACGGCAGGCGATCAACGCGCGCCTCGCGGGTCCGCAGGAGTTCGACGCCTCCCAGACCGAGCGGCTCGGCTTCGCGGTCGTCGGCATGCTGGCCGCCAGACACGGCGTGAGCGTGACACTGAAGCAGTCGCCGTACGGCGGGACGACGGCGATCGTGCTCATCCCCAACGCGCTCACCGAGGCGCTGGCGTCCATCGAAGGGCCCTCGATCCAGGACAGGGTCCGCCCGATCAAGAAGGAGGGCGCGGCCGACCTGCCACGCAGGACCCGGACCTCCCGCAGGGTCGACGTCAGGGTCGAACGGATCGACGTGCCGGAGCCCGAGTCCGCGGTCAGGGGGCCGTTCGAGGACGCCAGGCCCCGTGGGCCCTTCGAGGCCGTCAAGGTGCGGCCGCTGGCCGCTCCAGTGCTCGCCGAGCCCGCCGAGGAGGCACCCGCGTCGCTCCCCCGCAGGGTGCGGCAGGCCAACCTGCCTCCCCGCCTGGCACAACCCAGCCCCCCACCCCAAGAACAGCCCGCCGACGAGCGCTCCCCCGAAGAGACCAGGGCGTTGCTGTCGTCCCTGCAGTCCGGGTGGCAGCGCGGCCGTCAGGACAGCGAACAGGATGGGACATGAGCGAGCGGAGCGAGGGAACCGACGATCGCGGCACGGGGGCCGAGATGGAGTGGGTGGACGAGGAAGCCGGGCCTGTCGTCAGGCCCTACGCGATGACCAGGGGGCGCACGAGGCCGTCGTCGTCATCGTTCGACCTGCTCTCCGTGATCACCTCGACGGGGGTGCCCGTGCCCTCCGAAGCCCACCTGGGCTCGCAGCACCGGCGGCTGCTCGAGTACGTGGTGCTGGGCCGTACGGGACCTGTGGTGGAGGTCGCGTCCGAGACGGGGTTGCCGGTGGGCGTGGTGCGGGTGCTGCTGGGCGACCTGCTCGATCACGGGCTGATCCTGGTGCGGCCGCCGGTGCCGGCGGCCGCCTCTCCCACCGAGAGTCTGCTGCGTGAAGTGATCAACGGGCTCCGGGCCCTGTGAGAGTCCTGAGCGAGTGCTCGACGAGCGAGATCATGACCTCCTTGGCGGAGGCGCGCCTGCGCACGTCGCACAGCAGCACGGGCACGTCGTCGTCCAGGTCGAGGGCGATCCGCACATCTTCGACGCTGTGGGTGGCCGCGCCGTCGAAGCAGTTGACGGCGACCACGAACGGTGTGCCGCGCTGCTCGAAGTAGTCGATGGAGGGGAAGCAGTCCGTCAGGCGCCGGGTGTCGGCGATCACGACCGCGCCGAGCGCGCCGTAGGACAGCTCGTCCCACATGAACCAGAAGCGTTCCTGTCCGGGGGTGCCGAACAGGTAGACGACCAGGCCCTCGCGGATGGTGATCCGGCCGAAGTCCATGGCGACCGTGGTGGTGGTCTTGCCTTCGACGCCGTCGAGGTCGTCGACACCGACGCCGATGTCGGACAGCACCTCTTCCGTGCGCAGCGGCTTGATCTCGCTGATGGCGCCGACCAGGGTGGTCTTCCCCACGCCGAATCCGCCGGCGATGAGGATCTTCAGCGCTACGGGATCCTCAGAGAGCCCGGAGTCCATTGATCACTTCCTTGAGAATGCGCTCACTCGGACGTGGCCCTGCCGAGGAGGCCACCGAGATGAGGCCGTTGTCGCGCAGGTCGCCCAGTAACACCCGGACGACCCCGACCGGCAGGTCGAGCTCGACGGCCACGTCGGCCACCGAGATGGGGGTGCGGGCCACGCGCAGGATCGCGTCCTGCTCGGGCCCGAGCCCCGCGGCGGACCCCTCTGCTGCGGGATCCGTCGCGGTCACCGTCGCGATCAGGTCGAGGTTCTCCCCTGACGAGCGGGTTCTACCCCGGATCAGAGCATACGGCCGGACGAACGGTCCGGCTTCCTCGTCCATCCACTGGTTCATGACACGCGGGGATTAGTTGAGATGTGCTGTCCGACCCGCTTGACCAGCATCGCCATCTCGTAGGCGATGTGGCCGACGTCGGCGTCGGAGTTGGCCAGTACGGCAAGGCAGGTGCCCTGCCCGGCGGCCGTGACGAACAGGAACGCCGCCTCCATCTCCACGATGGTCTGGCGCACGTCGCCGCCGCCGAAGTGCCGCCCCGCGCCGCGGGCCAGGCTCTGGAACCCGGCGGCGACGGCCGACAGGTGCTCGGCGTCCTCACGGGCGAGACCACGGGAGTAGCCGACGGCAAGGCCGTCAGTGGACAGGATCACCGCCTGTCTGACGGCGCCCACCCTGGTCGTGAGATCGTCGAGGAGCCAGTTCAGCTCGCCGGTGTTCGCAGTGGGTGTCGTCATAGGTCCCCCTCCTGGGCTTCTTCTTCTCGGCCGCGCTCGGTGCCCCGCTGGAAGGCGGAGAACAGGTCGCGTACCTCGTCTGGCGATCTTTCTGGGCGTGACTCTGGCTCTGGCTCGGGGGCCTTCAGTTGCTGTGCGATGTTGGCCTGCCTTACCCGCCTCGGCAGACCCTTGTGGGTCGTGGTCGTGCCGCCGACCAGCGCAAGGGGTTTCCTGTCGCGCTTGGGCGGCTCGGCGGTCGGCAGTGCGGGCCGCTCCACCAGCAGACCGCGCGGGATCAGCACGATAGCGGTGGTTCCGCCGAACGGCGAGGCCCGGAGCAACACGCTCACGCCGTGCCTGGCAGCGAGCTTGGCCACGACGAACAGACCGAGCCTGTCGCTGTCGGCCAGATCGAACTCGGGCGGGGCCACGAGCAGGCCGTTCAGCCGCGCGTACTCGTCGGAGGAGAGACCGAGCCCCCTGTCCTCGATCTCGATCGCGTATCCGTTGCTGACCGAGTCGCCGCGCACCTGCACGATGGTGTCGGGCGGGGAGTAGAGGGTGGCGTTCTCCAGCAGCTCGGCCGCCAGGTGGACGAGGTCGGCCGCGGCGGAGCCGTCGAGCGCGGCCTGCGGCATGTGCTGGACGGCGATCCTGGTGTAGTCCTCGACCTCGGCGACGGCGGCCCTGACGACGTCGATCGCGGGCACCGGCCTGCGCATCGCCCGTCCGGGCGCCGAGCCGGACAGGATGATCAGACCCTCGGCGTGCCGCCGCATGCGCGTGGTCAGGTGGTCGAGGCGGAAGAGCTCCTCCAGCTCGTCAGGGTCGTGCGTACGGCGCTGCATGCCGTCGAGCAGGCCGAGCTGCCGGTGGAGCAGCCCCTGCTTGCGCCTGGCGAGGTTGAGGAAGACCAGGCTGATGCCGCGCCGCAGGTTCGCCTGGCCGACCGCGGCCTCGACCGCGGTGCGCTGCACGGAGGCGAACGCCTTGGCCACGTCGATGATCTCGGCGGCGCCGCTGACCTTGAGCGGAGGCGCTTCCTTCCTGACGTTGACGTCCTCGCCCGCGCGCAGCCTGGAGACCAGCCGCGGGAGCCGTACCTCGGCCAGGTCGAGGGCCGCCGTCCTGAGCCCCGCCAGCTCGGAGGACAGGCGGCGGCCGAACCTGACGGAGATGATGATCGAGGCGATGACGGCCAGCAGGCCGACACCGCCCGCCACCGCGATGCGCACGAGGACCGTGGTGGACACGCTCGCCGACCGCTCGGACAGGATCCGGGCGGAATTCGCGCCGAGCCGGTCGAGCTGCTTCGACACCTCGGCCACCGGCTCGGTCCACTCCTCGGTGTTGAGCGGCGGATCGCCTGAGATCGCGATCCGCGACTCGGCCTGAGTGAACCTGGAGAAGGCGGAGGTCGCGAAGAACTTCTCGTACGGCACGCGCAGCTCGGCGTCGAGCGTCGACAGCGCGCGGGTGTGCAGGAACTTGCGGGTGGCGACGTACTCGGTGAAGGCGGACGCCTCGGCCTCGGCCATCTTGCCGTTGGTGAGCACGGCGCCGACGAGCGCGCTCTCCCTGGAGATGATCTCGCGGGCGTTGCTCATCGCCTGGAGCGCGCTGGCCTGCTGGAAGATCGGCAGGTCGGGGACCGAGGTCAGCTGCTCGTAGAGGCGGAACAGCGTGTCGAGCAGCTGGTTGTAGGCGTTGATGGTGTGGAGGCGGGTCTCCAGGCCGGCGTCGAGCGCGGCGCGGATGGAGTCGAGCCTGTCGAGCTCCTCGGTGGTGTCGTGCAGCGTCTTCCGCAGCCGGTCGTCGTCGGTGGCCGCGACGGCCGCGCTGAAGGCGGCCAGCGAGGTGTCGGTGCGCTCGCGCTGCGCGGTGAGCTCGCGGCCGCGCTTGCCGCCCGAGGTCGCGGAGGCGGCCCGCTCGGACTGGAGCTGGAGCCCAAGGTCGGTGGAGGTGACACCGATGGTCTCGTACAGCCTGTTGGCACGGAGCAGGGCCTGGCCGTCGCTCACGGTCAGGTTGAGGACGAAGCCCCAGAGCGCGCTCAGGGACAGGAGCGGCAGGAGCAGCAACAGAAAGATCTTGAACCGAATCGACCGGTTTCTCGAGCTCATGTCCCAACCTCGGAGTACCGAGGCGATTTCCACGCTTTGTGTAAATACACCTCGGAAGATCGCACAGGAGACTAGCACCGATTATGTCTGTGGCGCAGTGGAGGAACGTGATGATTAGCGGGATTATCGGGGCCTTCGGGGGGAGTCGTGACACCGGGCTCTGATGAGGGCGTCCTGACCTGTGCTTTCGCGTCACGCTCCGGATCCGGTCGCTGACAGGTCCTTGGGGCGCCGAGCCGCCGACAAGGGTTCGGCCGCAGGACACCCGTCGTTCGCCGTGGCCTGACTAGGGTCCGTGGGCTGTGAGCGACAGGGATCCTTACTTCGACAACGCCAAGTACCTGGCCATCGTGCTCGTCGTCTGCGGGCACATGATCGAGGACCTGCGTGAGGAGCCGATCGCCCACGCGCTCTACTTCTACGTCTACGTCTTCCACATGCCGCTCTTCATCACCCTGAGCGGCTACCTGTCGCGCAACTTCACCTTCTCGTCGGGCAAGGCGAGGAAGCTGATCGCCACGCTCGCGGTGCCGTACGTGATCTTCGAGCTGGCCTACTCCGTGCCCAGGCTCCTGCTGTACGGCAAGCTGGAGCTGAGCCTGCTCGACCCCTACTACCTCACGTGGTTCCTGATGTCGCTGTTCCTCTGGCGGCTGTCCACGCCGGTCTGGCAGCAGCTGCGCTGGCCGCTGGCCGTCGCGGTGGGTCTGTCACTGCTGTCGGGGACGAGCGCGCTGCCCGACGAGCTGTCGATGAACCGCACTCTGGGCCTGCTGCCGTTCTACGTGCTCGGTCTCATGCTGAGACCTGAGCACTTCGAGCTGCTGCGCAGGCCGTCCATGAAGGTCGTCGGAGGGGCGGCGCTCGCGGCGGGACTGGTGGCCGCGCTCGCCCTGCACGACCTCGTGCCGACGGAGTGGATCAGGTGGCGGCACGCGAACGACGCGATCGGCGTGGACGACCTGACGGGCAGCCTGATCAGGCTCGGCTTGCTGGCCGCGGGAGCGGTGCTCGTCGCCGCGTTCATGGCGGTGACGCCGCGGCGGCGCACCTGGTTCTCCGGCCTCGGCGCGGCGACGATGTACGCCTACCTGCTGCACGGGTTCGTGGTGAAGGTCGCCGAGCGCCTCGGCCTGGGCGTGCCGCTGTCGATCGCGCTCGGCGTGGTCGTGGCGACCGTGCTGTGCACGCCGCCGGTCCGCGCGGCCTTCGGCTGGGCGGTCGAGCCCAGGATGTCCTGGGCGTTCACCGCTTTGCGGCGGCCCGTGCGATAGCCCGCAGCCAGAGCAGCCCGGCCACCGAGACGACCAGCAGGCCTCCCAGGTCGAGGACGGTGTAGAGGTGCACCTGGGTCTCGGTCACCTCGGGGACCCTGCCGATGCGGAGCTGGTCGAACTGCCACGATTTCCCGGTGAGGAGCAGGGTGAGCGCGATGGCGATGGCGTTCATCGAGTCCCACAACCCGTGCAGCAGGGAGACGCCCAGGTAGGCGAGCAGCACCCGGCCGGTGAGGCGGCCGCCGGCGCCGAACAGCACGCCGCCGGCGATCGCCGTCCACAGGCCGTGGCCGACCGGCGCGAGGACGCCCCGCAGCACCTCGGTCTCCACGAGCTGCGCCAGCGACAGGCCGGTGGGGGTGAACAGCGCGTTGAAGGCGTAGCCCGCGCTCTCGAAGGCCGAGAACCCGAAGCCGACCGTCGCACCGAGCACCAGGCCGTCCCTCATGGTGCGGCGGGCCATCTTCCTGGTCACGACCATCAGCGCGATCAGCTTCACGCCCTCTTCGATGAGCCCGACCCCGAGGTAGACCGCGAGGGACGGCCTGAGCAGCCAGCTCTCCAGCAGGGAGGCGCCGAGCACGCCGAGCACGCCGCCCACGACGAAGGCCGTGAACAGCAGCTCGACCGTGACCTCGGCGCTCCTGCCGCGCTCGTAGGCCCACACCACGAACGTCACCGGCACCAGGAAGCTGCCCAGCAGCACGAGCGTGGGAACGAGGTTGGAGTTGGACGTCCACTCGGTGACGACGAGGGTGGCCGCCCACAGGACGAACCCGATCAGGAAGATCCGCAGCCAGGGTCTCATCGCTGCAGCTCGGCCACCGCTCTGTAAGCCGCGCTGATCGCCGCGTCCGCGTAGGCGGCGGGGACGGAGTCGGAGTTGGCGATGGCGATCCTGCCGCACCGCCTGCGGGCGATGTCCGCGGGCAACGGCCCGTCGGGGTAGAAGTCGTTCCACGGCCTGCAGTACTCCGGCGCGTAGCCGTGGCCCCACCTGTTGACGGTGATCGCCTCGATGTCCCGCTCGGGTTCGAAGCCTGCCGCGCCGAGCAGGCGGGTGAGCTGGTCGCGGATGGTGTACTCCATGAAGCTGAACGGTGTATTGATCAGGACGTGCCGGCCGGCGACCGCGCCCTGGGACGGCGCCATCCCCGACTGCGCGGGAGTCGCGACCATGTGGACGTTGATCGGCTCGCTGGGGTCCCTCGAGCACGTGTAGCCCGGCATGCTGACCGGGTGGTCGAGCTCGGAGACACACCAGTAGGCGCCGGTCCAGCGCGTGCGGGTGACGCGCGCCCGCTGCCAGGCCGTCCAGTCGCGCAGCTGCACCGTGGCGTACAGCAGCGGCATCTTGACCGCCTTGCGCAGCGCCTCGCGCTGCTCGCCGGGCAGCTCGGGGACGAGATAGGGGATCACCATGTTCCAGCAGGCCATGATGACCGCGCCCGCGCCGACCGTCCTGATCGCGTTGCCGTCGAAGTAGCCGACCGTGGCGCTGGTGGCCTTGTCCGCGCCGCCGTCGTTGGCGACGGAGACCACCGGGCTGGAGAGCCTGAACCGCACCCGGTTGGCCGCCAGGTCGAGCTTGCCGTAGTCGAAGGCGGCGGTGGTGATCCCGTCCATGTCGGTCGCGTCGGTGAAGCCGGGGATCATCCTGCCGACCATCATCCGCACGAGCGCCTGGTTGCCCTCAGGGAAGTGATAGATGTCCGGGTCGTCCGCGTCCCACTGCTTGATCACGCTCGGCGAGTTGAACCTGGACGGCTTGTCGCGGTGCAGCTTGAGGCCCTGGAAGCCGGGATAGTCCCAGCCTTTGGCGCTGCCCCACGCGTCGATCGCGCCGAACGCGGTGGTGTCGTAGGCCCATTCGTCGCTCGACGTGGTCCTGAAGAACCGCTCCACGTCGGGGTGGACCCTTGCGACCTCGAGGAGATAGCGGGAGTAGGTGAGCGCGGCCAGGCGCTTCTCCTTCTGATCGCGTGACAGCCCGCGCAGGTAGTCGGGCGGGTTCTTGTAGAGCCTGACCAGGTCCCTCCTGGCCCGGTCCCCGATCGGCAGCTGCGCGGCCAGTCGCTCGGGGGTGAGCCCGCCGGTGAGCCTGACGAGCTTCTCGGTGGCGAAGCTCTCCCTGTCGCACATGACGCTGTCGGTCATCCCGAAGTCGCTGTAGAGCTTCCTGTCGAAGTACGTCCTGAACTTCGCCAGGTCGACGTCGAGCAGGTAGAGCAGGTTCTTGCCCTCGGCCGTCCACACCGAGGGCGCCTCGATCGACTGTGAGCCGCCGTACCCGATGAGCGGTCCCATGCGGCCCTTGGGGGCGAACACGTTGCGGCGCGCGTGCCCGCCGATCTCGTCGTGGTTGTCGAGGATGAGGACGCGGGCGTTCGGGTCGTTGCGCAGCCACTCGAAGGCGGCACTGACACCGCTGATGCCGCCGCCGACCACCACCAGGTCGTAGTTCTCGCCCGTGGGCCTGGCCTCTCCCGCGTACTGCCAGAACCTGTCGTCGCGGAGCGCGTGCGGGACGCTCAGCGCCGCAGGGGTGTTGCCCTGCAGTCCTGTCAGACCCGGGGGGAAGGTGACCTGGCCTGGGACCTCCAGGCGATCGGTGCCGATCCGGCCAGGGGCGGCGGCGTCCATCCCGCAGCCCGTCAAGGATCCCAGGGCGGCGGCTCCCACGGCCATGGCCACGCCGTCGAAGAAGTCGCGGCGCGAGATGGGCCGGCTCATGCCGAGTTCGCGCGCCCGGCGAGGATTGATCTCCATGCCGCGATCATCACGAGAGGGGGAAAATGCCGCCCCATGGCGCGCGGCGTTCCCACGAACATTTTACGCGTATTCACCGATCTCCTCGGAGGTGTTTTCCCATGCCCTAGAAAGGAGGGAAGTCAGGGAAATGGAGAAAGCATGTTGAAAGCATTTTCCGGGATATGCGCGGTGCTGATATGCATTTCCGGATGTGGTCTGGAATCGACCGCGCGGGGGCCCGCGCCGAGCGCCTCCCCCATCCGGACCGCCGTCCGCGATCTCGGCGCGGCCCTCCTTCCCGCTCCGCCTGGCATGCGCGTCGCGTACGGTCCCGAATCGGGTGCTTACGGCACGCTCCGCGCCACCAGGGAGGGAGCGGCAGCCATGCGGCAGGGCACCTCGTGCGCGCCACGGCTGGACCTGGACCTCGCCGACGTGCGCACCGCCCCCGCCGCCGTCGTCGCCTACAGCTCCGATGAAGGCTCCGTCACCCAGGCGCTGGTGGACCTGCCGTCGGCCTACCCCGCGGAACTGCCCGCGGCTTGCGCCTCGTACCAGGCGGTCGTGGAGGGGGAGTCGGTCAGCTACGTCACCAGGACGATCGACCTGCCGCCGCTCGGTGACCAGTCGCGCGCCCATATCACGGCCGTCACCGGAGGCGGACAGAGTCTGGAGGTGGGCTCGGTGGTGATCAGGGTGGGAACAGTCGTGATGAGCCTGCTTGTAGTCGCACGAAAAGTGAAATACGCCGGTCTAGCCGACCAAAGCCGCGAAGCTTACGAAAAGTTGACGCTTGCCATGAATGGCGACGGAAGATGACAGAGAGCTGACAGGCCGTTGCCAGCTCGCCCCCCGAGGGTGGCTCTCACCCGATCCACTCTCTGGAGGCCGTCATGAGCAGCACCGCCACGAACAGCACCGACCTGGGGAACACCGTCCCGGGGAGCGCCGTCCCGGGGAGCGCCGTCCCGGGGAGCGCCGTCGTCGCGGGCGCCGGTCCCGTGGGGCTGACCGTCGCCGCCGAGCTGCGCCTGCGCGGAATCGAGGTCATCGTGCTCGAACCGCTGCCCTCGATCGACCCGCGAGTCAAGGCCGGGTCGCTGGCGCCCCGCGCGGTCGACGCGCTCGACCTGCGCGGCCTGGCCGAGCGCATCCCCTCCTTCGCCCTCCCGCAGACGGGCGGGCAGCGGGTCCGGACGGGCGGGCAGCGGGGCTCAGGGCCGCGCGGGCACTTTGCGGGAATGTGGGTGCTCAGGGAGAGCGCCTACTCCTCGAAGGCCGCGACGCTCGTTCCTCAGCAGGTCCTCGAGGAACTCCTCGACGACCACGCCGCGGCCCAGGGCGCCGACATCAGGCGCGGGCACACCCTCACCGGCTACACCCAGGACGAGGAGGGCGTCACCGTCCAGGTCGAAGGCCCCGAAGGGCCCTACGAGCTGCGCGCGGGATGGCTCGTCGGCGCGGACGGCGGCCGCAGCACGGTCCGCAAGCTCTCCGGCGTGCCCTTCCCCGGCACCGACGGCGTCATCACGGGCTACCAGGCGCTGGCCGAACTCGACGACCCCGACTTCGCCCCCATGGGCTGGAACAGGCTGCCGGGCGGCCTGGTCGTCAACGGGCCGGTTCCCGGCAGGGTGCTGGTGGTCGAGTTCGAGGGGCCGCCCGCCGACCGCGACGCCGCCATCACCGTCGAGGAGTTCCAGTCCATCCTGCGAAGGGTCAGCGGCAGCGAGGTCACCGTCCTCGAAGCCCGGTCGCTGACCCGCTTCACCGACAACGCCCGCCTGGCCGAGTCGTTCGTGATCGGCAGGGTCGTGCTGGCGGGCGACGCCGCCCACGTCCACTCGCCCTTCGGGGGGCAGGGGCTCAACCTCGGCCTCGGCGACGCGTTCAACCTGGGATGGAAGCTGGCCGCGGTGATCAAGGGGGAGGCGGGGCGGGAACTGCTCGACACCTACACCGCCGAGCGCGGACCGGTCGCCGCAGGAGTGCTGAAGAACACCAGGGCGCAGGTCGCCATGATGCGGCCGGGGCCGTACGCCGACGCGGTGCGCGAGCTCTTCGCGATGCTGCTGGAGGCGGACGACGCCAACAGGCGGCTGACGGATCTGATCTCAGGGGCGGGCCTGCGCTACGACCTCGGCTCGGCCCACGACCTCGTGGGGCGCTTCGTCCCCGATCTGACGGTCAAGACCGCCGAAGGGTCCTTCAGGGTGGCCGAGCTGATGCGGTCGGGCAGGGGGCTGCTGCTCGTGCTCGACGGCAGGGCCGTACCCGAGGAGTGGGCGGGCCGGGTGGAGACCGTCAGGGGCGCCTGCGAGGCGGCGCCCGCCGACGCCCTGCTGGTCAGGCCCGACGGGCACGTCGCGTGGGCGGCAGGCGACGGCTCGCTCACCGAGGCGCTCACCACCTGGTTCGGCCCCGCCTGACGGCCCCGCCTGACGCCGCCGCCTGACGGTCCTGTCCGACGGGCCTGTCCGGCGGCCCGTCTGGCGGGCCGCGGGGCCGGTCACGGGGAGGCGGTGCGCGGGCGGTGCGTGGCCCGTCAGCGGCCCCGGCGACTCTTCACCCATGACGAACACCACGAAGCACGTCCTGATCTCCGGTGCCAGCCTCGCGGGGCCCGCCATGGCCCACTGGCTTCTCAGGTACGGCTATGCCGTCACCGTCGTCGAGCGGGCCCCCGCCCTGAGGGAGGGCGGCCAGGCGGTCGACTTCCGCGGCGAGGCGCACATGACCATGCTGGAGCGCATGGGCATCCTCGAGGAGGTCCACCGCCGCCGGACCGAAGGCGGCCCGCTCGTCTTCATCGACGCCGAAGGGAGGCAGCAGCTGAGCCTGCCCGCCTCCTTCACCGGCGGCAACGTCGAGATCACCCGCGGCGACCTGTCGCACCTGCTCTACGACCTGACGAAGGACAGGGCCGAGTACCTGTTCAACGACTCCATCGCCGCCATGACCGAGACCGCCGACGGCGTCGACGTCGTCCTCGACAGCGGCAGGAAGGGCAGGTTCGACCTGGTCATCGGCGCCGACGGGCTCCACTCCAACGTCCGCAGGCTCACCTTCGGCGAGGAGTCGCGGTTCCTGAAGAGCTCCGGGTACTACGCCGCCCTGTTCGACGCGCCCAACCACCTCGGCGTCAGCGGCAGGTCGCTCATGTACAGCGAGCCGGGCCGCGGCTCGCTCGTCTACGCCGCCGAGGACGACCAGGACAAGATCACCGTCGTGTGCGTCTTCGCCTCGGACTCCCTCGACTACCACCACCGTGACGTCGCCACCCAGAAGCGGCTGCTGGCGCAGGCCTACGAGGGGGCGGGCTGGGAGCTGCCGGAGCTGCTCTCCCACCTGGAGGAGTCGGACGCCTTCTACTTCGACTCGATCAGCCAGATCCGCATGGACCACTACACCAAGGGCCGCGTCGCGCTCATCGGCGACGCCGGGTACGGCGCCACGATGGGGGGCATGGGCGCGGGCATGTCCCTCGTCGCCTCCTACGTGCTCGCCGGCGAACTGGCGGCGGCCGGCGGCGACCACACGGTCGCCTTCGCCCGGTACGAGGAGCAGATCCGCGGCTACGCCAAGGCCTGCCAGCGGGTCGCCGAGGGCGCGGGCGGGTTCTTCGCGCCCAAGAACGTCCGCCGCCGCAACCGCATCTACAAGGTGCTGGCCTCGAGCTTCCTCATCGGCTTTCTCGACAGGCTGAGCACCAAGGCGGCCAACTCCATCAAGCTCAAGGAGTACGCGCTGCCCTCATGAGAGGCGGATCAGGACGGGCTCGTTTCCGCAGATGAGGGTCTTGGCCACACTCTGGGGAGCCGCGGATGCGAACATGCCCTGTAACCATCGACCCTCTCGAACCACTTCTCTGTGTCAGCACACCCGAGACATGAGGGAGTTGGGCGGTGACCGATGAGCGAGAACGGTTCATCACCATCTATGACGAATGCCGCCAGCGCGTGTGGGCGTACGTGGTCGCGCGCGCCGGCAGGCAGGTCGCCGACGAGGTGGTGAGCGAGACCTTCGCCATCGCGTGGCGCAAGCTCGACCGGCTGCCCGCCCACGCGCTGCCGTACCTGCTGGGGATCGCCAGGAACGTCCTGCGCGACAACATCAGGGACGAGATCAAGCGCGAAGGGCTCAACCGGGAGCTGCGCGAATGGGTCTCGGGCGACGTCGCCGACCAGGTGGCCGAGCGCCTCGGAGTCCTCAAGGCCATGGCCAGGCTCACCCAGGACGAGCGCGAGCTGCTCATCCTCGTCGCCTGGCAGGGACTCTCGACCCGCGACGCGGCCAAGGTCGTCGGCTGCTCGGCACCCGCCTTCAAGGTGCGCCTCCACCGCGCGCGCAAGCGCCTGCAGCGCGAGATGGAGCAGCCCACCGCCCCCGCCATGTCCAGGCTCGGCCTCAAGGAGGAGTGGTCATGAACCCGATCGACGAGCTGCGCGCCGCCCGCCCCGCGCACCTGGGTGACGTCCCTGTCGACGAGCGGACCAGACGGTCCGAGCTCGCCCACGCCATGTCTCCCACCATGTCCCAGGGCACGCCCTTCCGGCGCCGCACGAAGCCGCGCCTGGTGTGGGGGCTGGGCCTGGCGGGAGCCGCCGCCGCGGCCACGGCCGTCGCCGTCCTCGCCGCGGGCACCGGAGGAGGTACGGCGCCGCGCGCGCCGTCGGCCGCGCCCGCGTCCAGCGCTCCGGTCAAGCTCACCGCCCAGCAGGTGCTCCTGGTCGCCGCCACCAGCGCCGAGCGGCAGCCGGCCACGTCGGGCGAGTTCTGGCACACCGAGACGCTGGGCAGGAACCTCGTCACGGCCCCGGACGGCTACGTGATGGTGATGGAGCAGCGCAACGAGATGTGGGTCGGCAAGAGGGGGCAGTGGTCCCGCTCCCAGTACCTCGGCGCCAAGCCCGCCACCGACGAGGACAGGGCCAAGTGGGCGGCCGCGGGCTCGCCCGCCGAGGTCGAGATCGCCGTGCCGGGCAAGCCCGTGGGGAGAACCCTCCCCCTGGCCGCCAACAAGCCGTACACCGGCCACCACGCAGGCAAGGAGGTGTTCTGGCTCGGCCGCAACGTCACACTCGCCGACCTGGCCGCGCTGCCGGACGACGAGGTGGGGCTGAAGGCCTGGCTGCTGAAGTACTACGAGGGCAAGAGCACCGAGTCGGACGCGCCCATGGCCGAGGACGCGTGGCTGTTCCAGGTGACCGCAGGGCTCATCACCGACATGCCGGTCAGCGCCAAGGTGCGCGGGGCCGCCTTCCGGATGCTGGCCGCGCTGCCGTCCGTCACCGCCGTGGGCGAGGTCACCGACGCGCAGGGGCGATCCGGTACGGCGATCGCGATGGAGACCGAGTCCCACACCGGCGGCGCCGACGGCCGCAAGGGTCTCCTGCAGGACCGGCTGATCATCGACGAGCAGACGGGCGTGGCACTCGGCCGCGAGAGCGTCGTGGTGAAGCCGGGCGGGTTCCAGGCCGGCCTGGAACCCGGCACCGTGTGGAACAGCGCCACCGTCGTGCGCGCGGAATGGACCGACTCCCGTACCTCCTGACCGCTCCTGCCCGGGGCGTTCCCGATGGGGGACGCCCCGGGGAGGGGTCGCGCGGTCACGGCTTGCGGGCCACCGCGCCGTAGGCGTCGATCGGCGCGACCGCGACCGCGCTCTCCGGCAGCCTCCAGTGCGAGATGGGGGCCAGCCCCGGCTCCACCGGCTCCAAACCCGTGAAGCATCCGGCGAGCTGGTCGAGCGTGCGCAGGTGGTACGGCACGGCCCCGGACTCGGCGAGCTTGTCGCTGCCCTCGTTGACGGCCTCGCCGGTGTCGGTGCCGTCCCACAGCACCAGGTGGCTGCCCGAAGGGACCGCCGCCATCACCCTCGACACGATGGACCGCACCTCGTCGAGGTCGGCGACGTAGCCGAGGACGCCCATGAACATGACCGCGATCGGCCTGGTGAAGTCCAGCACGTTCCTGGCGTCGGAGACGATCTGCTCGGGCTCGTGGTAGTCGCCGTCGACGTATGTCGTCACGCCCTCGGGGGTGGTGTTGACGAGCAGGGCGCGAGCGTGCACCAGGACCAGCGGGTCGTTGTCCACGTACACGATGCGCGAGGCGGGCGTGATCGCCTGGGCGATCTCGTGGGTGTTCTGCATGGTCGGCAGGCCGGTGCCGATGTCGAGGAACTGGTCGATGCCCGCCTCGGCGGCCAGGTAGGTCACGGCGCGGTGCAGGAACTTCCTCGACTCCGTGGCCATGGTCACGATGTCGGGGTAGACCTTGGCGACGGCGTCGCCCGCGGCGCGATCGGCCTCGAAGTTGTCCTTGCCCCCCATCCAGTAGTTCCAGATGCGCGCGGCATGGGGGATGTCGGACTTGATCCGGGCGGCCAGGTCCGACCGAGGGTGAGGGGGCTGCTCGCCGGCCATGCTGGTGCTCCTGAGAAAGGTCGCTGGTGGAGTGGCGCTGGAAGTCAGCGGAGTGGCGCTAGAAGATCGTACGGTTCCATGGCCGTCAGGGGAGCGTATTGATGGGGAATCCACCCCTTCCTCCCGGGGTCCGCGAGGTTTTCTCCCTGGGCTGTCAGACGGGGCCCCCGGCCACGACGCCCCCTGGCCGGATGACGATCGGGCCGGTCGGACCTCGCTCATCCACGTCCGACTTGCCGCTGGTTGCGATTGACCGGTGGATTTGGGTGTTTTGGTAGTGGAGTGGAAGTTGATCACCTAGGCTGGCGACCCGTGCGCAAAAGATCATGACGGCCACTCGCCCCTGAGGGGCTCGCGTCCCGCTCGATGTGCGGCAAGACGCCGGTGACCGGCCATGCGCGCACCGGATCGTCGGGATCAGCCGTGGCACGGGGAAGCGTTTGTCGCCCCGGTTCCTTCCCGGCCGAAAGAGAAAGCAGCACCGCCCTCTCCGTTGGGCGGTGCTGCTTTCTGGTTCCAGGCTCCAGCAAGCCAGTTAAAAGGGACGTGCAACCACAAATCGGTAGAAAGAGTCATGGATTCCGGTCGAGGAGAGGAGGCCACGGTGAGCCACACCCCAAGGCTGCGGGCGCCGCTGCCCGGTCTGCGCCTGCGGCCGCCCGGACGGGACGGCGGCCTGATCGTCGCCATCGTGATCTCCGCGCTGTGCGCCTCCGGCCACCTGGCCTGGCTCATGACAAGGACCGGCGGAACCCTCACCGACCTGGCTCTGCCGCTCGCCGTCGCACTCGCGCCCCTGCCCGTCCTGCTCGTCGTCGTGCTCGCGATCGACCAGCTCACGCCGAAAGTGCGGCTGAACCTCGTCTTCGCGTTCGCGTGGGGCGGAGGGGTCGCCTTCCTCGCCGCCACCGTCCTCACGAGATCCACCGCCGGCGGCGCGGCACCCCTGTTCGAGGAGATGGCCAAGGGGACGGCGCTCCTGTGGCTGATGTGGTGGCGCAGGAGCGCGATCACCTCGCTGACCGCCGGCATCGTGCACGCCGCCATGGCGGGCCTCGGGTTCGCGACCGTCGAGAACGTCGTCCACTACCTCGCCGCGTTCGCGCAGGGAGGCCGGGACGACCTGCTCACCATGATCGTCCAGCGAGGGCTGGGCATGGGGATCGCCCATCCCCTCTGCGCCTCGCTGATGGGATTGGGGATCGCCTACGCGGTCGTCGCCCGGGGCGGGACAAGGCTCCCGATCGCCCTCGCGACCTGCGCGGGCGCCGTCCTCCTCCACATCCTGTGGAAAGACGCGGTCTTCTCCGCCACCGGCGCGGACGGGCGGAAGCAGGCCTACGTGGTGTGCGCGGCGGTCGTCCTCGTGCTGACCGCCGTGATCGTCACCGAACACCGGCGGCTGGTCGCCGCCATCGGCCGCCACCTGCCCCGCTACCAGGACACAGGAGCGGTCACGTCCGACGACGTCGACATGCTCTCGTCGGGACGAGGCCGCTGGCAGGCCCTGCACCAGGTCCGGACGCCGCCGGCCCGCCGCGCCATGGCCGACTACCAGCGGGCCGCCACCGAACTGGTCATCCTGCACCAGCGGGCCGAACGCGACAACGTACGGCCCGGCGTCCGCGACCGCGACGACCGGCTGGCGGTCATGACAGAGGCCCGGGCCCGCCTCCGCGCGTCGGCTCTGTGATCGGGGCCCCGCCGCGGGGTTCGCGGCGACGTCCCGCATGCGGGATGGTGGAGTCGAGCCGATCGCGGTGGGTCCGCGAGACCTCCGGCGAACCGACCATCTCCTCGAGGACGGAGCCACGGAACTCATGGCGGAACAGGACGGACAGGGAGCCCAGGCGGGAGACGAGCGGCGGCTGGCCGTCGACCTCTTCAACGGGGTGTGGCGCATGCTGGAGAAGGAGGGCCGCACGGTCGAGGACGACGACCGGATGCTGCACATGGCGCACGCCTCCCGCTACCACTGGGGCGAGATCGGCGCCCCGGTCAATCGCAGCAGGGGCGAATGGCAGTGCTCACGGGTGTACGCGGTCCTGGGGCGCGCCGAGCCTGCCCTCCACCACGCCCATCGTGGCCTGGACATCTGCCGGGCCCACGGCATCGGGGACTGGGACCTGGCCTTCGCGTACGAGTCGCTCGCCCGCGCCAGCGCGGTGGCGGGGGACAGGGAGCAGGCCAGGGTCTGGACCGAGCAGGCGCTGGCCGCCGCCCGGGCCATCGCCCAGGACGAGGACCGCGAACTGGTGCTCGCGGACCTGGAGACCATCCCGGGCCAGCCCCGCTTCTGGTAACCGTCACTCACGACACGCCGCGGGAAGATCTTTCGGGCTGAGCCGTACCGCTGTGCGGCGCAGCCAGTAGGCGGCGACCGCGGCGGCCAGCAGCGCGCCCCACAGCGGGTACGGCCAGAGCAGCAGCTGGAGCAGCTCCCCCCGCTCGACGGCGTTGACCGCGAGCCCCGTCGAGGCCAGGCAGCACGCCCCCGCGACCAGCCCGCCGGCGACGACGGGCAGCCGCACGGGGACGGGACGGCCGCGGTAGACCGGCACCCAGCGTGGGAACACCTCGCCCCACCTGCTGACGAGCCCGAGTGTCAGCGCCGCGCCGATCAGCGCGCCGATCGCGATGACCACACCCTGCAGCCGGGTTCCCGGGTCCATGTGCGGGCCGGTCAGGGCGGAGTCGGTGGGCCACGGCGTCAGCCAGGTGAGCCGGTACAGCGCGTAGGGCAGCGGGCACAGCGCCGCCCCGATGGTGGCGACGCGACCCCACCGGGCGACGGACTCGGGACGGAGCAGGCGCGGCCGCTCGCCGCTCCCGAACGCCTTCACCGCGATCGTCAGCCACACGGCGAAGGCCGCAGCGTTGGCCGCCGTCCAGCCCAGCCGCCCCGCGTAGGAGGCGAAGTTCGCGACGATGTTGCCCGCCGTGAGCGTGACGATGTCGAGCGAGATCACGCCGGTGAAGGCGCCGGCGGACACCAGGGCGACCAGCGCCGCGAGCCCGGCGTAGCCCGACGGCCTCCCGCGGACGCAGGCCAGCACCACGACGCCGACGAGCACGACGGGCCCCAGCAGCGCCATGCCGTACGCCAGTGCCGACATGATGCCGGCGTCGGACATCACCACGCCGAAGAACAGCACCTGCGCGGCCGCTCCCACCCGCACCACCGGCAGGGGCGCGAAGACCAGCGCCAGCCCCACGAGCCCGGCGGCGACCGTCATCGGGCCCGCCACCGCGTGCTCCATCAGGTGCGACAACGACACGGTCACGCGGTCACGGGCGCCGAAGGGATAGCTGGACGGGGTCGTCCACCACAGCATCCCGACGGCGGTCACCGCGAGCGACAGGATCGCGCCGAGTATCCGATCAGTTCTCGTCATGTCACCCCACGCTAGGAACGAGCGGATCGGTCCGCCTCCCCCTGCCGAGGGAGGCCGCGCGGCGGGCCGTCGGCTAACGTCGGGCCTTGTGAGAGGCCTCGTCGCCCGCGCCGTGGGGGCGGGCACCTACCAGCTGCTGGGCGCCGCGCTGCTGACCCCGGTCGCGGTGGCGCTCGGCCTCGTGATCCTGTCCGAGCTGACGCCGGGACGCGTGCTGATGCTGTGGGCTGCCTGCCTGCCGGCGACGGTACTGCTCGCCACGGTGCCGCTGATCCGGCGCATCGAGACGGCCGCGCTGGCGGAGCTGCTCGGCGTCGACGTCCCCGAGCGTGCCGACCGGCTCTACCTGGCGGTGCTGACGAGCCTGCACCTGTACGGCGGCGCCACGCTCAGCGCGGGCGTGCTCCTGCTGTCGCCAGGACTGGTCCGCCTCAGCGACCAGGCGCGCGAGGCTCCAGGCGACCGGGCGGAGGTCCTCCTGCTCACCGCCGCCGTGCTGGTCGCGCTGGTCGCCTCCGGTTTCGGCCAGCGGTGGGCGGCGGGCCGGCTGCTGCGCGCCGAGCCGTCCCGCGCGCTGGAGGAGCTCGGCCGCCGTCAGACCCTCGCCCTGGAGCTCCACGACTCGGTCGGCCATGCCCTCAGCGTCGTCCTGGTGCAGGCCATGGCCGCCCAGGCGGCGCTGCGGCGGACACAGGCGGGCGTCGAGGTGGCCGACCAGTCGCTCGACCACCTGGTGACAACGGCCCGCGACGCCCAGCAGGACCTCGACGTGCTGCTGCGCGTGCTCGACGACGGCGACGCCGCCGAGGCGCCGACACTCGACTCGCTCGACTCGCTCACCCGCGGCCTCGACGTGCACGCGAGCGTCGGCCGGCTCGACCGCGTCCCCGTCCCGACCTCGCGCGCCGCCTTCGCGATCGCCAGGGAGGCGCTCACCAACGCCCTGCGCCACGGACGCGGCCCGGTCACACTCGGCGTCGCCGTCGGTGACGACCTGGTCCTGACCGTCGACAACGCGTCGGCGGGCACGACGGGAAGGCAGGGGCGCGGCCTGACCGGCATGCGCATGCGCGCCCGTCTGGTCGGCGGGACCTGCACACACGAGGAGGTGGACGGCACGTGGCACATCCGGGCGACGCTGCCCCTGTGATCCGCGTCGTCCTGGCCGACGACGAGAAGCTGATCCGCTCGGGATGGGCGACGATGCTCTCCGTCCACGACGACATCGAGGTCGTCGGCGAGGCGTGCGACGGCCGCGCGGCCGTCGAGGCGGGCGCGGGCGCGGACGTGGTGCTGATGGACATCCGCATGCCGGGCATGGACGGGCTGGCCGCCACCCAGGAGCTCGCCCGCCGCTCGCCCTCGACGCGGGTCGTCGTGGTCACGACGTTCGAGAACGACCAGCTGGTCTGGGGCGCCCTGCGCGCAGGCGCCGCCGGCTACGTGCTCAAACGCGCGCCCGCAGGGGAGCTGGTGGACGCCGTCCGGCTGGTCCACTCCCGCGACGCGGTGCTCTTCCCCGACGCGCTGCGCCGCATCGCCTCCCCTCACCACGGTACGGCGAAGCGGCACGCGCACGCCGAGCTGACCCCGCGCGAGCTGGACGTGCTCCGGCACATCGCGCTCGGGCAGAACAACGCGGAGATCGCGGCGACGCTGTACGTCTCGAAGGAGACGGTCAAGACGCACGTCCGCAACGTCCTGGACAAGCTCGGCGCCCGCGACCGCACCCAGGCGGCCGTCCTCGCCTACGAACGGGGCCTCGTCTTCCCCGGCGGAACCTGCGACCAGGGCCTCGCCCCCGGTGGGGGTGGCCGAGAACGCTAGTCTGACCTTCCCGGTCAGCCAAGGAGCGGATCGCTTGTCGTACGGTCGAGAGAGACAGGTGAGGGGAGGACCGACGTGGTCCCAGGCTGCGGCAACTGCGATTGCTATGTAGACGACCGAGTGATCTTCAGGCCACCGGACGAGCGCTGAGCAGGCGACCATGGCGGAGGGGCCCTGTCCTCGACCGGTCTCTCCGCCGCCTCGCCCGGTAGCGCCTCGCACCCTCCCGGCTGCTCCCGAAGTCCGCCATCGGCAGCGATCCGGCTCGCGGACACCGGCTCGCGGACACCGGCTCGCGGACACCGGCTCGCGGGGCCCGTGAGGGTGGTTCGGATCCCCGCCGGCGGAGGCTCAGAGGCTCAGAGGATCAGAGCATGACGTGGGACTCGGGGTGTCCGACGAAGGAGAACTGGGCGACCCTGTTCAGCTTGATGTCGTCGGCCTGCCACGTGTGCATGGACGAATCCGCGCTCCTCCAGTACACGAAGTTGAACCGGTCGCTCGAATAGATCTTGACCTTGTCCTCCTTGAGGCGTCGCACCAGGTGGGTGTCCTCGCCCCGGGTGATGTCCGCGAAGCCGTACGAGCGGAACATGTCCGCCGTGCCGAGGAACGTGCCGCCCTGCACCAGCCACGTGTACCGGTGTTCGAGCCCGGGCAGCCGCAGCATGGTCGTGTTGGTGCCCTCGAAGTACGTGTAGTGGGCGCCCTTGCCGACCAGTTCGGCCTCGGAGTAGTCGAACGCCCGCACCAGGTCGGACAGGTAGTGCTCGCCGTACAGGTTGTCGTCGTCCATCTTGGCGACGAGCTCGCCGTCGGCGGCCGCGATGCCCATGTTCATGCACGCGCCCAGTGACATCTCGGCCGAGGCGGGCAGGACGACGACGTCGGAGATGCCCGCCATGCGGGCCTTGTCGGCGACGACGACGGGGTCGATGTCGAGGCCGTGCAGGACCATGACGAGCTGGAGCGGCCGGTGGCGCTGCTTGGCGACCGAGCTGATGGCGTGCTCGATCTGCGCGGCGCGGTTGGTGGGCAGGACGACGGAGATGGAGCGCGAGCGAGACTGCGTCGGGCGCCCCATGAAGCCGAGGATCTGGTCGACGCGGTGGGAGAACAGGTGCTTGTCGAAGACCTCGCGCATGGCGAGGTGGCCCATGCGGGCGCGCAGCTCGGGGCTGTTGATCAGGTGGAGCACCTGGTTGAAGGACTCGATGGGCTCGCGGGCGATGGGAACGAGCGGGCCGAAGGTCTCCTCGATCGCGCGTGACCAGCCGGAGACGACGGGGGTGGCGCAGGCCGACAGCTCGAAGACGCGGCGCGCGCACATGGTGGGCGAGTCGAGCACCGAGTTGACGTTGAGGAAGACCTTGTACATGCGGTAGGCCGCGAGCATCTGGTCGTAGGGCAGCTCGCCGACGATGTGCGGCTCGTACTTCTCCGGCCACGCGTACTTGTCGTCGACGGAGCCGTTGCGCGCGAAGATGTGCAGGCCGAGCTCCCTGATCGGGTCGATCACGGTCTCCATCTGCTCGCGGCGCTCGGGGTGCTTGTCGCGGAAGTACATGCCCGCGAAGACCACGTCGTGCAGGCGGCCCTGCTTCTGCTGGATGGGGTTGTGCACGCGCGGCTGGGCGGCGAACTGCAGGACGTCGACCCGGTCATGTCCCAGAACTTCACGATATTTCGGGACCATGTCGCCGTCGCACGTGAACACGTAGTCGAACAGCCTGGCCGTGTCGATGAAGAAGTCGAAGTTGGGCGGGTCCTCCTTGTTCCAGAAGACCGTCGGGATGCCCTCGGAGCGGCACCATTCGACCAGGTCCTTCAGCTCCTGCTTGGGCGCGTTGGTCCCGGTCATCTGGTAGCGCCAGCGGCCCTGGTTGCCGTGCCAGGCCGACTCGCAGAACAGCAGGTCGGGCCGCTTCTCCTCGAAGATCGCCGGCCAGTCGCGCAGCCCGAACTCGATCTGGTCCCACTCGTAGCGGAACGCCATCCTGGAGAAGTCGTCCAGGATGACCGCGACCTTCAGGTCGGGCCTGTTGACGGGCCCCGTCGGCCACTTGACCGCCGGCACCTCGACCAGCGGAGGGCGCTTGCCCGCCACCTCGGTGACCTCCGAGACGGGTGGCGGCGCGGCGGGCGCCTTCTCGTGCGAGCGCACCGCCGCCACGACCTTGCCAGGGCTCTTCGACGTCAGCGCCTCGCCCAGCTTGAACGAGCGCTTCGCCTGGGTGGCCTGGAGTTTCCACGTGGAGTACTCGGCGCGAGCCTCGGCGATCTCCAGCCGCCGCCGCAGCTCCCTGATCTCCGCCTCGTATCTCTCGACGAGCTTGCGCTCCTCAGGGAGCCAGTTGATCGGCCCGAGTCGCTGGAAGGTCGGCTCTTCTGAAGACATCCGCTCGCCCTAACGTCAAAGGAGGTCTGTCATGGTACGGCTACAGCCGCCCGTTTCGTGAGGCAGGCGAGAGGTTCTCCCCCTTCAGCCATGACGCCACGACCCGGGCGATCCTCGGTCCGGAGGCGCCGTCCCACAGCACGGGCAGCTCGCCCGCAGGGGTCGCGGCCCCGTCGGACAGCGCCTTGGACGCGGCGGCCGGCAGCCCCGCGGGCGTGACGAGCTTGTTCGTGCCGTGAGTGACGGTGATCGGCCGCTCGGTGTTGGGCCTGACGGTGAGGCAGGGCACGCCGAGCATCGTCGTCTCCTCCTGCACGCCGCCGGAGTCGGTCACGACCAGCGCCGCGCCCCGCACCAGCGAGAGGAAGTCGACGTAGCCGAGCGGGTCGACGACCTTGACGTTCGGCCCCTCGACCAGCCCGACCGCGGCCAGCTGGGCGCGACCGCGCGGGTGCATCGGCACCACGAGCGGGATCTGCGCGGCGACGTCGAGGACGGCGGAGACGAGTTCGAGAGCGGCCTCGGGACTGTCCACGTTCGCGGGCCGGTGCAGCGTGGCCACGGCATAGCGAGAAGGTATGCCGAGCCGCTCGACGACGGGGGCGGGGTCGAGCGAGGGAAGCGCGGCGAAGAGGCTGTCGATCATCGGGTTGCCGACCAGGTGCGTCTTGGCGGCGGGCACGCCTTCCGCAGCCAGGTACGACAGCGCCTCGGGCGAGGTGGCGAACAGCAGGTCCGACAGGGAGTCGGTGACGATCCTGTTGACCTCCTCCGGCATGCCGCGGTCGAAGGAGCGCAGCCCCGCCTCGACGTGGGCGGTCGGGACGCCGAGCTTGGCGCAGACGAGGATGGCGGCCAGCGTGGAGTTGACGTCGCCGTAGACGATGACCAGGTCGGGCTCCTGCGCCATGAAGACCTCTTCGAGGCCGACGAGGAGGGCCGCGGTCTGCTTGGCGTGGGTCCCCGATCCGACCCCGAGGTTGGCCACCGGAGAGGGGAGACCGAGGTCGGCGAAGAACACGTCGGACATCAGCGCGTCGTAGTGCTGACCGGTGTGGATGATGCCCTGTCGCACGCCCAGCTCGTCGAGCCCGCGGACCACGGGGGCGGCCTTCACGAAGTTGGGACGGGCGCCGAGGACATGGAGGACCAGGGGGTTCTCCCTCATCTACCTCGCCTTTCATAGCGGAAGGGGAAAAACGTTGCCTATGGTACGGTCACCGCGTGGTATCCGACGCCAGACCAAAGGTTTCCGCCAAGTCGGCCAGGGCCGGAGTCGGTGGACTTCTCAAGGGCTTCATCCAGCACCCCGTCATCGTTTCCCGCGTCGTCTTCGCGAAGGTGAAATCCGACCCCGTCCGGGTCGCGCAGGCGGCGGCGGACGCGCTTCCCCCGAAGCTGCGTCCCGTCGTGGGAAAGGTCGCCTGGCCCGCCGCCCGCAAGGTGCGGCGCGCCGTCCGCAAGGTCGGCATGCGCGTGGTCAAGGCGCCGTGGAACGACGCGAAGGCGTACTGGGACGCCGGGCGCGTCACCGAGGCGGCCGAGGTGCTGGAGCCGCACGCGAAGTACCCCTTCGTGAAGCGCAGGGCCGCCTACTACCGGGGCGAGCTGGCCGCGATCAGCCCTGACCCGATCCCGCCGCGTCCCAAGGTGGCGGTCGGCGAGCATGTCGCGGGCAGGGTCCTGCACATGGTGACCAACGCCCTGCCGTACACGCAGGCGGGTTACACGGTGCGCACGCACAGGATCGTGACCGCGCAGAAGGAGAAGGGCCTCGACCCGCACGTCGTGACCAGCTGGGGCTGGCCGATGCTGCAGGGCCACGCGGACGCCACGCCCTTCGAAGAGTTGGACGGCATCCCGTACCACCGGCTGCTGCCCGACGGCAGGCAGGAGATGCCGTTCGAGACGCGCGGGCGGATCATCCTGGGCGCCGAGCGGGTCACCGAGCTGGTCGCCAAGCTGCGGCCGCAGGTGCTGCACGCGGCCACCGACCACCGCAACGGCTCGATGGCGCACGCCGTCCGCGAGCGCACCGGCACGCCGTTCGTCTACGAGGTGCGCGGCTTCCTGGAGGAGACCTGGGCCTCCCGCGACCCGATCCGCATCGGCAGCCAGCGCCACGTGCTCCAGCGCGATCGCGAGGCGTTCCTGATGCGCGAGGCCGACGCGGTGGTCACGCTCGCCGAGACGATGGCGCAGGAGATCGTCGAGCGCGGTGTGCCGCGCGAGAAGATCCGCCTGGCGCCCAACGCGGTGGACGACTCGCTGCTGACCGCCGACTACGACGGCGCGGCCTTCCGCAGGTCGATGGGCATCGGAGACGACGAGATCGTCGTCGGCTCCGTCTCCAGCATCGTGGCCTACGAGGGCTTCGCGACCCTGCTGAGGGCGGGCGCGTTGCTCAGGAACGACATCAGGGTCCTCATCGTCGGCGACGGCACCGAGCGGGACAACCTGCTGGAGCTGGTCGAGGAGCTCGGGCTCACGTCCGCGATCCTGCCGGGCAGGGTCGGTCCCGAGGAGGCGCTCCAGGCGCAGGCGGCGATCGACATCTTCTGCTGCCCGCGTGAGGACCTGCGCGTCTGCAGACTCGTTACGCCATTGAAACCCGTCGAGGCGATGGCGCTCGGCAAGCCCGTCGTGCTCAGCGATCTGCCCGCGCTGTCCGAACTCGTCGGCTCCGAGGGCGCGGGGCTGCTCGTCCCGCCAGGCGACCCGGAGGCGCTCGCCAAGGCGCTGTCCGAGCTGCGGCAGGATCCCGCCAGACGAGCTGTGATGGGTGAGGCTGGAAAGGCGGAGGTGGCGGCAAAGCGCACGTGGAGCCGCGTTGCCGAGACTTATCGTGACCTTTACCGATCTCTTGCCGACCAATGACCTACAAGTTCGCTGTCTGTTCTGACGGGTTCGGTCGCATTAGGCGTGAGCTAGGTGGACTTGAGATAACCTTTGCGACCATGAAGTGTTCTAAGGCGATGTCGTGACGGATTTCGACCTGGCGGTAATCGGCCTGGGTTACGTCGGCATGCCGCTGGCCAAGGAGGCCGTCGCGGCAGGCCTGCGGGTCGTCGGCGTGGACGTCGACCCCCGCAAGGTCGACGCGCTCAACGCCGGTCAGTCCTACATCGACGACCTGACCGACGCCGACCTCGAGCACATGCTGGCCAACGGTTTCAGCGCCACGCTCGACGAGGCGGTACTGGCCAACAGCAACACGATCGTCATCTGCGTCCCCACGCCGCTGGACGAGGACCACCGTCCCGACCTGTCGGCCGTCGAGGGCGCGACCAAGTCGGTCGCGCGCAACCTCACGCGGGGCACGCTCGTCGTCCTTGAGTCCACGACGTACCCGGGCACCACCGACGGGGTGGCCAGGCCGCTCCTGGAGACCTCGGGTCTCGTCGCCGGCGTCGACTTCCAGCTCGCCTTCTCGCCCGAGCGCATCGACCCGGGCAACCCGAAGTACGGCCTGCGCAACACGCCCAAGGTCGTCGGCGGCTTCACCGACACCTGCCGCGACCGGGCCGCCGCCTTCTACGGCCAGTTCATCGAGCAGATCGTGCCCGTCAGCGGCACCCGCGAGGCCGAGATGGCCAAGCTGCTCGAGAACACCTACCGGCACGTCAACATCGCCCTCGTCAACGAGATGGCGATCTTCTGCGACGAGCTGGGTGTCGACCTGTGGGAGGCGATCGAGGCCGCGGCGACCAAGCCGTTCGGCTTCCAGAAGTTCCTTCCAGGTCCCGGCGTCGGCGGGCACTGCATCCCGGTGGACCCCGGCTACCTGTCCTACACGGTTCGCAAGCTCGGCTATCCGTTCAGGTTCGTCGAGCTGGCGCAGGAGATCAACGAGCGGATGCCGTCGTACGTGGTCAACCGCGTACAGCGCCTGCTCAACCGGCACAAGAAGGCCGTGAACGGCTCCAAGGTGGTGCTGCTCGGCGTCACCTACAAGCCGGACATCGCCGACGAGCGCGAGACCCCCGCCCTGCCCGTCGCGCGGGCGCTCCTGGAGCTGGGCGCGGAGCTCACGTTCGTGGACCCGCACGTCAAGAAGTGGTCGGTGGACGGCACCGAGGTGCCGCGTGAGGAGGACCTGGCCGAGGCCGTAGTGAACGCGGACGTGACGCTGCTGCTGCAGCAGCACGCCGCCTTCGACCTCGACATGGTCGAGGACAAGGCCAGGCTCGTGCTGGACACCCGAGGCGTGCTCGCCGAGGGTGAACGCGTCGAGCGGCTGTAGCGACAGGGGGCTGCGCGCAGTGCACGTGCTCGTCATGACGGTGGTGCATAACCCCGAGGACGCCCGGATCCTGCACCGGCAGATCCGCGCCCTCGTGGATGCCGGTCATGAGGTCACGTACGCGGCGTCCTTCTCCGCCCACGGCGTGGTCGCCAGGCCGTGGGTCAACGGCATCGACCTGCCCCGAGCGGCCCAGCGCAAGCGCATGCGCGCCGTGTGGGCCGCGCGCAGGGTGTTCAAACGCCTGCGCGACAAGGTCGACCTGGTCATGATCCACGACCCCGAGCTGCTGTTCTCGGTCTGGGGCGTCCGCCGCAGGCCGCCCGTGGTCTGGGACGTGCACGAGGACACCCCGGCGACGCTGTCGCTGAAGCCGTGGCTGCCGTCGTTCCTGCGCCCGCCGGTCCGCTTCCTGGCCCGGCTGCTGGAGAGCACGGCCGAGCGCAGGCTGCACCTGCTGCTGGCGGAGACCGCCTACGCGGGAAGGTTCAAGCACGCGCACCTGATCGTCCCCAACGAGACGTGGGTGCCTGACTCGGTCACCCCGCCGGGCGACGACAGGGTGGTCTACCTCGGCTGGCTGTCCAGGGCGCGCGGCGTCCAGGAGGCGATCGAGGTCGGCAGGCTGCTGCAGCCGTACAGGGTGGCAGTGGAGCTGATCGGCTACGCCGACCCGCAGTCGCGCCCCGCGCTCAACCAGGCGGTGGCCGAGGGCGTGCTGGAGTGGCGCGACTTCATGCCGAACGACGAGGCGCTCAAGCGGCTCGACGGCGCGCTGGGCGGCCTGTCGCTCCTGCACGACGAGCCCAACTACCGCCACTCCATGCCCACGAAGATCGTGGAGTACATGGCGCACGGCATCCCGGTGATAACGACTCCTTCGCCGCGCGCGGTGGAGCTGGTCGAGCGGTACGAGAGCGGGATCGTCGTGCCGTGGGAGGACCCCAAGGCCGTCGCCCAGGCCGTCCTGTCGCTGAGGGACGATCGGCGCGGCCGGCACGCGATGGGCGCGCGCGGTTACGCCGCCGCCCGCGCCAACCACCACTGGCCGAACTCGGCGCGCAGGTTCGTCTCCCAGCTGGAGTCCTGGGCGGGCGTCAAGAAGTAGCGGTTTATCCCCCGCAGATCACGAGGGCGGTAGGTTCCTGAACGTGCGCTGGCTCACTGTGCTTCTGGGTGCGGCGATCCTCGCCGCCATCGCGGCGGTGGTCGTCGTCCTTCCCGACAACGAGCCGATCTCGAGCGACACCCGGGCCTCCGCCGTTCCCTCCACGTCGAAGAAGCCGCTGCCGCAGCCGACCGTCAAGGAGTACAAGGACGCCTGCGGCACCTTCGACCTGCAGGACGTCAAGCCGTACGCGGTCACCGGCTACTGGATCACCCCGTCGAGCAACCCGTGCACGTGGCGCCACCAGATGGAGGAGATCCACGCCGCCGGCGGCGACACCGTCATCAGGATCGGGTACGGCCTGCAGTACCGCACGGTGGAGGACGGCCGGATCCTGACCAGGGACGGCGAGGTCGACGCCCGCTACACCGACTGCGAGGGCTGCTGGCAGGAGGCCGAACAGGATCTCAGGCAGGCCAACCCGGACAACAGGATCGGCCGCACCTTCGTCTACAGGACCGACGAGAGCTTCGGCCCCGGCCTGCTCCGCTGCCCGCAGATGGAACGCGCCATCAGGCACGGCAAGCGCGTCTACTACCGGCTCCTCGCCGCCCCGGACGGCTCCGACGACGCCACCTGCGACTTCACCAGCACCGGGCGCGCCTACGACCTCATCCTGGTCGCCGGCTCGTCGGAGGACAGCCTCACCGAGCTGCTGCGCCTGGGCGACATCTTCGGCGTGCAGGTCTTCCCCTCGCTGCCGATGGCGCCGCGCGACTCGGCCGTGGCCACCAGGGCCAGCTCGAAGCACCTCCCCGTGCTCGTGACGCTGACGCGCAGGATCCTGCAGGACTACGGCGACCGCTTCAAGGACAGAGCCTCACTCGGCGGCTTCTACCAGCCCTTCGAGCTGCAGTTGGGCGCCACCATGGCGACCAACCCGACCCTGCAGGTCTACTCCGAGCAGCACACCATCATCGAGCAGGAGCTGCCCGGCAAGCCGATCCTGGTCAGCCCCTACATGGACGCGCGCAAGCGGGTGCCGTTCGGCCAGACGCCCAAGCAGGTGGCCGAGGGCTTCAAGGCCCTGGCCAAGTCGGGTGTCGGCATCATCGCCCCGCAGGATAGCAGGGGCACAGGCAAGGTCGGCCTGTTCTGGCCCGACCAGCGCGACAACGAGGTGGACCCGCGCCTGCGGCCGGTCGTCGGCGAGACGACCTACGACACCGCCTACCACGGCTCCACCCGCGACTACTACCGCGAGATGGCCCTTGCCCGCGAGCTCCTGGTCGAGGAGGGCTTCGAGGTGGAGCTGTGGGCGAACGTCGAATCGTTCGAGCCCTCGGCCGTCACGCCGTGCCAGCCCCAGGGCACCCGCGGCGCCACCGACAAGAAGCGCCTGGACGCCGCCGTCGCCATGACGGGACGCTACGTCCAGAAGGTCGTCTCCTACATGTGGAGTGACTTCTTCACCTGCGGCGACACCCCGCTCAAGGACCAGGTCATGGCCGACCACCTGCGGCCCATCGCGGTCGACGCGGTGAGGACGTCGCCGAACGAGGAGGACGGCGTCGAGATCCGCGGCTACAACCTGGAGCGCGGCGGCACCATCACCCTCACCTGGCCTGGCGGTTCGGCCGAACTCCTGATCAACGCCACCGACGCCCCCAACGAGGCCATGGCCGACCGCATCGTGGTGGCCTGGGTGCCCTTCGACTGGTCGCAGGTCCCGCTGGGCGTCTGGGTATCGGTCGGGGTCCGCTCGCCCTCGGGACTGGAGGCGACGGAGCCGCTGCACGTGCGCGTCAGCGTGTAACGTGCCTGGCATGGTCCCCAGCGTCCCGGTGAGCGTGGACCTCGTCGTGCTCACTGTCCGTTGCCAGGCGCTCTCCGCTCTGGTGTGGCGGCGGGACAACCCGCCGTTCCTGCGCAGGTGGTCGCTGTCCGGCGGGTTCATCCAGCTCGATGAGGACCTGCCCGACGCCGCCCGCCGCATCCTCGACGAACGCGCGGGACTGCCGGGCGCGCCGGTCCACCTGGAGCAGCTCCAGACCTACGGCTACCCCGACCGCGACCCCCGCCAGCGCGTCCTGTCGGTCGCCTACCTGGGGCTCGCCCCCGACCTGCCCGCCTCGGAGAAGGCGCACATGGCGTGGGTGCCGGTCAGCGAGCTCACCGTCATGGCCTTCGACCACCGGCGCATCATGCTCGACGGCATCGAGCGGGCCAGGGCCAAGCTGGAGTACACCTCGCTGGGGGCGGCGTTCTGCCCTCCCGAGTTCACGGTGGCGGACCTGCGGCGCGTCTACGAGATCGTCTGGGGGCGGGCTCTCGACCCGCGCAACTTCCACCGCAAGGTCACCAAGGCCGAGGGCTTCCTGGTGGAGACCGGCTCGACGACCACCCGCGACGGCGGGCGTCCGGCGAAGCTGTACCGCCGCGGGCCCGCCGAACTGCTCCACCCGCCGATGCTGCGGTCGCTGAAGGAGTGACGGACCGGCCCGGATCGCGGGCATCAGGGCCGGCGGCACCGGTCAGCCGGTAGAGGGTCCGCCGGGTGGACCGGCGGGAGACCTGCGGTTCCGGCCACGACTACCATGGGGCCATGCCTCGTTTCCGTGCGATTCTTGACACAATGCCCCCGTACAAGGCGGGCAAGGCCGTAGTGAGCGCCGACGGCCGGTCGTTCAAGCTGTCCTCCAACGAGTCCCCCTACGACCCTCTGCCGTCGGTCGTCGAGGCGATCGCCGAGGGCGCGAGGCAGATCAACCGCTACCCCGACCCGGCCGCGACCAGGCTCACCGAGACGATCGCCGCCCGGTACGGCGTGCCGCCCGAGCATGTGGCGCTGGGCGCGGGCTCGGTCACCGTGGCCCAGCAGCTGTTCGAGACGTTCGGCGAGCCGGGCGTCGAAGTGATCTACGCGTGGCGCTCCTTCGAGGCGTACCCGCTGCTGGCGGACCTGGCGGGGGTCACCTCCGTGCGGGTGCCGCTGGACGGCGAGGACCACGACCTCGACGCGATGGCGGCGGCCGTCACCGACCGCACCCGGATGATCTTCGTCTGCAACCCGAACAACCCGACGGGGACCTCGATCAGGCGGGCGGAGCTCGAGGCGTTCCTCGACAAGGTGCCCTCCGACGTGCTGGTGGTGCTGGACGAGGCCTACCGCGAGTACGTCCGCGACGCCGACGTGCCCGACGGGCTCACCCTCTACAGGGACCGGCCGAACGTCTGCGTCCTGCGCACGTTCTCCAAGGCGTACGGCCTGGCGGGGCTGCGCGTCGGCTACCTCGTCGCGCACGAGCCCGTGGCGGCGGCGGTCCGCAAGACGATCGTTCCGTTCGCGGTCAACCACCTCGCCCAGCTCGCCGCCGTCGCCTCGCTGGCGGACCCGGCGGAGAAGGAGCTGCTGGAGCGGGTGGACTCGGTGGTCAAGGAGCGCACCAGGGTCCGTGAGGCCCTCATCGCCCAGGGCTGGACGGTGCCGCCGTCGGAGGCCAACTTCGTGTGGCTGCGGGTGGGCGAGCGGACGCTGGACTTCGCGGCGGCCTGCGCGGTCGAGGGTGTGGCCGTGCGGCCGTTCCCCGGTGAGGGGGCCCGCGTGTCGATCGGCACCCCCGAGGCCAACGACGCCTTCCTCCAGGCCGCGGCCGCCTTCCTGAAGTCCTGACGGCAGGCGCGTCATGTCCTATCGCTTCGGTGTCCAGCTCTCCCCCTCCTCGGGCGACCTGCCCGGGCTCCGTGAGCTGGCCAGGCTCGCTGACCGGGAGGGGCTCGACCTCCTGGGTGTGCAGGACCACCCCTATGCGGGTGGCCTGGTCGACACGTTCAGCCTGATCGCCACCATGCTTGCCGACACCACGCAGATCCGGATATTTCCTGATGTGGCGAGTCTGCCGCTTCGAGGGCCCGGTGTGATCGCCAAGGCCGCCGCGACGCTCGACCTGCTCAGCGGCGGGCGGTTCGAACTCGGTCTCGGTGCCGGGGGCTTCCGCCAGGCGATCACCGCCTTCGGCGGCCCCGACCGGACCGCCGGCCAGAACCAGGTCGCGCTGGAGGAGGCCGTCGAGATCATCCGGCGTCTGTGGCGGGCAGGCGAGAGCGTCAAGGTGTCCGGCGAGCACTACTCGATGGACGGCGTCCACGCCGGCCCCGCCCCCGCCCACCCGATCGGGATCTGGTTCGGGAGCGTCGGTCCGAAAGCGCTCGCGCAGACCGGCCGCGTCGCCGACGGCTGGGCGGCCCCCATCCCGCACTACCTGCCCTACGAGAAGTGGCGGGCGTCCCAGGACATCATCGACGGGGCCGCCGCCGAGGCCGGGCGACAGCCGTCCGACATCACCAGGATCGCCCAGCTGGTCGGTCACATCACCGACGCCCCCGGCGAGGTCGTCCTGCGCGGCGAGGCCCCGATCCGGGCCACGGCGGAACAGTGGGCGGAGGTCATCGCCCACCTGGCCACCGACGTGGGCTTCGACTCGTTCGTCTACTGGCCGGAGCAGGCCGACGCCACCCAGCTGACCGCCTGGGCCCGCGACGTCGTCCCGGCCGCCCGCGCCCTGCTCGCCAAGGAGTAGACCGCCGTCACCGCCGCAGGGCCACCTGGAGGCCGTCGGTGAGCTCGGTCAGCGCCGCCTGCGCGGCCGTTTCGGGGATCTTCAGTGCGCCGGTGATCCGGTCGACGAGCTGGGCGCGGTCGATGGATCCGCCGTTCGGCACCCGTGGAAACGAAAAAGGGCCGTCCCCCCCGAGGGAGGACGGCCCTTGGACGAGGTCATTCCAGGCGTAACAGGCGGGACAGCGTGATCAGGTGGGAGGCGTTCGTCGCCGTGAAGCCGGTGTACTTCGTGGCCGCCAGGGTCCACACCTGCCGGTCGAACTCCGACAGCTCCAGCCACGAGTGCAGGAAGTAGTCGACGCCGTTGGCGGCCCCCGTCCCGTCCACGTACAGGCTGAATCCCGGCGCGCTCGTCGACCCGTTCCACATCTTGGACTTGAGCGTCTTCGTGAACGCCGTCATGTCGGCCGCGGTGAACACCTGCCCCCGCCGGTAGAACTCCACGAAGGCGGACACGTCCACGTTCGCGTGCGAAAGGTCCTCCTTCTTGGTGGTGTACGTCGCGTAGTTCCAGACGTAGGCGCCGGCCGAGCCGGTCAGATGCCCCTTCGCCCACTGCGCGACCTTCGTGGCCCTGTCGAGGTAGGTGGGGTTGCCGTTGACCTCGTGCAGCACGGTCAGCAGGTTCGCGAAGCCCAGCGGCATGTTGAACGGCAGGTCGTTGGAGCTCCTGACGTGACTGAACGTGTCGACGTTCGGCGACTGCTGGTAGGACGTGCCGTTCCAGGTGTTGCCGAGGTAGCCGCTCTGCTCCCAGCGCGGCACGATCTCGTTCTCGAGGAAGGCCCGGTACGCCGCGGCCTTCGCGCTGTATCCGGACAGGGCGGGAGTCTTGGCCACCAGGCGGACGAACTCCGCGATCGGGATCCCGATCATGGCGTCGTGCACGATGTAGGGGAAGATCCCGTTCAACCGCACGTCGTCGAAGTACGCCGACCCGCTCACCGTGTAGGACGCGTGCTCCAGCCACACCTCAGGCGCCCGCCCCGCGGGAATGTCGCAGGTGGTCTGCTTGAGCTGCCACGCGGTCGACGCGTACTCCAGCATGCACAGCGTCGTGGACCCGTCGCGCAGCACGACCCGCCCCACGACCGAGCCGGTCCGCTTGCCCCAGGCCCGCAGGACGTGCTTGGTGCCGCCCGCGTAGTCGGAGCCGATCTTCTGCCGGAGCTTCTTCCACTTCGTCTGGTCGGAGACGACGCGCACGGACTGGGTGCCCGTGCCGCTGCCCGGCACGTCGGTGGTCCGGTAGATGTGGCTGCCCGTGTCCTGGAACCTCGTCCAGTTGGCGGGCAGCGTGGTGTCGCCGCTCGCGGCCGACTCGAAGCTCGTGTTGGCCAGCTCGGGAGGTGAGTACTGGCTGGTGCTCCAGCCACTGAAGCCGTCGTTGTCGATGTCGTCGGCGTTCGCGATGATCGTGTCCGCATGCGTGACGATCTTGTCGAGCCAGGCGGTGTCCTGCGTCGCGGCGTAGACGTCGAGATAGCTGCGCATGATGTAGCTCTCGCCCCACGCCAGGTTCGCGCTGCTCGGGTCGGTGTAGACGGCGTCGCCGATCGCCGCCTCCAGCGCCTTGTACTTCGTGAGCCACACACTCTCGGCCGCCGAGGCGGTCGACGAGACCGAAGCCGACGGCGAGGAGGCGGGAGCCTGGCCGGGGACGGCGGTCAGCAGCAGGGTCGCTGCGGCGATCAGCTTCGACAACATCATGACCCCCTACGGGCGTGCCAGTTGAGGTAGGCGACACAGCCCAGGTAGGAGCCGAGCTGCGGCTCCACGGCCCGGGCGTCGTAGATCGAGCGGGAGTGGCTGAACACCGTGTCGTCCCACTGGGCCACCGCCATCCAGCGGGGCGCCTGCAGGTACTGGCCCGCGCTGGTGGTGCTGCCCGTGCCGTTCACCCGCTGGAAGGCGGTGGGGATGCCGTCGGTTCCGGTGGTCGCCAGGTTCCTGCTGTAGGTGCGCGCGAAACGGGCCATGTCCTGACCCTGGTAGAACAGGCGGTTGCGGAAGGCCGCCGCCGCGAACTCCACGTCGATCGCGCCGTGGCTGAGGTCCTCGATGCCCTGCCCCGGGTTGCTCGACGGCGTGTACTCGGAGATGTCGTCGGTCTTGGCGAACCCGCTGTAGACCTTGCCGAACGTCGGCCAGTACGTCCACACGTAGGCGTCGTCGGCGTCGACCTCGAGCTCGCGGGCGAACGTGCGGGCCATCCGCCTCGTGCGGTCCAGGTAGAACGGGTCGCCGGTGGCGGCGGCCAACTCGGCGTAGGTCTGGCCGAGCGCGAGGCTCTGGTTGGTGGGCTGCTCGGCGCCGTCGTTGCCGAGCGGCGTGCCCTTGTTCCACACGAAGTACCCGTGGCCGTCCTCGGTCTGGCGCCACTCGTCGTCGTGGACGGCCGCCGCGTCCCTGGCGGCCCTCAGGTACTCCACGGCCTTGCTCCGGTACTTCGGCACGGCCAGCAGCCGCGGGCTCCTGAACACGGTCTTCGCGAACGACGCCATCGGATAGGTGATCATCCCGGTGTGCACGGTGAACACCACCGGCTGCGAGACGAACGGGGTCGCGCCGAGCACGGGCGCCGCGTCGCCCGCGGGCGACGGCCTGAGCTCCCTGGCCGTCACCAGCGTCGGCGTCGGGAACGCGTCGAAGATCCTGCGCACCGCGTAGTCGGGAGCGGCCGGGTCGAGCGACAGGTCGGGGAAGGTGGCCACCAGGTTGGTCCTGCTGTTCCTCACCTCCAGGGTGAAGCGGCCCTCGGCGGTGCCCGCCCGTACGGTCGCCACCGCGTTGTCGGCGTAGGTCAGCGCCGTCCGCACCTCCAGCAGCGGCGTCCCGCCCGCGTCCTTGAGCGTGACGAGGCCCGCGGTGTAGGGCGCCATGGCCCGCCACGCGGGCAGCGAGAGCCCCCGGTGATCCTTGACCCCGCGCACCGAGTCGCGGTTGGCCAGCACCAGGTCGACGTTGGTGATGAACCGGTCCAGGTAGTGGGTGTCCTTGTAGGCCTCGTACATCCTGATGAACCCGGCCAGGACGTACGACTGGCCCCACGCGAGGCCGCCGTGCTCGTTGGTGTCGGTGGGCCGGCCGCCGTTGCCGCTCTCGTGGAAGACCTTGTCGAACAGGTCGAAGGTCTCGCGCGAGGTGTAGTCGTGGCCCGCCGCGGCGCGGGCCGTTCCTGTGAAGGAGCCGAGGGCGCCCATGGCCAGGGCGCCGAGGGTGAATCGTCTGCGGGACAGCTGCATGGACGTGCCTCCGGGGGGTCAGGGGCGCTTGGCGAACCAGTTGAGGTAGGCGACGCAGAGCAGGGTGGAGCCCATCTGCGACTCGACGGCGTGGTCGTCGTAGACCTGGCGGGCGTGGGTGAAGAGTCCCGGATCCCACGGGGCCACCGGCATGAACCTCGGGGCCTGGAGGTACTGACCGGCCGGCGCGAGGCCGCCGCCGCCGTCGACGTAGAGGAAGGTGGTGGCGACGCCGTTGTCGGTGGTGGCCATGTTCCTGGTGTAGGAGCGGGCGAAGCGGGCCATGTCGCGCCCTCGGAAGCCCAGGCCCCAGCGATGCGCGACGGCGGCGAACTCCACGTCGATCCCCGCGTGGCTGAGGTCCTCCCGCTGCTGCGCGCCGACGGGCGGGCTGCCGTACGACGGGGTCCACTCGGAGACGTCGTCGGCCTGGGTGTAGCCCCGGTACATCTTCCCGAACGCGGGCCAGTACGGCCAGACGTAGGCGTCGTCGGCGTCGGCCGTCAGGTCGCCCGCGAAGGTGGCGGCCAGGCGCCTGGTGCGGTCGCGGTAGACCCGCTCACCCGTCGCCGCCGCGAGCTCGGCGTAGGTCAGGCCCAGGCCGAGGGTCTGGTTGGTGGGCTGCTCGGTGCCGTCGTAGGGGACCGGCATGTGCTTGGGCCAGATGAAGTAGCCGTCGTCCATCCACTCCCGCTCGTGAACGGCCGCCGCCTCCCTGACCGCGGTGAGGTATTCGGCGGCCTTGGCCCGGTAGCGCGGATTCCTGCGCAGGCTGGGGCTGTGGTGGACGAGTCGTACGAAGGAGGCCATCGGGTAGGTGATCATCCCGGTGTGCACGGAGAAGAGCACCGGTGCCGCGGCCATGGCGAAGGTGCCGAGGGCCGGCGTCGAGCCGCCGGACAGGACCTTGGCCGTCACCATGTTCGGCGAGGGGTAGGCGGCCAGGACGCGTCGCACCACGTGGTCGGGGCCGGCCTGGTCCATCGTGAGGTCGGTGAAGGTGGAGACCCGCTTCTTCTTGGGGTTGTTCACCACGAGGGTGAAGCGGCCCTCGCTGCTGCCCGCCGTCACGGTCACGACGGCGTCGCTGACGTTGGTGAGGGCGCTGCGCACCTCGAGCGTCGGCCGGCCCTCCGCGTCCAGCAGGGTCACGCCGCCGGCCGAGTAGCTCGTGTTGCGCCAGGAGGGGAGCGACAGGCCGCGGTAGTCGGTCACCCCGCGCACCGAGTCGCGACCGGCCAGCACCAGGTCAATGTTGGTGATGAGCCGGTCGAGGTAGTGGGTGTTCCGGTAGGCCTCGTACATCCTGACGAAGGCGGCCAGCACGTAGGACTGGCCCCAGCCCAGTGCGCCCTGCTCGTTGGTGTGCGTGGGCTGCCCGGTGGCCCCGCTGTCGTGAAAGGCCTTGTCGAACAGGTCGAAGGTCTCCCGCGAGGTGTAGTCGTATCCGGCCGCGCCGGTGAATCCGAGCGCGCTCATGGCCAGCGCGCCCAGACCGAACTGCCTGCGAGTCAACATGGATGGCTCACCTTCTGCGGCGTCAGCCCTTGACCGCGCCGCGCATGCCTTCGAGGACGTGGCGTTGCATGAGCATGAAGACGACCACCACCGGGACGATCGAGACGATGGTGCCGGCGGCGAGCGTGCGGACGTCGGTGCCGGTGATCCCGGCGAGGTAGGCGATCCCGAGCGCGATGGGGTACTTCGCGGAGTCCTTCAGCACGACCAGTGGCCAGATGAAGCTGTTCCACACCGAGATGAAGCCGAAGATGCCGAGGATCGCCAGTGTGGGCCTGGCGGCGGGGAGCATGACGTGCCAGAAGATGCGCAGCTCGTGGCAGCCGTCGGTGCGGGCGGCATCGACGATCTCGCGCGGCACGCCTGCGAAGGTCTGCCTGACCAGGAAGATCCCGAAGGCCGACAGCAGACCCGGCAGGATCACACCCGCGAACGTGTCGGCCATGCCGAGCTGGGAGACCACGAGGAACCTGGGGATGAGCATGACCTCGCCCGGCAGGAACATCGTGGACAGGATGGCGAGGAAGATCAGTGTTCTGCCGCGGAAGCGCATCCGGGCCAGCGGGTAGGCGCACAGGGCGGAGACCAGGATGTGGAGCGGCACCATGACGCCGACGTAGATGACCGAGTTGAGCAGGTAGCGCGGGTACGGGATCGCCGTCCACGCCTCCTTCACCCAGTCGAGGACCGGCGGCCTGGGGATGATGTCAGGAGGGAAGGAGAAGACCGCCTGGCCCGACGGTTTGAGCCCGGCGGACAGCAGGACGAGGAACGGGCCGACGAAGGCGAGCGCGATCGCGGTGAGCAGGACGTACATGCCTGCGCGTCTCATCATGCTCGCCCCCTGGTGATGCGGTAGTTGAGCATGGCCATCGCGATCATCACGACCCAGAGCACGAGCCCGACCGCGCTGGCGTAGCCCATGTCGTAGTGCTCGAAGCCGGCCGACCAGATGTAGTAGCCGAGGGTCAGGGTCGCGTCCTGCGGCCCGCCCCTGGTCATCACGTAGACGGAGGTGAAGGCCTGCATCGCGTCGAGCATCTCCATGGTGATCGCGACCGCGATGTAGGGCACCATCAGCGGCACCGTGATGCGGCGTAACCTGTCCCACGCGCTGGCGCCGTCGACCCTGGCCGCCTCGTAGAGCGAGCTGTCGATCGTCTGCAGGCCGGCCAGATAGATCATCATGTAGAAGCCCATGCTCTTCCAGCCCTCGACCAGGATGAGCGCGGGCAGCGCCCAGAACGGGTCGAGCAGGTACTGGATCGGCTGGTCGAGCAGCCCGGCCCCGGTGAGGATCCAGTTGAGGACGCCCTGCTGGTGGAAGACGTACTCCCAGGCCACCGCGACGGCGACCATCGAGGTCACCACCGGGAGGTAGTACAGCATCCTGAAGGTCCTGATCCCGGGCAGCTTCTGGTTCACCAGGACGGCCAGCAGCAGCGGCGCCACGACCAGCAGGGGGAACAGCCCGATCAGGAACAGCACCGAGTTGAGCGTCGCCGTCCAGAACTTCGGGTCGCCCACCAGTCTGACGAAGTTGTCCACGCCCACGAACTCGGGCGGTGACACCACGTCGTACTCCATGAAGGAGAGCTGGACGGCGGTGAAGGCCGGCCAGACGAAGAACACCCCGAACAGCGCCAGCGCGGGCAGCGCGAACAGGTACGGCGTGTACCACTGCTGCCCTGGGATCCTGTCGACTGCCATGCGAGTCCTAAAGTCCGTATAACGGCGGCCAGAATTTGGTGCAGCGTAAGCGGGTTTCGAGAAGGCCGTCAATCCCCTCGTTGGTCCACGAGCTCGGAAGTGCCAGGAATGGCTTCCTCCGGCCTTCGCGAAGGAAAGGGATTGACGCTCCCTCCCTCCGGTGAGATTCTGCCGAAAGTTGCCGTTGAGGACGGCCATAATCTTGGGAGGTGCGCCGTGATGACCAGAGGGGTCTTAACGGCAGGCGCGCTCGCGCTGTCCCTGCTCGTCTCAGGCTGCGTGGCCGGAGCCTCGTCCCAGGGCGCTCCGGCCGCCGACGACCAGCCCTTCGAGGGCGAGGTCGAGTTCTGGACCATCAACCTGAAGAAGAACTACAGCGACTTCATCACCGGCCTGATCGGCGAGTACCAGAAGCAGCACCCGAAGGTCACCGTCAAGTGGGTCGACGTGCCGGGCCAGGAGAGCGCCACCAAGCTGCTGGCCGCCGTGGCCAGCGGCGACGTCCCCGACGCGGTCAACATCTCCTCCCTCGACCTCGGCAGGTTCGCCCCTTCGCTCGCCCCGCTCGACGAGCACTTCAAGCCCGCCGACCTGGCCGACTTCCAGCCCAACCTGGTGGAACCGCTGCGCGTGGACGGCAAGCTCTACGCGGTGCCCTGGTACAACGGCGGCGCTCCCGTCGCCATGTACCGCACGTCGGTGGTCGGCAAGGCCGGCTTCGACGAGAAGGCGCCGCCGAAGAGCTTCGACGAGGCCCTCGCCCTGGCCGACAAGATCTACGCCACCACCGAGATCAACGGCATGAACGCGATCCCCGACCACAACGCGCTGCGCTACTACGGGATCAAGCTGCTGTCCGACGACAAGAAGACGGCGACGTTCAACACCCCCGAGGCCGTCGCGATCCTGGAGAGGTTCAAGAAGAGTTACGACGCGCACGGCATCGCGCCGGGCGCGGTCTCCAAGGACATCCGCAATCTGCCGCAGACGCTGGAGAACGGGCAGGTCGCCTTCAAGGCCACGGCCAACGCCGCCGAGCTGCTCAACATCCAGAAGAACGCGCCGGACGTCTACCGGGACCTCACCGTCACCACGCCGGTCAGGATGAGCACGGGCGGCTTCCTGCTGCTCGCCCAGCAGGCCTTCTCCATCCCGAAGGCCTCCACGCACAAGAAGGCCGCCGCCGAGTTCATCAAGTTCTTCACCAACGGCGCCAACCAGCTGGCCTTCTGCAAGATCGTCCCCATCTACCCGTCGACGGTCTCCTCGACCAAGGACCCGTTCTTCTCGGGAAGCGCGGGCGACGACCCGATGGCCGTGGCCAGAAGCGTGATCGTGAAGGGCCTGCCCGAGCTGGAGTACACCCCGATGGGCACGGCCAAGGACGCCGAGCTCGGCGAGCTCCTCTCCGAGGAGGTCAGGGCGTTCCTGACGGGGACCAAGAGCGCCAAGGAGGCGCTCGACACAGCAGAGAAGCGATGGAATGACGCACTTGCCTAAGCTCAGAATGGGGATCGTCGGCGCGGGGATCATGGGTCGCGGCCACGCCGAGGTCCTGGCCGCCCACCCTGACGTCGAGATCACCGCGGTGTCCCGCCGGCCGCTCGACGACGCCCCTGACGCGGCGGTGTTCGCCGACTACGCGGACCTGCTCGCCTCGGGCCTGGTCGACGCCGTCTCGATCACCACGCCCGACCACCTGCACGCCGACGTGATGGTGGCCGCGGCGCGGGCCGGGGCGCACATCCTCGTGGAGAAGCCGTTCACGACCACCGTCGAGGACGCCGACCGCGCGGTCGCCGCCATCAGGCAGGCGGGCGTGACCGCGATGTGCCTGTTCAACCACCGGTGGGTACCCGCCTACGCCCAGGCCAAGGAGCAGATGCCGCTGGTCGGCGAACCCGTTGTCGGCTACGCCCGCAAGGACGACACCATCCACGTGCCCACCGAGATGATCGGCTGGGCCGACAGGACCACCTGCGCGTGGTTCCTGTCCAGCCACGACGTCGACCTGGTGACCTGGCTCTACGACGACCAGGTGGTCGAGGTCTTCGCCACGGCCAGGTACGGCAAGCTGCGCGGCATGGGCATCGAGACGCCCGACGCCATGCAGATCCAGGCCCGCTTCAGCAGGGGGGCGGTGGCCACCTTCGAGTCGGCGTGGATCTACCCGAACACCTTCCCGACCATGGTCGACAGCTACGTCACCGTGACAGGCGAGTCGGGCGTCATCCAGCTCGACAGGCAGAAGGAGAACATCCAGCTCGCCACGGAGAAGGCCTACACCTACCCGCGCAACATGCTGCAGCGCGTCGTCCACGGCGTGCCCGCGGGCGCCTACCGCGACGCCATCCACCACTTCGTCGACTGCGCCCGCACCGGCGCGCAGCCGCTGATCACCGTGGAGAGCTCGCGGCACGTGACCGCCGTCCTCGCCGCCGCCCACGAGTCGGCCCGCACGGGAGCGCCGGTGAAGCTCTGATGTCCGTGGAGAAGGCACCGCACGTGCATCCCACGCGGATGCGTCACATTTCCGACGAGGACCTCTTCGCCGCGCTGGGGAGCGACAGCAGGGCGTGGCGGTGGCGCGCGCCGGTGCCCGCGGGACTGCCGTCCGACGGGGCCGACGCGCTGCACGGGGCCGAGGTCGACTTCCTCGACAAGGGGCACGGCCGCTCCCGCCTGTACGGCTTCCACTACCTGCGCTGGATGACCCCGCTGGTCGCCGCCTACGCCGAGACCGGCGACCCGCGTCACGCGGCGGAGTGGGAGCGCCTGTTCCGCCAGTGGTACGCCGGCCGCGACCTGGTCGAGGGCGACTGGCCCGGCCTCGACGTGGTCTGGTACTCCCTCGGGGTCTGCGCCCGCACGATGTACGTCACGCAGGCGCTGGCCGTCCTCGGAGAGGCGGTCGGCGAGGAGTGCTGGAAGGAGATGATGAAGACCGTCCTCGGCGGCGCCCGGTGGGCGGCCGAGGAGCACGACGAGTTCAGGCACGGCAACTGGCAGTTCGCCACGGTCTGCGAGCTGCTGCACGCCGCCAGGGTGTTCGCCGACCTGCCCGAGGCCGCGCAGTGGGCCGAGATCGCCACGGCGCGCATCATGGAGCATCTGGAGCGCGACGTGCGCGCCGACGGCGGCCACCACGAGCGCTCGCCCGGCTACCACGGCATGTGCCTCGACGCGCTCAGGCGGGCCGCCGCCGTCGAGCCGGGACTTGCCACGCACCCGCGCTACCTGGCCATGCACGACTGGCTCGCCGCGCTCATGACCTCGGGAGGGTGGGTGCCGCACCTGCAGGACAGCGGCATCGTCTGGCCTTCCGGCATCGAGCCCGCGAAGGGCTCGACCAACCTGGAGGCCAGCGGCTACGCCGTCTTCCGCTCAGGGACCTTCCACACGGTGATCAACTACGGCCCCTACGTGGGCCACGAGCTCGAGCCGCACAGCCACCACGCCGCGCTTGACTTCGTGATCGCCGGATGGGGCGTCCCGCTGGCATGGGAGGGAGGAGGACCGCCCTCCTACGACGACCCCGGCTATTACGACTGGTACCAGGCGACCAGGGCGCACAACACCCTGCTCGTGCCGGGCGAGGAGTACACCGAGGACCGCAGGGCCGCCTGCGACCTGTTCTCGTCAGGACACGAGACGGGCGACGGGGTGGACGTCTTCGCCGGGCACCACCACGGCTACAGCGCGCGCCACGACCGCACGGTCGTCTTCGTCCGCGACGAGGGCTACTGGGTGGTCACCGACCGGATCGAGGCGGAGGCGATCTGGCAGGTGCACGGCCTTTCCCCGTGGGTGCGCCACGGGGCGGGGTACCGCACCGAGCGGGCCCCTGGCCTGCTCGTCGTCCCGCTGGAGGAGCCCGACGAGGTCCTGTTCGGGAACGGTCCCGCGCGCATCCCCGACCCCGCCACCAGGACGGCCGAGTACGGCGAGATCCACTCTCTCGGCCTGCGCGGCCGCGGCGGGTTCACCGTCGGGATCTTCCCGTTCCTCGACGAGCCCCCCACGATCCCCGACGGATGGACGGTCCATGCTGATCGACGCTGACGCGCTGCTCGGCCGGCACCCGCGCAGGGACGTCGGCGAGGGGACTGTCGCCGAGGCGCTGGCCAGGATGGACCGCTTCGGCATCGCCGAGGCCGTCGTGAGCCACACGCTGTCATGGCTGCACGACCCCGACACGGGCAACCACAGGCTGCTCGACCTGGTCGAAGGCGAGCCCAGGCTGCGGCCGTGCTGGGTGCTGCTCCCCGACACCTGCGGGGAGACCGGCGCGCCCGACGCGTTCGTGGCCGCCGCCGCGGCGGCGGGCGTCGTCGCCGTCCGCGCCTACCCCGCCGACCACGGCTACGACCTGGCGGGCCGCGACGCCGCCCCGATGCTGCGCGCGCTGGAGGAGGCCGCGCTGCCGCTGCTGCTCGACGCCGCGCAAGCCGGCTGGTCCTCGATCGAGTCGATCGCGGGCGCCCATCCGGGCCTGCCCGTGGTCGTCGGCGGCCTCGGCTACCGCGTGCTCAGGCAGGCCGCGGGCGTGCTCGCCCGCACCGCCAACGTCCACGTGGGGCTGGCCAACCTCTCCTCCCACTGCGGCCTCGAATGGCTCGTCGACCGGTACGGCCCGCACCGCGTCGTCTTCGGCACCGGAGCGCCCGCCAGGGACCCCGCCGAGGCCGTGACGAGGCTGCTGTGGTCGGAGCTCGACGACGCCGCCGTCGCCGCCATCGGGTCGGGCAACGTGCGCGGCCTGCTCCACGACGAAGCGAGGGTCGCTTGAACGTCCTCACCGCCGCGCTCTGGAAGCGCGAGCCGCAGAGCGCGCTCCGGATCGTGGACGCGCACGCCCACGCGGGCCCGTACAGCCTGTTCTTCATCCCCGACGCGGGGCCCGAGGGGATGGCGAGGGTCATGGACAGGTGCGGGGTGTCCCACGCGGTCGTCTCCAGCCATCTGGCCATCCAGCTCGACGCCGCCGAGGGCAACGCCCAGACCGCGGCGATCGTGGCGAGGGCGGCCGACAGGTTCACCGGCTACCTGACCGTCAACCCGTGGCAGGACCCCATCGGCGAGCTGTCGAAATGGGGCCACGACCCGCGCTTCGGCGGCGTCAAGCTCCACCCCGACCTGCACGACTACCCGCTCACCGGCGGCCGCTACGCGCCCGTGTGGGAGTTCGCGCAGCGGACCGGCTGTCCCGTGCTGACGCACACCTACGAGGGCTCGCCGTACAACGACCTGCCGATGGTGGACGAGGTGGCCGCGCGCTACCCGGACGTGGTGATCCTGGCAGGGCACGCGGGCGCCACGCCGCTGGGGTTCGAGGCGGCGATCGAGGTGGCGCGGCGGCGGCCAGGGGTGGTGCTGGAGGTGTGCGGTTCCTTCAACACCGGCGCCGACATCGCCACAATGGTGAGAGAGGTAGGCGCTGACCGCGTCGTGTACGGCTCCGACTTCCCCTTCATCGATCTGCGGATGTCACTGGGACGGGTAATCTTCAGTGGCCTCGCTGAGGAGGATCGGGCGGCGGTGCTCGGCGGAACGATGACCCGCCTGCTTCAGTGGCGATCCGGACTGGGGTGATCACGATCATGGATCGGTTGCGTGCGGAGGCACGGTCCAGGGTGGCGATCGGGGTCGTGGGCCCCAACGACCTGGTCGAGCAGATCATGATGATCGGCGCCGACCTGCCGGGCGCGGCCGACTGGCGGCTCGTCGGCGCCCCCCACGCGGGCGAGCACGAGACCTACGAGAAGTTCTCCAGGATCGCCGACAGCATCGACGTGGCGCTGTTCACGGGACCGCTCCAGCACGACCTGGCCAGGCAGGCGGGCGCGCTGCCCGTCCCCGCGACGTTCGTGCCGATGAGCGGTGCCAGCCTCTACGCCAGCCTGCTGCGCGGCGTCATCGCCCACGGCATCGACCCGGCGAGGGTCAGCATCGACTCGTTGCCCGCCGCCGACGTCGACGAGGCGTACGGCGAGATCGGGGTCGGCACGGAGGGCGTCCACCTGTCGGAGTACGACAGGCCCGAGTCGGCGCGCGGCTTCGCCGCCTTCCACGAGCAGCTCTACCGCCAGGGGGCCACCACCGCCGCGCTGACCACGATCAGGAGCGTGGCCACGAAGCTGACGGCCGCCGGCGTGCCGGTGATACGCATGATGCCGACCTCCCACACGCTGCGTCTGGCCCTCAACACCGCCGCGCTGCTCGGAACGGGCAGCAGGCTGGAGGAGTCGCAGATCGCCATCGTGGTGGTCGAGCTGGCCGCCTCCGCCAGGCCCAGCTACTCGGGACCGGGCAACTACTGGCAGCAGGAGCTCAAACTGTCGCTGCACCAGTCGCTGCTGGCCGACGCGAGGCTCATGGGCGCCACCGTGGTGCCGCGCGACGAGAACAGCTACGTCGTCACCGCCACCGTCGGCGCGCTCGCCCAGGCCACCGACGGCTTCCGCGTCGCGCCCTTCATGGACAGGATCCGCGCGGACGCGGGCGTGGCCGTCGAGGTCGGCATCGGCCTCGGCACCACGGCTCGGGACGCCGACGCCAACGCGATGGTCGCCGTCGAGAAGGCGCGCGGCGTGGGGGCCGCGGCCGCCTACCTGGTCGGCGGCGACGGGGTCGTGCTGTCCCTGCCGCTGCGCCAGCGCAGGAGGGCCGAGAGCGAGCCCGTCGTCACCACCAAGGCGGCCAAGCTGCTCGAACGGCTGGTCGAGGGGCTCGGCGACGGGCCCGAGGCGCTCGTCGTCGACGCGGAGATCGTGGCCGATGTGCTGGCCATCGCGCCGCGCAGCGCCAGGCGGGTGCTGCAGAGCCTGGCGGAGGAGGGCCTCGCGTGGCCGATGCCGCCCGTGAAGGGCACCCAGGCGGGACGGCCGCGGCAGCCGTACCGGCTGGTCAGGGCCTGAGCTCCGCCAGCAGCTCGCGAGCGGTCCCCGCCAGCAGCTCGGCGCTCCCTGGCGCGACCTGGCTCGCCAGCACCTCGTACTCCGCCCGCCGGTAGGCGTCGGCGGTGGGCAGGTAGCCGGGATATCCGTTGACGTACCCGAGCACCACGGTCGCCCGCTCGCGGGAGGCGCCGGCGATGTCGTCGGCGACGGCGACGAAGGGCTCGCCCGGCAGCCCGACGAGCGCGAGGTCGCCCAGCCTGGCGACGCTCACCTCGACGCCGATCGGGCCGGTCCCACCGGTGCGCGCCCGCAGACCCTCCAGCCTGCTCCTGGCCAGCCGCGCCGCGACAGGATCGCCCGCCGCCCGCGCGGCGTCCGCCTTCAGGGCGTCGACGTCCGCCGCGACCGTCGCCCTCTCGAGGGTCAGCCGCCGCCCTGCCCACGCGAGCCCCGCGCCCCCCGAGGAGGGCCAGGCGGGGGTTCCCCGCTCCGACAGCAGCTCGACGCAGCGGGCGGCGACCACGTCCCCCATCCTGTCCAGCTCGGCCTGGTCCTGCCCGCGCCGAGTGTGACGGGTGCTGATGTCGCCCGCCGCGCCCGTGGCCACCATGACCCACACGCCGTCTCCGAGCCGCTCCCTCAGCCGCCTGCGCACGGCTCCCACGAGGTCGGCGCTGACCATCCGGTTGGCGGCGGGCAGCACGGTCGGGTGGACCGGCAGCACCACCAGGACCCCGACCGGCCCGCCGTCCCTGACGGCGATCACGTCGAGCGGCACGACGGCCTCGGCGTCGGGCCTGCTCCTGTCCGCGCCGACCCCGTGCAGCTCGCCACGATGCGCCGTCCCCTCGCACGGCCGTTCCGCCTCCGCAGCCGCCCGTACGGCGGAGCGGCACGCGGCGGCGATCGCGTCCAGCCACGGTCCAGGCGTGGGTGCTCCGCCCGGCACGCAGCCCGTCTCGGGCCCGGCGTGGGTGTGGCTGGCCGCCAGCCACACCTCACCACCCGCCTCCCGCCTGACCCGCCGTGCGAGGTCCTCGTTGACGCAGATGACGTCCGCGGTGACCAGCGCGAACCTGCGGCCGCCCGCGGACCAGGACACGGCGCTGACCTGAAGCGGGTCGAGCACCCCCGTGGAGGGCCCCTCCCGGTCCACGTAGCCGCCCATCGGCGTCCCCTCCGGCACGACGAGCGCCGCCTCCCCGTAACCCACCGAAGTCCGGCCCACCGAAGTCCGGCCCGTCGAAGTCCGGCCCGTCGACGTCCCCCTCCTCATCGCCTGGCTCCTCCGTTCGGCTGCGGCTCCATCGGCTTCGTCGGGCATCCGGGGCGTCCGGAGCGGGCGCACGTCGCGCAGGCCGCGCGGCGGGCGGGTCTCGCGGTCGCGGACGCGGGCCTGATGGGTGTCATCGATGTGCCTCCATGACGAGGGAGCGGTAGGGACCGAGGTCGGTGGCGGCGGCCAGGAAGGCGGCGCCGGCGAGGCTGTCGCCGGCGGCGGGCGCGAGGTGCGCGCGGGGGAGCAGCCGGGCCAGCTCGGCCTCGAACGCGTCCCTGAGCGTCTGGTCGCGGAGCAGGCGGCCGGTCCAGGCGACGGGCACCGCCGTGCCTTCGGGGAAGTCCCGAGCGGCCGCGGTGACGGTTCCCGCCAGCTCGGCCCCCGCGGACGTGACGATGGCACGGGCGGTGGCGTCGTGGGCGGCGAGCTCGAAGACGTGGACGGCGAAGCGGGCGACCCGCGCCACCGCGTCGGAGGACAGGTAGAGCCGCCGGGGCAGGCCGTTCAGCTCGCCGAAGACCTCGCGGGCCCTCGCGGTGAGCGGGCCCGGCTCGGCGCGACCGTCGTGGCCTCTGAAGGCGGCGTCCATGCCCCTGGAGCCGATCCAGAAGCCGCTGCCCGCGTCGCCGTACAGGAACCCCCAGCCGTCCACCTGGACCGCCTCGGGGCCGTCCAGGGCGCCGTGGTGGGGGTGAGGGGCGCGCACGCCGAGGGCGATCGCGCCGGTTCCCGCCGCGAGGACGACGCCGTCGCCGCCCGCGAACGCGCCCGCGTGCGAGGTGACCACGTCTGTCGTGAGAAGCACCCGCCTGGCGATCGAGAGGAGCCGGTCGGTGAGCGCGGTGGGCGCGTCCACGAGCATGGTCAGGCCGAGACAGATGGTGTCCAGCTCGCCCCACCCGGTCCCGATCCGGTCGAGGATGGCCGTGACCGGCGAGCCCTCGGCGTACGACAGGCCCGTCACCTCGCGCGTCTCCAGCACGCGCCCCGACGACGACAGCCCGAGCCGCAGCCCCGTCTGCCCGCCGTCTATCGCCAGATCCATGGGCTCCTCCTCAGTGGCGGATGCCGGCGCGCCGGTACTCGGTGGGCGAACAGCCGACGTGCCTGCGGAAGGCGCCGCGCAGCGCCTTCGCGCTCGGATAGCCGGACCGTGCCGCGATCACGTCGATGGGCAGCGCCGAGGTGGTGAGCAGCCGCCTGGCGTGCCGCAGCCGCAGCCCCGTCAGGTGGCGCAGGAACGTCGTGCTCCGCTCCTCGGCGAACAGGTGCGAGATGTAGAACGGGCTCGCGCAGACCGCCTCGGCGACGGTCGCCAGGCGCAGCCCAGGATCGGCGTAGTGCTCGGCCAGGTACGCCTCGGCCATCGCCAGGATGTCGGTGCGCGGTGGCGGCGGCATGAGCCTGGCGAGCGTGTCACGGAGCCAGATGTGCAGGTAGGAGCGCTCGTGGATGTCTCCGACCGTGACGATGTCCTCGATCGGCAGCCGGGCGCACGCCTCCACCCAGTCGGTCGACCCGTCGGCCAGGCGGGATCTGTTGACGGTGTCGACGACGAACAGCAGCTGGCCGATGAGCCAGTTGCGCAGCGTCCTCGGGTCGGCGTCGCGCTCGGCCGCGCACCTGTCCACCCATCCGGCCAGCAGGCCGGCCGCGCCGTTGCGGTCGCCCGCCCTCACCCGCCTGGTCAGCTCCTCCTCGATGCGCACGGGAGGGGTGAGGCCCACCGGCGGGCAGGCCGCGCCGCCCGGCGAGGGACGCGCCGTCAGGGCGGGACGCGCGGCAGCCGGGGCGATCACGCGGTCGCCGCCGAGGACGAGCTTGTAGTCGTTGGACCTGCGCGCCTCCCGCTCGGCCTCCCCATGGGCGAGGCTGGGAAGGCCGAGGCTGACCGTGGCCGTCCACGCCGTCTCGCGGACGATCCGCGCCCGCACCTCCTCCGCCAGCGCCGCCGCCTCCGACATCAGCGCTTCGGGATCGGCGCCGGTCAGCAGCACCAGCCACTCCTCCGGCGGTTGCGGCCGGCAGGTCACGCCCGGACGTCCTGACGCGGCGGCGTGCACGGCCCGGTCGGCGCGCCGGAGCTGGCGGCGCGCCCACACCTGCCCCTGCACCTGCGAGGAGGCGACGTAGTCATCGATGTCGACCAGGGCGGCGACGGCATAGCTCATGCCTCCACTTTAGGCGGACCGAAATTTGACCGTATTCACGAGCGTGCCGACGCCTGCCACTGTGGCCCGCATCGTGTCGCCGTCCTTGAGCGGGGCGATCCCCGCGACGGTGCCGGTCGCGATGAGGTCGCCCGGCATCAGCGTCATGCCGTCCGACAGGTCTTCGATCAGCCGGGGGATGCCGAACACCATCTGCTTGGTGTTGGCCCGCTGCCTGACCTCGCCGTCCACCTCCAGCGTGAGGTCGAGCGACTGCGGGTCGGGCACCTCGTCCACCGTGGCCAGGTACGGCCCGGCGGGCGCGAACGTGTCGAAGCCCTTGGACTGGTCCCACGGCACGTTCCGCGCGATGTTGGCCAGCTGCAGGTCGCGCGCGGTCATGTCGTTGAGGACCGTGTACCCGGCCACCGCCTCGCTCCAGCGCTCGGCGGGCAGGTCCCTGGTGACCTTGCCGATCACCACCGCCAGCTCCACCTCGTGCTCCAGGTGCCCGGTCCGCGCGGGGGCGACCACCGGCTGGTTGTGCCCGGTCAGCGCGGACGGCGGCTTGAAGAACAGCACGGGCTCGGGCGGCACCTGCATGCCGCTCTCCTCGGCGTGCGCGACGTAGTTCAGCGCCAGGCAGCAGATCTTCGTGCAGGTGGCCACCGGCGGCTCGAACAGCACGTCGGCCTCGTCGAGCACGGGCCTGCGCCTGGACACCTCCTCGGTGAGGCGGTCGAGGCCGTAGGAGTTCAGCAGGGCCACGGGGTCGTCGGTGCCGAGGTCGGCCAGGCTGACCAGCGCGCCGCCGCGCAGGGCCACCAGCTCGACGGGGGCGGAGGCGCTCCGCCTGATGCGTCCAAGGAACATGGCAGCAAGCCCATCAGCGCGCTCGGAGGCTCACAAGCACCGAAATTTGCGCTGACGACCCACTTCTTGCCCTCCTGCTTGTCGCCGGGCGAAGCGCCGCCTTTTGATGGTCGCCATGACCCGCTCTCTGGACGTCAGCCGCGACCTCTACGCCCACGCCAAGCGCTTCATCGCGGGCGGCGTCTCCAGCGACGCCCGCCGTATCGTCGCAGGCCCCTCACCTTCGTCTACGGCGGGCGTGCCCCTCTACGTCGACAGGGCGGAGGGCGCGCGCCTCTGGGACGTGGACGGCAACGTCTACCTCGACTACGTCCTCGGCCAGGGGCCCGCCCTCCTCGGCCACTGCCCTCCCGAGGTGGTCGAAGCCGTCACCGCGCAGGTGGCGCGCGGCATCGTCTACTCCGCCCAGCACGCCGCGGAGGCGCGCGTGGCCGAACGGCTGTGCGCGATGGTGCCGTCGGCCGAGCGGGTCCGCTTCAACACCGTCGGCTCGGAGGCCGCGCACGCCGCCTGGCGCCTGGCGCGCGGCCACACGGGCCGCCCGAAGATCCTCAAGTTCGAGGGCCATTACCACGGCTGGCTCGACCCCGTCCTCTACAGCGTGCACCCGCCCGTGGACGCCGCAGGCCCCGCCGACGCCCCCTTCGCGGTCCCCGGTACGGCAGGCCAGCCGCCCGCCGCCGACCTCGTCATCGCCCCGTGGAACGACCTGGACGCCCTGGCCCGCCTCATGGAGCGGCACCGGGGGGAGATCGCGGGCGTCGTCGCCGAACCCGTCCTGTGCAACACGGGCGCCATCGAGCCCGACCCCGGCTACCTGCGGGCCGTCCGCGAGCTGTGCGACGCCCACGGCAGCCTCCTGATCTTCGACGAGATCATTACGGGCTTTCGCCTGGCCCCCGGCGGCGCGCAGGAGTACCTCGGCGTCACCCCCGACCTGTCGATCTTCGGCAAGGCGATGGCGGGCGGCATGCAGGTCTCCGCGCTCGCGGGCCGCGCCGAGGTGATGGACACGATCTCCACGGGCAGGGTCGCGCACGCGGGCACGTTCAACTCCCAGCCCGTCGGCATCGCCGCCGCCGAGGCCACCCTCCGCGTCCTCGACGAGCGCAGGGAGGAGGTCTACGGCACCCTCTACGCCCGCGGCAGGGCGCTCATGGAGGGCCTGCGCGAGGCCGCGGCCAAGGCGGGAGTCCCGATGCTGGTGGACGGCCCAGGGCCGGTCTTCCAGACGTACTTCACCGAGGCGGAGTCCGTGCGCGACTACCGCGACTTCGCCCGCACCGACCGGGCGCGGATGGCGCTGCTGCACGCCGCGCTGCTGGAGCGCGGTGTCAACATGGTGCCGCGAGGGCTATGGTTCCTGTCCACCGCTCACACCGAGGCGGACGTCGCCGCCACGGTCGACGCTTTCGGTGACGCCCTGCGGACGCTTCCGCTCGGTTGAGATCACCAGCGCGACCCCGATGAGAATGACGAGCCCGCCGCCCAGGATCCGCAGGGTCACGGGCTCGCTCAGCACGAGCGCGCCGAGCGCGACCGCCACCGCCGGGTTGACGTAGGCGTAGGTCGACACGAGCGAGATGGGGGCGTTGCCCAGCAGCCAGACGAACGAGGTGAACCCGACCAGCGACCCGACCAGGATCAGGTACGCCAGTCCCGCCCACGACCGCCCGGACACCGCCGACAGGTCGAACCGCTCGCCGAGCCCGGTGCCGAGGACGGCGAGTCCCACCCCGCCGACGAGCATCTCGATCGTGCTGGCGGCGAACGGGTTCGACGGCATCGAGATCCTGCTCGACAGGAACGACCCCACCGCCCACGACAGCGACCCGATCAGCACCACGATGATGCCCGTCGTCGAGTTGGCCCCGTGCCCGCCGGTCAGCGACAGCGCCGCCACTCCCGCGAGCCCGACCAGCACGCCCGCCAGGGTGAGCGTCTTGGGCCGGTCCCTCACCACGAACCTGAACATCACCAGCCACAGCGGAACGGAGGCGACGAGCAGCGCCGCCAGGCCGGAGGAGATGTGCAGCTCGGCCACGGCCAGCAGCCCGTTGCCCAGCGTCAGCAGCAGCAGTCCTGCGACGGCCGCGCCGACGAACTCCCTGCGGGTCATCCTGAACGCCGCGGTCCCGTTCTTGGCCACCAGGAAGCCGCCCAGCAGGATGCCCGCCGCGACGAAGCGCATGGCCCCGCTCAACATGGGAGGGATGGTCTCGACGGCGATCGCGATGCCGAGATAGGTCGACCCCCACACCACGTAGACGATGCCGAGCGCCACCCAGACGAGCAGCCGATTGTCAGTGGTGTCTTGTCCCATGGCTCCTTACAATAACCACCCGCCCTGTGATGTGGTAAGGCCGCCCCCCCGATCGGGGACCTGGCAGACCTTCCGTCGCCCGGCCCGGCCCCGCGCTCCCGGTGACGCGTATCCCTGGACAGGCGCCGGCCCCGCGCCAAGGGTGGCGCGGGGCCGGGCCTGCCGTACATCATCCGACGCGAGCGGGGGTCCGCCGCCCCTGGGAAGGGGAAGGGGGGCGACGGACCGGACTGGTGGATCGGGTCAGCGCGGGCCGAGCTTCTCCACGATCAACCGGTACAGCTGGCGCGGGCGCCCGGGTTGTGGCGTGCGGTTCGGCGGAAGCGGCCACGCGAGTCCCTCGTCAACCAGCGTGCGCAGCAACCGCCGAGCCGTGCGCGGGGTGACCCCGAGCATCTTCCCCGCCCCCTCGGCGTCCACGACCGTGTCGCCGCCCTCCAGCTTCGCCGCCAGCCGCGCGAGCACCTCGATGCCCTTCGGCTTGAGCGGCGTCGACCCCTGAGGAGGCATCCTCGGCGCCGGGATCAGCGCCCGCCCCTCGCGGTCGACCGCGAACCCCTGCGCCTGCTTGCCCGCCTGCGAGCGGGCCAGCGCCGCGCGCGCATGGGATTCGGCGTCATGTGTCGTACGGCCCATGCCCACGCCGACCTCGACCGCAAGGCCGAGCTCGTCGCGGACCCTGGCGGCGAACGGCAGCACCCTGAAACCGTCCGTCGCGGACGCGATCGACCCGCGGGTGGCGGTGACCAGGTAGCTGTGGTCGTCGATGGGCCAGACGGTGGCGTTGATCCTGTTGGCCTCCTGGACCAGCAGCCGGTGCAACGACAGGCGCAGCTCGTCACGCCAGTAGCGGGGCGCGGCCCTGCGCACGGGCTCCCGCAGCGTCGGCACCTCGACCAGGACAACCGTGAGTTGTGACTCCTCCAATCTGTGGTGGGCGCCGAGCAGCGCCGCGGTATGCAGCGCCGTTCGCACGGCCGCCGATGTGGGTCTGATCCGTATCACGGGCACGCCCGCGGTGTGCAGCCTGTCCGCGACCGCGGGAAGGCACGTCAGCGCCCCCGTCGTCGCGCCCTGCCTTGCCAGCCTCTCGTGGTAGGCCGCGATCGTGCCTGTCGCGCCCGGCTCGTCGCGGCTGTGCACGTCCGTCGCCGGGATGCCCAGATCGGTGTAGGCCTCCTCGACGTCGGCACGCGACACCACGTCGATGCTCACCCGTTGCGGGTCGAGCCGTGGGTCGATCGCCGCCTTCGCCAGCGCCGCGACCAGCGCGGCACCGCCGAGCTGGACATACGTCGCCGGCATGGTCAGCACCCCTGACCGCCTTGCCAGGTCATAGGGGACCGGGCTGGCGAAAAGACACGCGTCCACCCCCGGCCCGAGCCTGGTGACCTTGTCCGCCGCCTCCTGCTCGTCGCGGTAGGCGGCGGCCACGAGGCGGCAGGGAAGGGGTGCCGCGGCATGACCCATCAACATGACACGCTCGACCAGATCGTGAGGTCCGACCACACCGATCGTGAGGTCCGGTGTCATGGCGCCCGGGCGTGATACTCGGGGAGGCTCTTCGGTCCGCTCGACCAATGTTCGTCCCATCCTGCCGTCCATTGCAGTGCTCTCTTTTGGAACGATCGCTCGCGAGGGCCATAATGTCACGCCCAAATTTTCCAGAAAGTCACTCTGGAAAGCGTTTCACCAGCTCAGCCCTAAGGAACTTCGCGGATAATATCCGCGCCCAACGCCCGCATTCGCTCGGCCAGATGGGCATGGCCCCGATCGATCAGATAGCCCGACTCGATGACCGTCTCCCCTTCGGCCGCGAGCCCTGCCAGAACGAGCGCGATTCCCGAACGCAGATCGTGGGCCGTGACCTCGGTGCCTTTGAGCGGGGTGTGGCCGTGAACGGTGGCGGCGTTGTCCTTGACCCTGACGTCGGCGCCCATCTTGTTGAGCTCACCGGCCAGCGCGAACCGGCCGTCGAAGATCCGCTCGTGGATGTAGCTGATGCCGTCGGCGAAGCACGCCACGGTCATCATCGGCGACTGCAGGTCGGTGGCGAAGCCGGGATAGGTGTCGGTGATGACGTTGATCGGCTTCAGCGGGCTGTTGTGGCAGCGGACGCTGAGCACCGCGCCCTGCGTGGCGAACTCCACGCCCATCTGCTCCAGCTTGTAGCGGACCACGCCCAGGTCCAGGCCGGTGCCGACGAGGTTCAGCTCGCCGCCGGTGATGGCCGCGGCCATGGCGAACACGCCCGCGTCGAGCCGGTCGGGCATCACGGTGTGCTCGACCGCGTGCAGCTCGGTGACGCCCTCGACGGTGATGAACCCCGTGCCGCCGCCGCTGATCTTCGCGCCCATCTTGGTGAGCATGTCGATGACGTCGAGCACCTCGGGCTCGAGCGCGGCGTTCTCGATCACGGTGGTGCCGCTGGCCAGGGCGGCGGCCATGATGAGGTTCTCGGTGCCGGTGTGGGAGGGGGTGTCGAGGTAGAGTGTCGCGCCCGTCAGCCCTGAGGACTTGACGTGGATGACGGTCTCGCTCTCGTCGACGATCGCGCCCAGGCGCTTGTAGCCGAGGTAGTGGAAGTCGAGGTTGCGGCTGCCCAGGTTGCAGCCGCCGACACCCTCGACCACGGCCTCGCCCAGGCGGTGGAGCAGCGCGGGGGTGAACAGCACCGAACCGCGGAACCGCCTGGCGATCTCGGCCGGAAGGATCGGGCTGGTCAGCCGGGAGGCGTCGATGACCAGCGTGCGCTCGGACTCGTGGAGCTCCACGTGCGCGCCGACGGACTGGGCCAGTTCGACCGCGCGCCGCACGTCCTCGATGATCGGGACGTTGCGGAGGACCGTACGGCCCTTGGCCGCGAGCAGAGCGGCCCCGATCATGGGCAGCACGGCGTTCTTCGCGCCCTGGATGAACGCGGTTCCACGCAGTGCGTTGCCACCGCGCACGCGGTAACGGACCATTCGCTTCCGCTCTCCCTCGGTAAAAGATCTCGCTAAAGTGATTCGGACGCGCCCACAGTAGCCGTTGCGGACGCCTGCCCCGGCCGATTCGCCCCGTGACTACCCGGTAAAGGAGTGCCCTGTGAGGCGTTCGTACGCCTCGACATAGCGCCGGCGGGTCCGCTCGACCACTTCGTCGGGAAGGGGAGGTGGCGCTTCGCCGGAGGATTTGTCCCATCCCGATTCCGGCGATGTCAGCCAATTACGGACATATTGCTTATCGAAAGAGGGCTGAGCGTGGCCCGGCTCCCACTCGTCGAGCGGCCAGAAGCGCGAAGAGTCAGGAGTGAGGACCTCGTCGCCGAGCGTCAGAACTCCGTTGGAATCCCAACCGAGCTCGATCTTGGTGTCGGCGAGGATGATGCCGCGCTCGCGGGCGATCTCCGCGCCCCTGGCGTAGACGGCGAGCGTGATCCTGCGCAACTCCTCCGCCGTCTCCTCACCCACCCGCGCGACCACCTCGTCGAAGGAGATCGGCTCGTCGTGCTCGCCGAGCGGGGCCTTGGTGGACGGCGTGAAGACGGGCTCGGGAAGCCGCGAGCCGTCCTCGAGGCCCTGCGGCAGCCGTACACCGGAGACCGCGCCGTCGCGGCGGTACTCGGCCAGGCCCCCGCCCGCCAGATACCCGCGCGCCACGCACTCCACGGGCACCATCCGCAGCGGCCTGCACACCATGCTGCGCGCGTCGGGCGCGGTGCCCGCCAGATGGTTGGGCACGATGTCCTTCAGCTGCTCGAACCACCACAGCGACAGCTGCGTGAGAATCGCCCCCTTGTCGGGGATCTCGGGCTCGAGCACGTAGTCGAAGGCCGACAGCCGGTCGGAGGCGACCATCAGCAGCAGGCCCTCGTCGGTCTCGTAGAGGTCGCGAACCTTGCCGGAGTGGAGGTGCTTCATCGGGCGATGTCCGTCCTGTGGTGGGAGCCGCGCAGTCGCACCCTGCCGACCAGCTCGTAGGCGTTGTTCCTGGCGCTCTCCTGGTCATGGCCCGTGCCGACCACGGCCAGCACCCTGCCTCCCGCGGAGACCGTCCGCCCCTCCTTCACCGCCGTGCCGGCGTGCAGGACGTAGGCGTGCTCGGTCGGTTCGAGGCCCGTGATCACGTCGCCCTTCACCGGGTCCGCCGGATAGTTCTCCGCCGCGACCACCACCGCAACCGCCGAACCCTCCCGGTAGGCCAGCGGCGGCTGCTCCGCCAGCGTGCCCGTCGCGCACGCCATCAGCACGCCCGCCAGCGGCGTCCGCAGCCGGTCGAGCACCACCTGCGTCTCCGGGTCGCCGAACCGCGCGTTGAACTCGATGACCTTCGGCCCCTTCGAGGTCAGCGCGAGACCCACGTACAGCACCCCGTTGTACGGCAGGCCGCGCCGCGCCAGCTCCTCCACCGTCGGGTGCACGACCTCGCGCATCACCTGCTCCGACAGGCCCTCGGGCGCCCACGGCAGCGGCGTGTAGGCGCCCATGCCGCCGGTGTTCGGGCCCTCGTCGCCGTCATAGGCGCGCTTGAAGTCCTGCGCCGGCTGCAGCGCCACCGCCGTCGAACCGTCGCACAGCGCGAACAGCGACACCTCGGGGCCGTCGAGGAACTCCTCGATCACCACCCGCTCGCACGCGCCCGCGTGCTCCAGCGCCGCCTCCAGGTCGCCGGTGACGACCACGCCCTTGCCCGCGGCCAGCCCGTCGTCCTTGACCACGTACGGCGCGCCGAACTCCTCCAGCGCCTGCAGGGCCTCCTCGCGCGTCGCGCAGGTGCGCGACCGCGCGGTGGGAACGCCCGCCGCGTTCATGACGTCCTTGGCGAACGCCTTCGAGCCCTCGATCATCGCCGCCTGGCGTCCGGGGCCGAAGCACGGGATACCGCTCGCCCGCACCGCGTCGGCCACGCCCGCCACCAGCGGCGCCTCGGGTCCGACGACGACCAGGTCGGCGCCCAGCTTCTCGGCCAGCTCGGCGACCTGCCGCGGGTCGGTGGGGACGATGTCGTGCAGGGTCGCGATCTCCGCGATGCCGGCGTTGCCGGGCGCACAGTGGAGCTCGGAAACCTGGGGGTCGAGTTTGAGCGAGCGGCACAGGGCGTGTTCCCGCCCGCCGGATCCAATCACAAGAACGCGCACCCACCCATTCTCCCAGCTCGCACGCCACCGTTCTCACCCGCGTTCGACCCGCCCGCACGGACCCCTCCGCCCTCCCGGGAACGCCCCACCGGACCACCCGCGCGATCGCACCCCCTTCCGGCGACCATCGCCTATCCAAACGGCCCGCGCCATCCGCACGGTCCGCGCCCACCTCGCAGGACCCGCGCCCACCTCGCACGGCCCGCCACCCGCACGGCCCGCCACCGGTACGGCCCGCCACCGGTACGGCCCGCCACCGGTACGGCCCGCCACCGGTACGGCCCGCCACCGGTACGGCCCGCCACCGGTACGGCCCGCCACCCGTATGGCCCGCCACCCGTATGGCCCGCCACCCGTATGGCCCGCCACCGCACGATCCGCCACCGCGCGGGAGGGCGCCTCCGTCCGCACGGCCCGCCACCGCACGGCCCGCGCCCATCTGCATGGCCCGACCGCACGGCCGTGGCCCCCCTCGTGAAGGATCTCCGCCGCAGGACCGCCCGCACGGTCGTGTCTCGAAGGAGGCGCGTGACCGGGCGCCGTTCGAGAGGCCGGCCCTCGCCGCACGAGGAGCGTCCCTGGACGGGCCGAGCCCCGTGCGGACGGAGGCGCCCTCCCGTGCGTGCCGTACAGGATCCGTGGATGCCACGTGCGCGCCATACAAGAGATGCCACGTGCGCGCCATACAAGAGATGCCACGTGCGTGCCGTACAAGGTGCGTGCGCCGGGCGAGACCGCCCGTGAGGGAAGCGGATGTGCGGGAATCGGGAGGAATCTTTGTGAGGTTCTACGTGATCGACGGACTCGGCACCGAGTAGGGTGTGGGGGGTTCCCCAGCCTGTGGTAGGTTGGGTCGGCTTTGCGGCGTCTTGTGTGATTGGAGGTGGTCCGGGATGAATCCTGGTGATCCCAGCAGTACTCGCCCGCGCACGATCATCGTGCGCACCCCCGACCACTCCAATTCGGCAGCCTGATCGTGCCTCCACGCATCTCCAGATTGAGGTGATCTTTCGTCCTGCGTGGACCGTGCCAGGTCGGGCGGGAAGGGACTGCCATGCGCTCGTCCACCATTTTCCGTCGCATCAACCGTCACCCCGTGCCCGTGCACACCGCTCGCCAGCTGGCCAGGCCCATGGGTGAGTGCGTACCGCCCGTCGACTCCATCGTCGAGTACGGCGCCTACATCAACGGCAAGAAGATCTGCGCCGACGGCATCGTCGAGTCGCTCAAGCTCGTCCGCCAGCACAACCTCGAGAACGAGGGTGCCAAGGCATTCGTCTGGGTCGGCCTGCACGAGCCCGAGGCTCCCGAGGTCGAGTGGCTCGCCGAGGTGTTCGGCCTGCACCCGCTCTCGGTCGAGGACGCGGTCAAGGCCCACCAGCGCCCCAAGATCGAGCGCTACGGCGACTCGTTGTTCATGGTGCTGAAGACCATCGCCTACCTCGACCACGACGAGCTCACCGCGACCAGCGAGATCATCGCCACCGGTGAGATCATGGTGTTCCTCGGCGCCGACTTCGTGGTGACCGTACGGCACGGGCGGCACTGCCCGCTCACCGAGGTGCGCGAGAAGCTCGAGGACAAGCCCAAGCTGATCAACCGCGGCCCCACCGGCGTGCTGCACGCGATCTCCGACCACGTCGTCGACCGCTACCTCCAGGTCGCCGACCTCATGCAGCTCGAACTCGAAGAGGTCGAGGCCACCGTCTTCGCCGACGTCAGCTCCCGCGACATCAACCGCATCTACCAGCTCAAGCGGGAGATGCTGGAGATGAAGCGCGCCGTCACCCCGCTCCAGCCCCCGATGGCCTCGCTGCCCCAGCGTCGCATCATCCCGAGCGAGATGCGCGAGTACTTTCGCGACGTCAGCGACCACCTCGCCAGGGTGTGCGAGCAGGTCGAGTCGTCGAACGAGCTCGCGAACTCGATCCTGCAGGCGGCGCTCGCCCGCTCCAACACCCTCGCCAACGAGGACATGCGCAAGATCTCGTCGTGGGTGGCGATTCTGACCGTGCCCACCATGATCGCGGGCGTCTACGGCATGAACTTCGACTTCATGCCGGAGACCAAGCAGGCATGGGGTTACCCGGCTGTCCTGGCCATCATGGTCACCGCTTGCACGCTGCTCTACCGCGGCTTCCGCCGCAACGGCTGGCTCTGACCCCCGGGGAACACGAGGACACGCCGCGGCCTTCCATGGCGCAGGATCGGCGCGGCGCTCCCTGGCTCAGGACCGGCGCTCCTGGCCGAGATGGGCGGGCCGTCCAAGGCGCAGGACCGGTGCTCCTGGCGGGTAGGGGCGGCCATCCAGGCCGCAGGACCGGCGCTCCCGGCCGGGTGGCGAAGGTCACCGGCCGGGGTGAAGGTCACCGGCCGGGGTGAAGGTCAGACGCCGACCGGCTTGAGAGGGCCGACGGGGCGGGGCAGGGCGAGCCCGCGCTCCTCCCACACCTGGCGCATCCGGTCCGGATAGTCGGTGACGATGCCCGCCACTCCAAGGTCGAGCATGCGCCCCGCCGTGGCCGCGTCGTTCACCGTCCACACCGCGACGGTCAGCCCGGCGGCCGCCGCCTGCGCCATCAGCGCCTCGTCCACCATGTCGTACTCGGGCGACAGCGTCGTGGCGCCCGCGGCGCGCGCCGCGGCGGGGATGTCGTCGCCGAGGTCGCCGTTCCAGTCCAGGGTGTCGAGCTCGATCAGCGCGAACCGCCGGGTGTCCGGCGCCAGCCTGGCCGCGTGCTCGATGATGCGCCAGTCGAAGCTGAGGATGGCCGCGTTGGCGAGCCTGCCGTGCCTGTCGAGCTCGGCCACGACCGCCTCGGTGAACTCCAGCGGGTCCGACGTCAGCTCCGGCCTCGTCGGATCGGACTTCAGCTCGACGTGCAGCCGCACCCCGTCGGCATCGTAGGCGTTCACCAGCCCGAGCACCGCGCCGAGCGTCGGCATGCGCGTCTCCGGCATGGGCTTCTGCGTGAGCGCGAACGGGTCGTCGGGATGCCGCGGCAGCCGCACCCCCACGTCCAGCATGCGCAGCTGGGCGTGCGTGAGCGCGTTGATCGGCTTGCCCACGTAGGGGAACATCGGGTCCTGCGCCGTCAGCGGCCGCGTGTCCGCGCTCGTCACCGCGGAGACGGTGAGGTCGTGCGTGAGCACCATGCGCCGGTCCGCGGTGAGCGCGACATCGAGCTCCAGCGCATGGACGCCGAGCTCCATGGCATGGCTCAACCCGGGCAGGGTGTTCTCGGGCCAGAGGCCTCTCGCACCTCGGTGACCGTGAATTTCGACATGCACACGGGGGACCTTACCGTCCGCCCGGCGCGTTGGCGCGCCTGCCACGCCGGTAGCTGTTTGTCCCGGTCTCTCCGCTTCCGTCCGGCGGGTCGTCCACGGCTGCCGTTGTACGGCTATCGCACGGGAAGGCCCACCGTGGTCACCGCCGACCGTCCGTCCATCACGCGTGCTCCAGCAGGACTCCGGTCCCCGCCGTCACGTCGTCCCCGCAAGGCCGGGTGACCCGGACGTCGCGGCGGGCCGGCGGCGTCGCAGGAGCGGCGTGATGGACGGACGTCAGCCGGTGACCATGGTGGGCTTGACCCGGCTTGCCGTACGGGACGATCGGCCGGCCGCCCGAGGCCACCGGCGCCGGCGCACGGATGGCGCGAACCGGCGCCGGACCTCGCATCGGGAACCGGCGCCCGGCCCTGCGTGGGGCACATGCGGCCTGGCCTCGCATCGGGCACCGGCGCCCGCCTCTCGCGTGTCGGGAGGCAGGCGCGGGGCCGGTCGGGGCGGGTCAGACCAGGGAGTGGAGCTCGATCGTCTGGTCGCGGCCAGGGCCGACGCCGATCGCCGAGATGCGCGACTCGCTCAGCTCCTCCAGCGTCCGCACGTACGCCCGGGCGTTCGGCGGCAGGTCCTCGAAGGAGCGGGCCTTCGAGATGTCCTCCTGCCAGCCGGGGAACTCCTCGTAGATCGGTGTCGCGTGGTGGAACTCCGTCTGCGTCATCGGGATCTCGTCGTGCCGCACCCCGTCGACGTCGTACGCCACGCACACGGGGATCCGCTCAAGCCCCGACAGCACGTCCAGCTTGGTGAGGAAGAAGTCGGTGACTCCGTTGATCCTCGTGGCGTAACGCGCGATGACCGCGTCGAACCAGCCGCAGCGGCGGTTGCGTCCGGTCGTCACGCCGTACTCGCCGCCCGTCGTGCGCAGCCAGTCGCCCATCTCGTCGGTCAGCTCCGTCGGGAACGGGCCCGAGCCGACGCGTGTCGTGTACGCCTTCAGGATGCCGATCACCCGGGTGAGCCGGTTCGGCGGGATGCCCGCGCCCGCGCACGCTCCGCCACTGGTCGGCGAGGACGACGTGACGAACGGGTAGGTGCCGTGGTCGATGTCGAGCAGCGTGCCCTGGCCGCCCTCCAGCAGCACGAACTTGTCCTCGTCCAGCGCCTTCTTCAGCACCAGCGAGGTGTCGGCGATGTGCGGCTTGAGGCGCTCCGCGTAGCCGAGGTACTCCTCCAGCACCTTCTGCCCGTCGATGCCGCGCCGGTTGTAGACCTTGGTCAGCACCTGGTTCTTCTCGCCGAGCACCGCCTCGATCTTCTGCGCGAGGATGCCCGGGTCGAGCAGGTCCTGCACGCGGATGCCCATGCGGTAGATCTTGTCGCCGTAGGCGGGACCGATGCCGCGCCCGGTCGTGCCGATCTTCGCCTTGCCGAGGTAGCGCTCGGTCACCTTGTCGAGCGCCTTGTGGTGCGGCATGATCAGGTGGGCGTTCGCCGAGATCAGCAGCCGCTCGGCGGAGATCCCGCGCTCGGCGAGGCCGTCCAGCTCGGACAGCAGCACGCCGGGATCGATCACCACGCCGTTGCCGATCACGGGTACCACGTCAGGCGACAGGATGCCGGTGGGCACGAGGTGAAGGGCGTACTTCTGGTCGCCGATGACGATGGTGTGCCCCGCGTTGTTACCGCCCTGGTAGCGGACCACGTAGTCGACGGCACCGCCCAGCAGGTCGGTGGCCTTCCCCTTGCCCTCATCGCCCCACTGGGCGCCCAAGACAACGACAGCCGGCATGGTTATCTCTCCCGAGCAAAACGAAAACCCCTGACGCAAGTGCGACAGGGGCTCTTGCGTGGAGAGACTACCCGAGTATGCCCAAACGTCCCAAGAGCTAGCTCTTGGCGAGCGCGTCATAGGCCTCGGCGCTGCTGTCCTTCAGGAACTGCAGGCACCGCTCGGCCTCGTCCTTCTCGCCGATCGCCTGAGCGGCCCTGGACAGCGCGTAGAGGCAGCGCAGGAAGCCGCGATTGGGTTCGTGCTCCCACGGGATCGGCCCGTGCCCCTTCCATCCGCTACGGCGGAGCTGGTCCAGTCCCCGGTGGTAGCCGGTGCGGGCGAAGGCGTAGGAGGTCACGGCGTGACCATTGGCGAAGTACTCCTCCGCGAGCGCGGCCCATGCCGCCGGGTAGGCGGGGAAGCGAGCTGCCACGTCGGACGCCTTGGCGCCGGATTCCAGCGCCTCTCGGGCCTCGGGCAGGTCCGGCAGGTGAGTCGGGGGCGGCCCGGCGAGAAGGTTATCCATAGGACAAGTCATACCCGTCAGGCACGGAAAGTGGCTAGGAGATCTTTGTCGCAGTACGTCGAGCGTCCACTCCGCCGCGGGCTTCGTCCCTGCGCGCCCCTCGCCCGGAGATGGTGCGGGGTCGTGGACGGCCCTGGCCTGGTCACCGCCGGTCCGGCCGTGACCGTGGGATGCCCCGGCCTGGTCCCCGGTCCGGGGCCGTGACCTTGGGGCGGCCCCGGCCTGGACGGGCCGGGGCCGCCCGTGCGGCAGGGTCAGGCGAAGACGGTGCCGGTCTCGGTGAAGAGCGCCTCGAGCACGCGTAGCCCGCGCCAGGCCTTGGTCATGCCGAACCGGGCGGAGAACCGCACGACGGCGCGCACGTCGTCCGGTGTGGCGCCGGCGCTGAGGGCGCGCGTGACGTGGACGCGGAAGCTCTCCTCCAGCGTCTGGTACAGCACGTCGACGGTCATCGTCGCGAACGCGCGCTCGCGCACGCTCAGCCGCCGCATGCCGGCGCGCATGCGGGATTGCAGGTCCATGTAGTCGGCGAACCGGGCGTCGAGGTTGCGGACAGCCTGCCTGGTGGGAGCGGGGATCGGGCTTCCCGAGCCGCCGGCGTCGATCGGGTGGCCCTCTCCCGTGGGGCCGGCCAGGCCCCGCTCCCTCTCGATCTCGGTCAGGCGCGCCAACGCCGCCAGGGCCGCGGGGTAGCCGCTGTCGTAGGAGATGAAGCGAAGCAGTTCCCGCAGATCGTCGGCGGAGACGCCGTGCTCCAGGCCCATCGTCACGTGCAGCTCCAACGGCAGCCCGAGGGTCTGCTGGCAGACGTCGGCGACGACGGACAGCAGGACCTTCTCGCGCATCGTCAGCTCCGGGATCTCCTCCCAGACCGCGTGGTCGGTCGCCGCGCTCATCTCCGCGAACACCGGGTCCAGTGCCTTCACCTGTGCCGTGGTGGAAAAGTTCATGATCTTCCTCTCTGACACAACGACTGTAGCGCTACGACTGTAGTGCAACGGGCGTCCGCATACAATGGCAGATCATGGACGTGACCTCACCGACCCAGGACGGCGCGCGACGCGGCGGCCGCGGCCGTAACCCGCGCGGCCAGGGCGAACGGCTGCGCGAGGACATCGTCGCCGCGGCACTCCGGATGCTCGACGAGCTCGCGGACGATCAGGCGCTGTCCCTGCGCGCCGTGGCCCGCGAGGTCGGCATCGCCGCGACCTCGGTCTACATCCATTTCGCCGACCGGGACGCGCTCGTGCTAGCGGCGCTGGAACGCTTTCACCACGACCTCGTGCGGGCCGTCGACCAGGCCGAGGCGGGCGCCGACGACCCGGTGGCCGGGCTGCGCGCCCGGGTCCTTCTGCTCGGCACGTGGGTCCAGCGGCACCCCGGCCTCTACAAGGTGCTCCATGAGAGCACCCTCAATCAGCGGACGGCCATGTCGTTCAAGCAGGAGCTGGCCGAACGCACCACCGCCGCGGTCCGGCGATGCATGGACGCCGGGCTCGCCCCCGCCGACGACGCGGCGGTGGTGTCACTGGACCTGAGGGCGGCCGTCCACGGCGCCGTGTCGATGCGCGTCAACCAGCCCGACCTCCCGTGGCCGCCGCTGGAGGAGCAGGTCGATCGATTCCTCACCAAACTCGTGGGCGTCCGGCCCGCGACCCCTAGCGCGGCCCGGGGGTCGTGACCCTGTGGGGGAAGCGGGCCTGGTCGGGCCGACCTGTCGTGACCCCATGGGGGAAGCGGGCCTGGTCAGGCCGACCTGTCGTGACCCCATGGGGAAGCGGGCAGGGTCGGGCCGACCTGCGGCGACGGCCTAGTTGGCCGCGTCCAGCCGTCCTCGCTGCTCCTCCGTGAGCTCCAGGTCGACGGCGGCCAGGCTCTCCTCCAGCTGCGCCACGGAGGAGGCACCCACCAGCGGGATCACCGGGAACCTCCCACCGATCTGCCAGGCGAGCACCACCTGGTTCACGGTGGCCCCCGTCTCGTTCGCGACCTCGCGCAGCACGGCCAGCCTGGCGGGCGTCCCCGGGTGGTCGTAGTCGCGTGGCAGCGGCTTGTCCGCCCTGGCGTAGGCGCCGCCGAGCAGCGGCGAGTAGGCGACCAGGGTCAGCTCGGGCTCGGCACGCAGGTAGCTCAGCAGCTCGGCGCCCGCGTGGCCGAGGCTGCCGTCCTCGAAGATCGACTCGGGCACGTCGAAGCGCGGACGGAGGTGGCTGTGCTGGTACTGCAGGACCTCGTAGCCGGGCAGCCCGGCCGCCGCGGCGATGGCGCGGGCCCGCTCCACCCGCCAGATGGCGTGGTTGCTCACCCCGAGCAGCCCGACCGTCCCCTCCGCCACCAGTTCGGCGAAGCCCTCGACGGTCTCGCGCAGCGGCACCGTGCGGTCCTCGATGTGCGCGTAGAGGAGGTCGATCCTGTCCACGCCGAGCCGTTCCCTGCTGCGCTCGGCGGACTCCCTGATCACCTTGGCCGACAGCCCCTCCGCGTTGTCGACGTAACCGGTGCCGGGGGCCAGCGGCCGCGCGCCCAGCTTGGTGGCGATGACGATCTCGTCGCCGACACCGCGGCTGCGCCGCCACCGGCCGAGCAGTTCCTCGCTCTGCCCGCCCTGACCGCCGTCGATCCAGAAGGCGTAGTTGTCGGAGGTGTCGATGAACGTCCCGCCGGCCTCGACGTACCGGTCCAGGATGGCGAAGGAGGTCTTCTCGTCGGTGACCGAGCCGAGGAGCATCGCGCCGAACGCGAGGGCGCTCACCTCGCGGCAGGTCTTCGGGTCGGTGCCGATGGTGCGGTACTTCATGGCGTCCCTCCAGTGCGGCCGGATCGTCTCCCCGGCCTCTGAACGGGAGTCTGGGACGTGGAGCACACTCCAGGTCAACCCTGCGACGCGGTCGCCGCCCTCCTCGGGCCCCGCGCGCATCCCCCGGCTGGTCACGTGCCAGCCGAGCGGCACATGGCGGCCCTGGGCCGTTCGGCCTCTTGACGTTCGCCCCGCCAAACGATCAATGGTCGATAGGGTGCGGTGGGGCCGGACGGCTCCAGAGCACGGGAGGTATCACGATGTCGGCGGTCATCGACAAGGTGGCGTGGGTGCGGCTGGAGGACGGCAAGATCCTGAGCACGCGCTCCCGCGGCAAGGAGACCTACTACATCCCCGGCGGCAAGCGGGAGGAGGGCGAGAGCGACACCGAGACGCTGCTGCGGGAGATCGAGGAGGAGCTCGCCGTCGAGCTCCAGCCCGACACCATCGCCCACCTGGGCGTCTACGAGGCGCAGGCCCACGGTCATCCGGACGGCGTGCTGGTTCGCATGACCTGCTACAGCGGCGACTATCGTGGCACGCTCACCCCCAGCAGCGAGATCGAAGAGGTCGCGTGGCTGACGTACGCCGACCGCGACAGGATCGCCCCGGTGGATCAGCTGATCTTCGACGACCTCAAGGCGGCCGCCCTCCTCGACTGAGCCTGCCGGACGGCGTGCCGTAACGGCCCCGGCGGGCGGCGTGCCCTGATGGCCGGCCCGCGGGCGGCGTGCCCTGATGGCCGGCCGCGGGCGGCGTGCCCTGATGGCCGGCCGCGGCGGGGGCGTGCCCCGATGCGCGGCGGAGCGGGTCCCGGCCATGGTTCCGCTCGCCGTAGGGCCGATCATCGGCGTGCGGCGGATGTTAGGGTCGTGACCATGTCGGGCACTAGGCGATTTATCCGCCCCCGGCCGGCGATGCCGGCCGCTGGGGCGCATCGGCGTGCTCTGACCTGACCACAGGAAGACGGCGGCCGCATCGACGCCCAGCGGCGGGCCGGCCGGGGGAGACCCCCGTCCGCTGCGAACCGATCGGATTCCCATGTCTTCTCCTGTGCTCACCGTCCCCTCCCACGTGCTCGACGCCGGCGAGCTCGCTCGCGCGTTGACGGTCCGCGACCTGAGCGACCCGTCCCAAGGACCGCACGCCATCCAACTCGTCGTCGACACTCTTGTACGGGCTCTTGAGGCCTCATGGCGCAACGACGTCCGGGTGGTCAGGGCCCATCCCCTGGTCCCCGTCGAGGACAACTACGAACGGCTCGGCTATCCGCCGGACGCCGTCACGCGAGACGCCCGTTACACCCGCTACGCCAGCGAGACCTGCATGCTGCGCAGCCACACCAGCGCCGCCATCCCGCCCGCCCTCCGCGGGCTGGCGGCCCAGAACACCGCCGGCGGCGGGTACGGCTGGCGTGACGTCCTGCTGGCCTGTCCAGGGCTGGTCTACCGGCGGGACGTCGTCGACCGGATCCACACCGGCACCCCGCACCAGCTCGACCTCTGGCGCATCGTCACAGGCCGGCCGATGGACGCCGGCGACCTCGAGGAGATGATCGCCGCCGTCGTGGGCTCGATCCTTCCCGGCCTGCCGTACCGGACCATCCCGGCATCCCACCCCTACACCGCGGACGGCCGCCAGATCGACGTCCGGGTCGGCGAGGAGTGGATCGAGATCGCCGAATGCGGCCTGGCCTCACGCCGGGTCCTGGAAGGGGCAGGGCTCGACGCCACCGTCAGCGGCCTGGCCATGGGCCTCGGGCTGGACCGGCTGCTGATGCTCCGCAAGCGCATCCCCGACATCCGCCTGCTGACGGCCGCCGACGCGCGCATCGCCGGCCAGATGCTCGACCTGGACCCCTACCGGCCGGTGTCCAAGCACCCGCCGATCTCCCGCGACCTGTCGGTGGCCGTGCCCGCCGACGCCGACGCCGAGACCCTCGGGGGAGCGGTCCGCGACGCCCTCGGCCCCCACGCCGACGCGATCGAGGAGATCCGCGTCGTCTCCGAGACCTCGATCGGCGACCTGCCTCCAGCCGCGGTGGAACGTCTGGGGGCACGGCCGGGCCACAAGAACGTCCTGCTGCGCATCGTGTTGCGTGATCCCGCGCGCACCCTGTCGGACGAGGAGGCGAACGCCCTGCGCGACCACGTCTACGCCGCCGTCCACCAGGGCACCGCTCACCAGTGGGCGGCCCCCGACGCGACCCACGTCATCCCGCCACCGGCCGCGTCCCCGGGAACGCCACCGCCACCGGCGACCCGATCCGCGACCCACGTCATCCCGCCACCGGCCGCGTCCCCGGGAACGCCGCCGGCGACCCGACCCGCCTGACCCCGTCTCCGACGCGCCGCCCCCGCCCCGACGCGCCGCCCCCGCCCCGACGCGCCGCCCTCGGCCCGCGGGACGATCTCGGCCGGGCGGCGCGTCAGGCGCTCATCAGCGACACGGCGGCCAGGAGGGAGGCCGCCACCCCGCCGGCGACCACCAGGCAGGCCGCGACCAGCGGCAGGCGCAGGCTCCACTTCCGCAGCCAGGGCCGCGTGGTCACGCCGGCGAGAACATCCCGCCCGCGCAGGACGGCAAGGCCGACGCCCGCCAGGGTGATCGCCATCCCCGCGCCGAACGCCGCCACCATGGCGAGGGCGAAGGCCGCCCTGCCGGTGAGCAGACCGGTGAGCAGGAGGAGGAAGGCCGAGGGCGAGGGAAGCAGCCCTCCGGATGCGCCGATGGTCACGATCCCTCGCCAGGTGAGCAACGAAGCCCCGTGCCCGACCTCGTGACCGTGCCCGGACCCATGCCCGACCTCGTGACCGTGTCCGGACCCATGCCCGGACCCATGCCCGGACCCGGACCCGGACCCGTGTCCGTGGCCGTGGCCGTGTCCATGTCCGTGGCCGTGCCCATGGCCGTGATGGTCATGGGTGCGGCGGCCGCGGAGGTGGCGGTGGACGAGGCCGACGCCCACCGCCAGCACGATGAGCGCCGAGGCCAGCTGCAGCCACCGGGTCACCACACCCAGGTCCGGCGCCGCGTCCATCGCGATCCACCAGCCGACGGCCAGCACGCCCACCGACACCGTGTGCATGACCGCCACGACCACGCCCAGCCACACCGCGTCCCTGGCACGGCCGTTGCCGCCGACGAGGTACCCGGCCGTCAGCGTCTTGCCATGGCCGGGCGCGCATGCGTGCGCCGCGCCCGCCACCAGCGCCACCAGCAGCGCGAGCGGGAGTACCGCGTCCGACTCCACCAGCGACGACAGCTCCGCCGCCCAGACCGACGCGGCCCCCACCGGGGCAGGCGGATCCGAGGTTCCCGGACCGCCCGCGAGGGTGAGGACGTGGGCCGGAGCCGTCGCCGTGTGCAGGGCGCCGCCGCCTGCCGGCGTGGTGGACACCGTCCGGTAGTTCGGGTTCACATCGGTCAGCATGGTGATCGTCAGCGTCACCGCCGCGACCCGCGCCGGGCACCGGAAACGCAGGACCGCCCCGGAGGCGGCGAGGGCCTCGGCCCTCACCGCCTCCAGCGCACATGTCCTTCCGCCCTGCGCCACCCCGATGTGCGCGCCGAGATAGTCAGGGACGGGGCCGGTCCGGACGAGGGCCGCGAGGTCGTCCTCGGCCGCCGACCAGGTCACCTCGACCACGTCGCGGTCCGCCGTGACCTTCGCCACCAGCGGCGGGCCGAAGGGGTGCGCCCACCCCTGGCCCGCCGCCGCCAGCAGGACCACAGCCGCGACGCCCGCCACCGCGAGCACGCGAGCCAGGACCCGTGTCAGAAGCACGATCACTGACTGGAACCGCCGTGGCCGCGCGACTTCCTGGTGACCAGCGCGTGGATGGAGCCGTCGTCAGTCAGCGCGTAGAGCACGTTCCCGCTCACCGACAGCGCCGACGCCACACCTCCGCCCAGGTCGTGCTCGGCCAGCTTCCGCCCGTTCGCCCGGTCCAGCGCCACCACGCGCCCGTCCCAGGTCGTGGCGTACACCACGGTCTCCGTCGCCAGCGCGTGCATCGCCGGTGATCCGGGCCCGGCGCCCGCGCACCCGGCCGCGACCCGCCACTTGTCATCCATCGGGCTCTCCCCGGGCAGGTATCCCAGCGGCGTCTCCCACACCGGCTTCCCCGGCGTCGCCGAGGCGGTGTCGTAGGCCCTGACCACGCCGTCCATGCTGGCCACGTAGGCCATCGCGCCCCTGGTCGCCGGGCTGGTCACCGGCGGCGGCCCCGGCTCGCACACGGCGGCCGTACCGAGCTTGGCCTGCCACAGCACCTTGCCGCCCGCCTGCAGGTCGTGACCGCGTACGCCGGAAGTGGTCGCGGTCACCATCTGGGTGTCCGTGAACACGGGGGAGGACTGGCTGAAGAGGTCGCCGCCCGTGTCCACCGAGGACTGCTGCTTGCAGGTGGCCAGGTCCATCGCGATCAGCGACTGGCTGGAGCCCGAGTGCAGGTAGGCGGTGGTCGAGCCGGCCCGCCGTACGGCGACGCTGTGGAACTCGCCCCACGCGCCCGGCGCGCTGAACCCGCCGGGCAGGCGGGTGCCGGTCCTGGCGTCGCGGCAGCGCACGCCGTCCCACTCCTGGTAGACGGCGACAGCGCGGCCGTCGGGCAGGTCGAAGACGCTGACGGGACCGCCGGCGCGGCCGTAGCGACGCACGGTCTTCCCGGTGACCTGCTCGGCGTCGATCGTCTCCCAGACCACCTTGCCGGTCTTCGCGTCGAGGGCGTAGACCCGCCCGACTCCCGTGGTGAGGTAGACCTTGCCGTCGTGCACGGTCGGGAACGACTCGGCGTCGCCGTCCAGGTACGTGCGCCACCTCTCCGCGCCGGTCCGCGCGTCGTAGGCGAGCATCATGCTGTACGGCGAGTCGAAGGCCTGCGAGGCCACGATCACATTGCCGTCCCAGACGGCGGCCCCGTTGAGGTGGAACTGCTCACCGGTGTTGGCCGCCCAGCGCAGGTCGAGCGTGGCGCCCGGGTCGTCCTTGGCCGACGAGCGGCCCTCCTCGTCACCGCCCTGCCTGGTCCAGTCCTGGCCGGTGGACGGCCTGCCGGAGCGCGGGTCGCCGGTCACCTTGAAGGTGGTCCTGACCGTGGGCCAGGTCTTGCCCGCCGTGTCCTTGACCACCAGTTCCGCGGTGTACGTGCCGGGAAGCAGGCCCTTGATCCGCTCGCTCACCCTGGTCCACGACACGTGCGCCTGAGGGCACGGCTCCGCCGTACCGCCGGGGGGTGTGTAGCAGTTGACGATCCCCTTGGGCGAGGTGGCGCGGCCGAACGGCATCGCCTTCTCCCGCCAGACGGTCGTGCCGCGCAGGCGCAGGGTCAGCGAGGCCGTCGCGGGGGTGCGGCCGTCGTCCTCGGCGTACAGCTCCACGGGCACGCCCGACCACGCGCTGTGGACACTGTCCTGGGTGGGGCTGACCAGTGCGACGTCGTCGTCGACCTCGAACTGGCGGCGCGTGCCCGTGACGTAACCGGTGTCCTTCCCCGTGATGCCGCTGAAGTCCAGCACCTTGTAGTCGGGCCTGGCGGCGTCGATGCCGTACGTGCCCATGTTGTTGACCTCGACCGACCTGGCGAACGCGCCGCGCCTGTACTCGGCCTGCTGGTTGTGGCCCGCCGCGAACATGCGCACGTCGTACTTCGCCAGCTCGTCGACGGTCGGCTGCATCCCCGCGCCCGGACCCCAGCGGGTGAACAGCGAGCGGTGGGCGAACACCAGCACCTGCTTGCCCGTGGCGTGCCTGCGCAGGTCCTCGCGCAGCCAGGCCAGCTGCGGGACGAGGCCACGGGCGTCGTAGTTGTCCTCGAGCACCACGATGTGCCGGCCGTTGCGGTCGAAGCTGTACCACTCGGGGCCGAGGTTCCTGCGCCAGTACTCCAGGCTGCCGCCGTACCCGGTGGAGGTCGCGGTGCCGCCCACGTCGTGGTTGCCGATGACCGGATAGAACGGCATGCCGAGCGCGCCCTTGCGCAGGCCTTCTCTCAGCATGTCGTAGCCGCCCTGGCGGCGCGGCTCCTCGGCGTAGTCGGTCACGGTGAGGTCGCCCGTGGTGATCGTCAGCGTGGCGCGGTGCACCTCGGACATCGCCTCGACGTGCCCCTGCCACTGCGGGAGCGCGCTCTTCGCCTCGGCGTCGGTGCGGTTGCCCACCTCGACGTCCGAGACCATCAGCCACTTCTCTCTGGGGTCGGCCGCGTTGGTGTCCGGCACCAGCGCGAAGTCGAGGCGCTGCCCGTCCTTCACCTCGCGGAAGTAGGTGGGCACGTAGTCGTCGCGCAGCACGGGCGTGTAGCCGTCCGGTGAGACGACGTTGACCAGGTCGGTCTCCCTGCGAGCCTTGTCGACGGTCAGCGTGTAGCCGCCGTCGGCGCCGGTGGTCGCCCAGACCGCGCCGTCGGTGACGGACACGCCCGCCAGACCCTTCTCGCCCTCGTCCCTGACGCCGTCGGCGTCCTGGTCGGCGAAGACCGCGCCCTCGACGGTCACAGGCTCGGCCCCGGGCCCGGTCAGCGTGAACGTCACGGGATCGGCGAGCGGCTCGTAGCCGTCGTTGGCCAAGAAGTGCGCGCTCCACGCGCCTTCACCGAGCGCGCCGGTGGACAGGGTGACCGTCCCCGACGCGAGAGGTGCCCGCACCCAGGTACGCGAGGCGACCTGGCCCGGCTTGTCGCCGGCCGCGTAGAGCCCGACCCAGTTGAGCGCGCCTGGCTTGTCGGTGGTGTAGCTGAACGTGACCGGCTGTCCGGCCCTCGGGTTCGCCGTCGTGATCGCGAGCGTCCCGCCACCGGCGGCGCCCGCGCTCGGCGTCGCGCCTGTACTCGGCGTCGCGCTCGGTGTCGTGCTCGTGCTCGTGGCCGTGGCGGGATCGGGGGCCGGGGTCTGGTCCGCTGCCGGGATCCCGTCCGTGATCGGGGCCGTGGTTGCGGACGGGGCCGCGGACGGGGCCGCCTCGCTCGGGTCGGCGAGTGCGGCACCCGGGGCGAGCACGACCGCGGTCAGCACCGCCGCGACGGCCGCGCCGACGGTACGCCTGGGCGTCCGTGTCGCACGCGAGCCGGTACGGCGACGCCGCGACGCGGCCAGGACGCCGCCCAGGAGCGCGAGGATCACGGTGAGGGCGAGACCCGCGGCGACCAGGCCGGTCGACACCGAAGCGGCGGCGGCGTGCGCGCCGACGCCGTCGACGACGGGCAGCTCGGTCGTCACGTTCACGGTGGTGCCGTCGAACTCGGTGATGATCTCCGACAGTCCGCCGGACTTCAGCACGCCGCCGAGATCCAGCTTGTCCACCTGGCACGGCCACGCGAGCTCGATGACCACACCACCGGGAATGCCGCCCGTGTCACCGGAGATCCCCTGCGCAGTGACCGGGCACCCACCCTCGAGCAGCCCCTTCGCCCAGGCTCCCGCCTGATCCGGCTTGACCACGTCTTTGTGCACAACCAAGCGACCGCTTGTCGCGCTTGTGGTGGAGTGGACGACCAGCTCGGCGTGCTGCCGGCTCAGGTGTGCAGAGGCTGGACCAGCGGTGATTCCCAATGCAACGATCAGTGAGGCGACTAATGTGCAGAGGATTCGCCCAGCATGAAATGTGCGAAATGTCGCTATAGGCATGCGCACTAAGCTAGACAAGTTGACGGTGGGTGAACGAGAGCGAGGCGACGATGTTCACCGACCCGCCCCAAGAATTCACCCGCAGCGATCGCCGAACGTGGGCACGCGTGCCGGCCTGGCGCCGACGCGGAGGACGACGCGGCCCGCCTGAGGACGCGGCTGCTCACCGCGCCGGCGACTCAGCCCCTGTCGCAGCCGACCGAGAGGACGCGCCGGTCCCGGCCCACGCGGGCGTCATACCTCCGTGCCGGAGTCGCGGGAGAACCCGATGGTCGTCTCGCCTCCGCCCAGGCCGGCCCGGGTGATGGCCGGCCTGGTGGCCGTGGGTGTCATATCTGTGTGCCGGGGTCGCCGGGGGACCAGATGGTGGTCTTGCCTCCGCCCAGGTCGGGTGGGGGTGGCGGCCGGCGCGGTGGCCGTGGGTGTCATATCTGTGTGCCGGGATCGCGGGGGAACCAGACGGTGGTCTCGCCTCCGCCGGGGCCGAGCCGGGTCGTGACCAGCTCGGTTCCCGCGGGTGTGAAGGAGTGGAGGTCCTCAGGACGGCTCGACCACAGCACCTCGCCCTCGACGCCGGAGGTCACGGTGACGCGATCGCCTTCGTGATGGACGACGCGCATGCCCTGCCGCGGCCACAGCACGTCCGCTCGCTCGCCGGAGCTCTCGAAGTGTTCCAACTCCCCTGTCTCGAAGCGGAACAGCCCGACCGCTCCCTCGCCCCCGATCGCCAGCGTGCCCCCATCCGGCGAGAAGGCGAGCCCCCCAGCGAGCCACTGAGTGAGACTCCTGGTGGGCCGGCCGGTGGGCTCGCGCTTGTGCTCGTCCGTGGGTCCGCCAGTGAGCCCGCAGGTGAGTCGCCCGGTGAGACCCCCGGTGGGCCGGTCGGCGGGCTCGTCCGTGGGACCGCCGATGGGGTGGTCGACCAGGATCTCTCCTGACGCGACCGCCTGGACCACCAGGTTCCCGTCCTGGCCGAGGTAGGCCAGCCGTTCTCCCGTGTGGTCCAGAACCGGCGACCCGTGGACACGGGCCGCGGCGCCGAACCGGACCTCGCCGGTCTCGGACTCGACGACCACGACGCGTCCCTTCCCGGCCTCGGCGGCGACGATGTCCACGCTGACCAGCCGTCGGCTGTCTCCGCTGAACGCCACGACGACCTTCGACCCGTCACGTGGATCGAACCGCCAGAGGTCGGTGTCGTCCGCCTCGCCAGGGCCCGCCGACCACAGGAGTTCCGAATCACCGGTACGCCACACCGCCAGGCGTATGCGATCGCCCCCGGCGCGCATGCCGATCGCCACCAGGGAGCCGTCGGGGCTGAACCGCACGTCGTGGGCCGAGAGCCGGTCGTCATGGCCGGAGGCCGACATCGGTCGCCACGATCCGGCGGCGGTATCCCATAACCCGATGTCGCCGCCGCGGCGGTCACCCTCCGGCTCCGCCGCGAGGACGAGCCACCGCAGGTCGGGACTCACCGCCCCCGTCGCGACGCCGTGCTCGAGATCGGGCTCGCCCTCCGGCGGATCGACGTCGTCGTCATCGTCCGGGCCGATCCTCGGGTGCCACAGGACGTAGTGGTCGCAGAGCGCGTGCCAGGGGTGGTGCTCGCCGCGCCGTGACTCCCGCCACCAGCGTTCCGGCATCGGGCGTTTCCCGGCCCAGCCGCGCAGATCGTCTCTCAGGACCTCGAGCCGCTCGGCCGGGAGCCCTTCGGCGTGTCTGGTGATCTCCGCCCAGACCGCCTCGGTGTGGTCGCCGTCCAGCAGGATCTTCCACGGTTCAAGCATGCGTTTCCACGCCCCTGTCGGATGACGCGCCCACTCTCGAGGGTGCCGCCCAACGCTCCGGCCGAGCCGGACGGACGCCCGGGCCGAGGCGGGCCGCCAGCAGGCGCGCCCAGGGCCGCCAGGCGACGTCCGGCGTGTCCAGAGAACCAGGCGGCGTGTCCGGCGTGTCCGGGGCGCCGGGTCGGGCGTCCGTGGTGCGGGGAGCCGGCTCCCCGCACGAAGAAGCATGGGCCCTCACCCGCGGAGCGCGCGAGGGCCCGTGCGGTCAGAGCTTCGTTCCCGCCGACATGAGGTCCTGGCAGGCCTGGACGACGCGAGCCGCCATGCCCGCCTCGGCCGACTTGCCGTACGAGCGGGGGTCGTAGGCCTTCTTGTTGCCGACGTCCCCGTCGACCTTCAGCACCCCGTCGTAGTTGCGGAACATGTGGTCCGCGACCGGGCGGGTGAACGCGTACTGCGTGTCGGTGTCGATGTTCATCTTCACCACGCCGTAGGAGATCGCCTCGTGGATCTCCTCGAGGTGCGATCCGGAGCCGCCGTGGAAGACCAGGTCGAACGGCTTCTCCTTGCCGTACTTGGCGCCGACCGCGTCCTGGATCTCCTTGAGCACCGACGGGCGCAGCTTGACGTGACCGGGCTTGTAGACGCCGTGCACGTTGCCGAAGGTCGCGGCGAGCATGTAGCGGCCCCGGTCGCCGATGCCGACGGCCTCGGCGGTGGCCAGGGCGTCCTCGGCGGTCGTGTACAGCTTCTCGTTGATCTCGCCGACGACGCCGTCCTCCTCGCCGCCGACGACGCCGATCTCCATCTCCATGATGATGTTCGCGCGGTGGCACTTCTCCAGGAGTTCGCGCGCGATCGACAGGTTCTCCTCCAGCGGTACGGCGGAGCCGTCCCACATGTGGGAGTTGAAGATGGGGTCGCCGCCGCGCTGGAGCGACAGCTCGATCAGCGGCCGCATGAACCCGTCGAGCTTGTCCTTGGGACAGTGGTCGGTGTGCAGCGCCACGGTCACCGGGTAGTTCTTGGCCACCACCCTCGCGTATTCGGCGAGCGCCACCGATCCGGTGACCATGTCCTTCACCGTGGTGCCGGACAGGAACTCGGCGCCACCGGTGGACACCTGGATGATTCCGTCGCTCTCGGCCTCGGCGAATCCGCGGAGGGCCGCGTTCAAGGTCTGCGATGAGGTCACGTTGATCGCCGGGTAGGCGAACCCGCCCGCTTTGGCCCGGTCGAGCATCTCGGCGTAGACCTCTGGAGTAGCGATAGGCATGGTTCATCTCCCTGGAATGTCTTTTGGCTTCGCGGTGCCCAGTATTCCGGCTCCCTACCCGCTGGGGTAGTGACAACGCACGCCCGTCGGTGGCCGCCTGCCAGGTAGGCTCTGCCCGTGGAATCGATCCTTGACCTCGTGGACCCGCAGTGGTGGCTCACCATGCTCGGCGCCTTCGCGACGATCGGCGTGCTCGCCATCATCTTCGCGGAGACGGGTCTGCTGATCGGCTTCTTCCTGCCGGGCGACTCGCTGCTGGTGGCCGCGGGCATCTTCAGTTCCGCGGCGGCGGCCAAGGGCATCGGCATCGAGCCGCTGTCGTTCCCCGTGCTGGTCATCGGCACGCCGTTGTGCGCGGTGGCGGGGGCGCAGCTGGGGCACCTGATAGGCGCGAAGGTCGGGCGCAGGCTGTTCGACAAGCCTGATTCGCGGCTGTTCAAGCGCGAGTACGTCGAGAAGGCCGAGTACTACTTCGAGAAGTTCGGCCCCGCCAAGGCCGTGATGATCGCGCGGTTCGTGCCGATCGTCCGCACGTTCATGAACCCGGTGGCGGGCGTGCTCGAGATGCCCGCGCGCAGGTTCTTCGTCTGGAACGTCGTCGGCGGGTTCCTGTGGGTCGAGAGCATGCTGTTCATCGGCCACTTCCTGGGCAACCAGGTCGACCCCGACAAGATCGACAAGTACATCCTGCCCGGTGTCTTCCTCATCGTGCTCATCTCGGTGATCCCGATCATCATCGAGGTCGTGAAGAGCCGCAGGGCAGGCGGCCGCAAGGTTCCCGAGCCGCAGGGCAAACACCACCGCATTCCGTGATGCCACTCGGAGGGCGGCCACCCCGTTGGCTACCCTCCCCCTTGTGGGACGGCATCGATCCGATCCGATGGGGATGGCTCGCCTGGCGTTGATCGGCCTGGGGGTCGTCCTGCTGGTGGCCCTTGTCCTCGCCGGGGCCCGCGCGCTCGTGGGCACGCTGTCCGCCGCTGCCCCCACGCCGCGACCGTCCGCGACGCCGGAGGAGTCGGCCACGGCGACGGCGAAGGTGCCGACGCTCTCCATCGTGTGCACGGCCGAGGCGTGCCCTCCGGTGCTGGTACGGGTGCCGGGCGGCGACGTGCTCAACGACCGTGACCTGAGCGGCGGCGAGCGGATCTCCTTCTTCGACGCCGAGCTCGACGTCGCAGTCGAGGACGCGGGCACGGTCGAGATCACCGTGAACGGCACGCCCCGCCCGGCGGGCAAGGCGGGTCAGCGGGAGACGTTCTCCGTCACGCGTTCAGCCCCAGGTCCTGGAGGGTGAACGCGCTGAGGTACTCGATGCCCTCCTCGGCCATCTTGCCCGCCGCGCCCCGCTCGACGATGGTGGCGACGGCGACGACGTGCGCGCCCGCCTCCCGCGCCGCCGCGACGGCGGTCAGCGGCGAGCCGCCGGTGGTGGAGGTGTCCTCGACGACGAGGACCCTGCGGCCCTCGATGTCGGGGCCTTCGATCCTGCGCTGCATGCCGTGCGACTTCTGCGCCTTGCGCACCACGAAGGCGTCGAGGGTACGGCCCCGCGCCGCGGCCGCGTGCAGCATGGCCCCCGCGACCGGGTCGGCGCCGAGGGTGAGGCCGCCGACCGCGTCGTAGTCGAGGTCGGCCGTGAGGTCGAGCATGACCCTTCCGACGAGCGGTGCGGCCACCCCGTCGAGCGTGATCCGCCGCAGGTCGAGGTAGAAGTCGGCCTCCATGCCCGAGGAGAGCACGACCTTGCCGTGCACGACGGCCTTCTTGAGGATCTCGGCCAGCAGGTTCTCGCGGTCAGTCATGTCCACAAGCTTAAAGTCGCCGGCGCGTCCCGATAGCGACCGGGGAGGGCGATGACGTCGACGACGCCCTCCGGCCGCAGCCGGGCGGTGCCCTCGCGGTAGATCTCGGCCGGCCTGGTGCGCAGGTAGGCGAGGCTGACCAGGCCGGTGAGCGGGTCCTCGCAGCGCAGGTCGCCCAGCCTGCTCGACGGCCGGCGTCCACCAGTCGTCGGGCACCGCCCAGCCCGCGGCCATGCTCTCTTGGCGCCACCGGGCGCCAAGACCCCTGGATTCCTTCCGTCCATCTGATGCGCGGCGCGTCTTCAGGAAGCGCCACTCCTCCTCTCGAAGACGCCTCACAGCCAAAGACGGTCTTTGGAGTTAGTCATGACGCGGAATGCGGAATGATTCGCGTGGCAACTCCAGGTAATCGTGAGGTAACTATGAGTGTCGAATCGCCGCAAAGTGATGCGGATCTCCTTGAATCGGCTCGCGCGGGCAACGCGAGCGCGTTCGGAGAGCTCTGGACGCGTCACGTCGGCGCCGCCCGCTCTCTCGCCCGCCAGATGGTCAACGGAGACGACGTCGTCGAGGACGTGGTCGCGGAGTCCTTCACCAAGATCATCGAATTGGTGGGGCGCGGTGGAGGGCCCGAGGTGGCCTTCAGGCCGTACCTGCTGACGGTCGTGCGCCGCACGGTCTACGACAGGGACCGCGTGGAGAGCCGCCAGGTGGCCACGGGACGGATCGAGGTGTTCGACCCCGGGGTGCCCTTCATCGATCCCGCGCTCACCGGTCTGGAGAAGTCGCTGATCGCCAGGGCGTTCCTGTCACTGCCCGAGCGGTGGCGGCTCGTGCTGTGGCACACCGAGGTGGAGAACGCCAGGCCCGCCGACGTGGCCCCGCTGCTCGGCCTGTCGGCCAACGGCGTGGCCGCGCTGGCCTACCGGGCCAGGGAAGGGCTGCGCCAGGCGTACCTGCAGATGCACCTGGCGGGGGCGCCGCACCAGGCGTGCAGGCCGGTGCTCGGCAAGATGGGCGCCCACGTGCGGGGCGGGCTGGCCAGGCGCGACGGCAGGGCCGTCGACGAGCACATCGGCGAGTGCGGCGAATGCCGCGCGGTCTTCCTCGAGCTGACCGACGTCGACCAGGGCCTGCGCGTCACCGTCGGTCCCCTGTTCGTCGGCCCCTTCTACGCCGCCTACGTCGCGGGCCTTGCCAAGGCGGGCGTGACGGGAGGTGGCGGCCTGCTCTACGCGCTCGCCTGGATCAGGCGGGCGCCCAAGAGCCGGCAGGTGGCGCTGGCGGGCGGCGTCACGGTGGCGGTCGCGACGGCCGCCGTGCTGATGCCGGCCTCCGACGACAAACCCCTGCCACCGCCCCGGGCGCTCCCGACGGTCGTCCCGCAACATCCGCTCGTGCGGCCCGACCCCGAGCCCTCGCGGACGGGGGCGAGACCCAGCCCCCGGCTGGTGCCGCCGCCCGTGGAGGCGGCCGTCCCCTCCGATCGGCAGGGCGCCTCCAGGCTCCGCGCCTCGATCCAGCCGCTCGGCGCCCTGGTCAAGTCCGAGCCAGGCATCGTCGCGGTACGGCTGCGCAACAACGGGAAGGCGGCGAGCGAGGAGCTCGTCGCGCTGGTCGACCTGCCGGAGGGTGTCACGCTGGTCCCGGCCGGGGCCCGAGGCAACGCGGCCGGCACGGTCGACCCCGTCGGCACGGTCGACGGCTGGTCGTGCGAGCCGCAGGGCGGCGGGGCCAGGTGCGTCAGGGGCCCGCTGGCCGCGGGCAGGGCGACGGCCGTCTTCCTGCGCGTCGAGGTGGCCGCCCACGCACCTGAGGGAGGGGGCCCCGCCGTACGGATCTCGTCCGGCGAGGTCAGCGTCTCCGCGAGCGCCAGCGCGGGGGTGCGCGCCGAGGGGGCGCCCGCGCGGTTCGCCACCGACGGCAAGGTCGTCGTCAGGGCGGTCGGCAACACGCTGCTGACCTGCCCTGACGAGCGCGAGGGCTGCGGAGAGACGCGGCAGCGGAGGGAACGTGGCAGGCGCGACAACGACCTGTGGCCGATGGTGGCCCTCGACGCCGACGGCGTGGCGTCGACGAAGTCCTCCAGCGGCGCCCGCCTGGAGATGCCCGACGGAGGCCAGGTCGTCTGGGCGGGGCTCTACTGGTCGGGCAGCGTGAAACAGGCGGGCCCGATCAAGTTCAGGGCGGCGGGGGCCAGGCGCTACCGGACGGTCCTTCCTGACGAGGTCACGGAGAGGGAACTGCCCACGGGGCCCGGCTACCAGGCCTTCGCCGACGTGACGGACCTGGTCAGCGACACCCCGCGCACGGGGGCGTGGTGGGCCGCCGACGCGCCGATGCGGGAGGGGGTCTCCGAGCACGCCGGATGGAGCCTGGTGGTGATCGCGACCGATCCGGGCAGGCCGTACAGCCAGGCGGTGGTCCTGGACGCGGCCACGGTCGTCGGCGCCGAGGAACCGCTCCTCGAACTGCCACTGAGCGGGCTGATCCCCGCGGCGAGCCCCGCCGACATCGAGCTGGTGACCTGGGAGGGCGACGCCGACCTCCGGGGAGACCGGGTGTCGGCGGGCGTCTCCGAGAGCGGCGACCACGATGCGGGCAACGTCTTCGACAGCTCCTCCAACGGCGCGACGGGGATGACATTCGGCGTCGATGTCGACTCGTTCAGGGCCACGCTGGCGGACCGTCCTACGCTGAAGATCTCCACGAAACGCGATGTCGTGCTCTTCGGCGTGGCGGCCGTGAGCGTACCGGCGCGGTCGTGACCGAGAACAGGACAAACTGGTACGGTCTGCGTGAATCCGCTGGCGTCCCGCCGATTCGCCGGGATTCACCCTCCAACGATCAGATGCTTCATTACCCTGAGAGAGGGCCGCCGAGTCCGGCTCTGGCGGTGCAGAGCCGGTAGGGGTCGGGCCTGGAGAAAGGGGCGGTGTCAGTGGATCGCTGCGCGCTGTTCGTCGACGCTGGCTATCTGCTGGCCGACGGCGCGATGGCCGTGCATGGGACCCGCCATCGCGAAGCCGTCTCGTGGGACTATCCGGGCCTCCTGCAACTGATGACCAACCTGTCGCGCGAGCGCACCGGATTGCCGCTGCTGCGCTGCTACTGGTACGAAGCGACCGTCGAGGGCAGGCGCACGCCGGAGCACGACGTGCTCGCCGACATCCCGGGGCTGAAGCTCCGCCTGTCGCGCATCAGGCCTGGCCGCCGTGAGGGCGTCGACGCACAGGTGCACCGCGACCTGATGACGCTCGCCCGCAACAGCGCGATCTGCGACGCGGTCGTGGTCAGCGGCGACGAGGACCTCACCCAGGTGGTCTGTGACGCCCAGGATCTCGGCATCCGCGTCACCGTCGTCCACATCACCGCCGACGGCGGCTGGGCGGTGTCGCGGTCGCTGCGCCAGGAGAGCGACGACCTCATCGAGATCGGCGGCGGCCACCTGCGTCCCTACGTCAACCTCGTCTCGGGCTTCACCGAGGCGTCCAACGGCGTCCAGCCCGTCAGCAACGGCCAGGCCTCCCACGCGCTGCCGCCGACCCCCGCCCCCTCACCTCTGTCCCCGTCGCCGCTGCTCCAGCCGTCCGCGCCGTCCGTGCCATCCGTGCCGCCTGTGCAGTCCGGCAGTCACGCCTCCCACCTGGCGAACGCTCCCACGCAGAGCCAGCCGCTGCCGCCCGTCACCCCCGCCGCCACGCCCGCTCCCAGCCGGGCGCAGACGCCCCCGCAGCCCGCACTGTCCGCCTATCCCAGCTACCAGCCGGAGCCGCAGTCCGCGCCGCAGGCACCGCCGCTCGCGCCGCCCCCGCAGCCCGCCCCTCCGCAGCCGCAGCCCGCGCCGGCCGCGCCGACCGTCTCGCACAGCCCGACGGGGCCGACGCAGAGCACCAGCCAGTTCCCCTCGCCCGCCGGCGGCGGCACCTACCAGCCCACACAGCTCGGCCCCTACACGGGCCCGCAGCCCGCGCCCGTCGCCCCCGCCCCCGCGACCGCCACCGGCGCGGCGACCACGCTGGCCGACGCGGTGAAGGCGGCGCACAAGGAAGGGCACGACTTCGGCGAGTCGGTCGCCCGCGACGCGCCCGCGCTGTGGCTGGAGGCGGTGCTGGCTCGCAAACCGCGCATGCCGTCCGACCTGGAGGCGCGCCTGCTGCAGGGATCCTCGCTACCGATCGACTTCCTGCTGCACGACGAGGTACGGCACGCGCTGCGACGCGGCTTCTGGGACGCGCTGGAGCGCGCCCGCCGCTAGAGGACCTGTATCGAAGCCCGCTGCGTGCGAGCCCGGACTGCCGGGGCGGGGCCGGTCTGGATCGACAAGCGGCCGGGACGGCCGTCGTCGTTCAGCAGGCGCCAGTTGATCGACGGGATCCACTGGCGAGTGCGGAACGGCGCCTGGCCAGCGGTTCTCCAGACCCGCCAGAAGGACGAGGCGGTGCTCGCCGGGCCCTCGGCACGGTCAGCCGACGCGGAGCGGGAGCGTGCGCGGTCCCCGGACCTGGCCTGTGGACCAGGTCACGGCCGCCGGATCCTCGAGGCTGAACGCCGGGACCCGTTCCAGCCAGACCTCCAGGGCGACCCGGAGCTCCATGCGGGCGAGGTGCGAACCGACGCAACGGTGGATGCCGAGGCCGAACGCGGCGTGCCGGTTGACCTCCCGGTCGATGACGACCTCGTCAGCCAGGTCGAACTGCGCGGGGTCACGATTGGCGGCGGGGAACGACAGCAGGATCCAGTCGTCGGCCTTCATGTCGACCCCGCGCCAGTGCATGTCGTCCCTGACCAGCCGCGCCATCGTGACCGGCGCGTAGGCCCGCAGGAGCTCCTCCATCGCGGTAGGCAGCAGGCCGGGCTCGGCCACCAGGCGCTCGCGGTCGGACGGCGTCCTGGCCAGGTGCCACAGCGAGGCGCCGATCGCGCTCCATGTCGTGTCGATTCCGGCGATGAGCAGCAGGGACATCGTGCCCGCCACGTGCGACGGCTCCAGCTTCCTGCCGTACAGCTCGGCGTTGATCAGGTAGGTGGTGAGGTCGTCGCGCGGGTGGTCGACGTGGTCCCTGATCTGCGCGAGCAGGTAGGTGAACAGCTTCTCCACCCGCGTGACGCGCTCCTCCGGCGGCAGGTCGACGCCTTCGAGCGCGTTCTCGACGAACTCGCGGAACTGCGGCCCGTCCTCGGGCGGGAAGCCGAGCATGTCGGCGATGACGCGCATCGGGATGTGCTGGGCGTAGTCGCGGGCGGCGTCGACGACGTCCTGCCCCTCCAGCGCGTCGATGAGCGAGTGGCAGAACGCCCGCGTCGCCCGCTCCCGCGTGGCGACCGCCGTCTTGGTGAAGACCGGAAGGAGCAGCTTGCGCGCGTCGTGGTGGAACGGCGGATCGGAGGAGATCGGTGGCACCGCGCCCACCGGTGCCAGCTCGCGCGGCGGCCGGACGTTGCTCACGATGATCGAACGGGAGGAGAAGCGCTCGGTGTCGTAGGCGATGGCCGCGACGTCCTCGTAGCGGGTCGGCAGCCATCCACCGCCGAACCGCTCGGTGTGGGCGATCGGACAGCGCTGCCGCAGATCGTCCTGGATGGGGTACGGGTCGGCCGCCCACTCGGGCTCGGCGTGGGAGAAGTCGGTCGCCCAGTCCAAGACCGGGCCGGTGATGACCTCGCTGCGCGCGCCGAGGGAGCGGTCGCGGAGCCCGTCCTCGAACCCCTGCTCGTTGAAGCGGTCGTCGACGGTCATGTCACGGCTCCTAGAGGATCTCGATGGCTCTCTCAGGACAGTTGGACACGGCCAGCCGCGCCGGCTGCTCCTCGCCCGGGGGCACGACGCCGTCGCCGACGACCTTGCCGTAGCCCTCCTCGTCCTCGCCGAACAGACTGGGCGCGAGGTCGTAGCAGCGGCCGTGCCCCTGGCATCGTCCGGGATCGATCTTCACTTTCATTGCGGTGCTCCCCTCTGTGCTGTGGTGTCGGCAGGGGCGAGGGCGGCCACGACGCGGGTGAGCAACGCGGTCCACTCCTCGTCGTCGACCGCGTGCAGGTCGGGCGGGACGAGGGCGCTGCCTATCGCGAGCAGGAGGCAGAAGTGGGCGAGCGCGTTCGGTGACAGCGCGGGGTCGAGTTCGCCACCGGTCTGGGCGACGTGGACGAGTCCCGAGAGCCAGTCGGCGCGTTCGCCGACGTAGTCGCGCATCGGCAGGGCGACGTCCTCGTCGCGACGGGCCGCCACCAGCGCTTCGACGATGAGGTAGCCGTGGGCGTCGCGGCGGCGGGGGAGCCGGCGGCCGATGACGAGGAGCAGGTCGGTGATGGACCGGTCGGGATCGGCGGCGAGCAGGTCGGCGAGCAGCCGCGGGCCGTGCGCGCGCAGCGCGGCCACGAGCAGCTCGGCCTTGGAACCGAAGTGTGCGTACAGCGCGCCGTTGCTCACCCCCGCGGCCGCGGCGATGTCGGCCACCCGCGTGCCGTCGTACCCGCGCTGGGCGAAGACGTCGGCGGCCGCGTGCAACAACCGCTCGCGCGTTTCGGCGGCCGTAACGCCCGCGATACGCCCCATAAACGAATTAAAAATTCGTTCATTTGATTCGTCAAGAGCGGAGGTAGGTGTGGTGCTGCAGCGGGCATCGAGCCACCCTCCATGAACCGCGGCCGAGATGACCTCGGTTGGCCGATGCGCGCTTCTGCCGAGATCCGTGCGTCGGCCGGTCCGGTTCGCCCAGGTACCGCCGCAGGTCGTTGATCAAGTGATCCGGTAGCCGACTCCTCGAGCCGTCGCAATGAGCGGCGGGTCGCCGAGCTTGCGCCGCAGCCTGCCCACCGTGACCGTCACGGTGTTGGTGAAACTGTCGGCGTTTTCGTCCCATACCTGCTCGAGCAGGGTTTCGGTGCTCAGGAAGCCCGGGCTTGCCCGCAGCAGCGCCTCGAGCACGGCGAACTCCTTCACTGAGAGGTCAAGTTGCCGCCCGTCGCGAACGGCGGTGCGGCGTACCGGGTCCAGCGCGATCCCGGCCACGTGCAGCATGCGGGGTCGCGCGTCCGGTTTGCGGCGGGCACAGCGCCTGGATGCGCAGGATCAGCTCCGGGAAGTGGAAGGGCTTGGCAAGATAGTCGTCCGCGCCCAGGGTCAACCCGCTGACCCGGTCGCCGGGCGCACTGGCCGCAGTCAGCATCAGCACCATCGGCCGGTCCGCCCGGTCGGTAATCATCTGGCACAGGGTGTCGCCGTGCAGGCTGGGGGAGGTCCCGGTCCAGGAGCACCACGTCATACGCGGTGAGGTCCAGCTTGGCGACGGCGGTGAGCCCGTCGTAGGCCAGGTCAACGGCCATCCCCTGGTCGCGTAGCCCTTCGGCGACGACCTCGGCGAGGGCGTCGTCGTCTTCGACCACCAAGATCCTCACGCCCTCACCGGCACCTTCGCGGCCGGAAGGGCGATCGACACGCGTAGGCCGCCCTCCGGCCGGGCAAGCAGGGCGAGCCGGCCGCCGTGGGCGGCGGCCACGGCCGCCACAATCGACAGGCCAAGCCCCGAGGAGCCGGTACGTTCGCCGCCGAGCCGCTCGAAGGGCTGCGCCAGCCGGACTTTCGACGCCCGTCGAAGTGATGGTGCCCAGATCGGGCGCAGGTCCTGCTGTCACCTTCGCTGCGTCCGGACAGTGACCGCCGGCCATGGACCTGAGCGATCAGAGAAGCAGCATGGTGGTACGCGGTCGCGGCAGGTCGGCGAGCTGCCCGGGGGCTCCCCCAAGAGGTCGGGGGAGCCGGACGCGCCGAGGGGGCCTCGGCGGTCAGCCCAGCGCGTCGAAGCCGGCCCGGAGGTGGGACACGCGGTCGGACAGGTCCGACAGGGGTGCGGCGAGCGAGGGGTCGGCCGACTTCTTGGCCAGTTCGCGCACCCGGTCGAGCTCGTCCTCCACGGCCGTCAGCCGCCGCGACAGCTCCGGCAGCACGGCCGCCTGGGCCGTGCTGCTGCCCGGCGGCAGCTCGCCCGCCAGCCGTTCCCGCAGGAGCGAGGCCTGCTCGGTCAGCCGCTTGTGCATGTTGTAGAGCTCGACGAACACCGACACCTTCGCCCTGAGCACCCACGGGTCGAACGGTTTGGTGAGGTAGTCGACGGCGCCCGCGGCATAACCGCGGAAGGCGTAGTCGGGGGCGCTGTCCACGACGGTCAGGAAGATGATCGGGATGTTGCGGGTGCGCTCCCGCCGCTTGATGTGGGCGGCGGTCTCGAACCCATCCATGCCGGGCATCCGCACATCGAGCAGGATCAGCGCGAATTCGGTGCCCAGCAGCGCCTTGAGCGCCTCCTCGCCCGACTTGGCGCGCACCGGCGTCAGGTCGAGCGAGCTGAGGATCGCCTCCAGGGCGATGAGGTTCTCCTCACGGTCGTCGACCAGGAGGATCTTGGCTCGGTCTGCCATGTGTTACGCCTCTTCCGCCGAGTCGGACACCCGCCCGCGGCTGAGCCAGCCACGCAGCCGTTCGAGCAGCTGGTCGACGTCGACCGGCTTGGGCACGTAGTCCGAGGCGCCTGAGGCGATGCTCTTCTCCCGGTCGCCCCGCATGACCTTGGCGGTCAGCGCGATGATCGGCAGATCGGCGAACTGCGGCATGCGGCGGATGGCCGACGTCGTGGCCCAACCGTCCATCTCCGGCATCATGATGTCCATGAGGACGAGGGCCACGTCCTCGTTGCGTTCGAGTTGCTCGATGCCCTCGCGCCCGTTCTCCGCGTAGACGACCGTGGAGCCGTGCCGCTCCAGCACGCTGGTCAACGCGAACACGTTGCGGATGTCGTCGTCGACGATGAGGATCTTGGCGCCGTTGAGCGGGTCGTCGCCCTGCCACTGGTTCCCGTTGGACGACTGGACCACCTCGGGCAGCGGCAGGTCGAGCGGCATGGGCGGCTCGGGCACGACCATCGGGCTCTGCTGCTCGACCTGCATGGTCAGCACCTGCCTGCGGGCGGCCCCTCCGTCACGGGCGACCAGCGGGCCCGCGTAGTCGGTCGGCATGTAGAGGGTGAACGTGCTGCCCGAGCCCAGCTCGCTGTCGACGTGGATCTCGCCGCCGAGGAGCCTGGCGATCTCGCGGCAGATCGACAGGCCGAGGCCCGTGCCGCCGTACTTGCGGCTGGTGGTGCCGTCGGCCTGGCGGAACGCCTCGAAGATGATCTCCAGTTTGTCGGGCGCGATGCCGATGCCGGTGTCGACCACCTGGAAGGCGATCAGGTCGTTGGCCGAGCGCAGCGTGTCGTCGTCGTAGTCGACCTCGTGCGGGGCGGGCACGACGCGCAGCCGTACCTCGCCCTTCGGGGTGAACTTGACCGCGTTGGACAGTAGGTTGCGCAGCACCTGCTGCAGGCGTTGCTCGTCGGTGCGCAGCTCTTGCGGCACCCGGGGATCGACCTCGATGATGAACGCGAGGCCCTTGTCCTGGGCGAGCGGGGCGAAGGCGGCCTCGACGTAGTCGACCAGCTTGGGCAGCGACAGCTGGGCGGGATGGATGTCCATGCGCCCCGCCTCGACCTTGGACAGGTCGAGCATGTCGTTGATCAGCTGCAGCAGCGCCGAGCCCGCGCCGTGGATCGTGCGGGCGAACTCGACCTGCTGGGAGGTGAGGTTGCCCTCGGCGTTCTCGGTCAGCAGCTTGGCCAGCACGAGCAGGCTGTTGAGCGGGGTGCGCAGCTCGTGCGACATGTTCGCGAGGAACTCGGACTTGTAGCGCGAGGAGACGGCGAGCTGCTCGGCGCGCTCCTCCAGCGTCCGGCGGGCCTGCTCGATCTGGAAGTTCTGGATCTCGATGGCGCGGTTCTGCTTGGCCAGCAGCCCCGCCTTCTCCTCCAGCTCGGAGTTGGACCGGCGCAGCTCCTCCTGCTGGCGCTGGAGCTCGTCCGAGCGTTCCTGCAGCTCGCGGGTCAGGCGCTGCGACTCCTTCAGCAGGTCCTCGGTGCGGGAGTTGGCGATGATGGTGTTCATCGTCACACCGATGGTCTCGACGAGCTGGGTCAGGAAGTCGAGGTGCACCTCGCCGAACTTGGTGAAGGAGGCCAGCTCCAGCACGCCGAGCACGCGGCTCTCGAACAGGATCGGCAGCACCACGATCTGGGCGGGGGTGGACTGACTGAGCCCGCTGTCGATGGTGATGAACCCGGCGGGCACGTCGTCGAGGACGATCGGCCTGCCCTCGATCGCGGCCTGGCCGACGATGCCCTCTCCCGAGGCGAAGCGCTGGCGCGGCGAGCGGTCGGGCCGTACGCCGTAGCCGCCGATGAGGATGAGGTCGTGCTCCTCGCCGCTGGTGTCGACGCCGTAGAAGGCGCCGTAGCGGGCGGAGACGAGCGGCGTCAGCTCGCTCATGATCAGCTTGGCGACCTCCATGAGGTCGCGGTGGCCCTGCATGAGGCGCGAGATGCGGGCCAGGTTGGACTTCAGCCAGTCCTGCTCCTGGTTGGCCTGCGTGGTCTCGCGCAGGTTGGCCACCATGAAGTTGACGTTGTCCTTGAGCTCTGCCAGCTCGCCCTGCGCCTCCACGGCGATCGACCGGGTCAGGTCGCCCTGTGCGACGGCGCTCGTCACGGTGGCGATGGCGCGGACCTGCGTGGTGAGGTTGCCGGCCAGCTCGTTGACGCTCTCGGTCAGGCGCTTCCACGTGCCTTCGAGGCCTTCGACCCGCGCCTGGCCGCCGAGCTGTCCTTGGGTGCCGACCTCGCGGGCGACGCGGGTGACCTCGTCGGCGAAGGAGGACAGCTGGTCGACCATCTTGTTGATGGTGGTCTTCAGCGCCAGGATCTCGCCCTGGGCGTCGACGTCGATCTTGCGGGTCAGGTCGCCGTTGGCGACGGACGTCGTGACCTCGGCGATGTTGCGCACCTGGTAGGTCAGGTTGTTGGCCATGAAGTTGACGTTGTCGGTGAGGTCCTTCCAGACGCCCGACACGCCCTGCACCCTGGCCTGGCCGCCGAGCTGTCCTTCGGTGCCGACCTCGCGGGCGACGCGGGTGACCTCGTCGGCGAACGAGGACAGCTGGTCCACCATCGTGTTGAGGGTGTCCTTGAGCTGGAGGATCTCGCCCTGGGCGTCGACGGTGATCTTCTTGGTGAGGTTGCCCTGGGCGACGGCGGTGGAGACGGCGGCGATCTGGCGCACCTGGTTGGTCAGGTTGTTGGCCATGAAGTTGACGTTGTCCGTGAGGTCCTTCCACACTCCCGACACGCCGCGCACCTGGGCCTGGCCGCCGAGCTGTCCCTCGGTGCCGACCTCGCGGGCGACACGGGTGACCTCGGAGGCGAAGGACGACAGCTGGTCCACCATCGTGTTCATCGTCGACTTGAGCTCGAGGATCTCGCCCTGGGCGTCGACGTCGATCTTGCGGGTGAGGTCGCCGTTGGCGACGGCGGTGGTGACCTGGGCGATGTTGCGCACCTGGTAGGTCAGGTTGTTGGCCATCGAGTTGACGTTGTCGGTGAGGTCCTTCCAGACGCCCGACACGCCCTTC
>NZ_JBHUFV010000035.1:0-201203 GCF_042681425.1 Nonomuraea mangrovi | reverse complement strand
AGCACACAGGCCTCTGGTGATGGTTGATCTTGGTCGACAACCCTTCTACCAGGGGCCTTCTACGTGTGGGTCAGCAGTGGCGATTCCGTAACACGCCTGTGGCCAGCGGCGTCACGATGGAATGGGCTCAATGAGTAGTTCTGGCAGGCTTGGCGCACCTACGATTGAACCCGTGGCCACCTCCGATGTGATCGCGATCGTTGCTGCCATCATCGCGGTAGCTTCCTTGTTATATGCTCGTCGATCCGCAATCGCTGCGGTGCATTCGGCCAAGGCTGCTGCCGACTCTGCCCATGCAGCTGCTCGAAGCGCGGACGCCGATGAGCTTGCGGCCGTTCAGCAGGCGCGAACCGAAGCCGACTCCGGACGTGTAAGGGTCTACGTCAGCTTGGAGCGCTCCCAGGGGGGGAGGCTCACCTACCTCGGAAAGGAGATCTGCGACCAGTACATATTCGAGTTCGCCAATCAGGCGGATTTCGAGGGGAACTGGCTCGAAGCTCCTGTCAGAGGCATCCTCGTTAACGAGGACACGCGCACCATCGTCATGGACGATTCATGGTCATGTGTAGGCGGATCTACTCCGCTATGGCCTGATCCTCTTCCCGAGCCCATAAGCGATCATCGTGGAGTTCGAGTACCGCCTGGCGGGGCCGTCATTCTCGAAACGACTATCGGTGCGTGGACCGAACGTTGGCGAGAGCTGTGGGCCGAGAACAATTTGGATGAGCTTTGGTCCCGCGGCCCTGCGGCCTCCCTGCGCGTGTGGGCTGCTCAAGAAGGCGATGGAGTGGACTACGCGGCGGAGGACCGCCACAGTCCGCCTAGTGGATGGGAAATCCGGATAGGTGTATATGACTGGGCGTTGGAGCCGAGGCCCAAGGATGACCCAGACGCACTCACTTGGGGTGTGCGCGGCAAGCCATCATTCATCGTTACCCGCTCGCCCTATCGACCATCTCCTCAGAGCATCCACGAGCTCATGTGATCGGGGCGAGCGGGAGATTGGAAGCTTCTGACACCAGCCCGATCTGCGGCTGTGCAGTCGTTTGACCACCGCGCTGCTGAGTGACCAACTGCGTGACAACCGAGGCGTACAAGTGTGGACGTCTATGGACCTCACCAGACTGTTTACACAGCTCAGTCCGGCTAAGGAGCTTGATAAAGACCGCGATCAAGTGGCTTCGCATCGAACTGGTCGGGCCGCGACGATCGCTCACTTCGGTACCGGCACTGGCGGTTGGGGCGATCGCTGCCGCGAACCGACTTCGTCGGTCCGGCCATCGGTCTTTGCGTGATGCTGTCCGTAGTGACGGTCCTTATCGTGCAGCGCCGAGGAGAAGCAGCAGCCACCAACGGCGTGACTCCGCGTGGCGCCAGGGGCCAGCGCGATTCAAGCCGTTAGAGGCGTCATGGCCGAGTAAGCCCCCTCCGACGGAACCGTCAAGATAAAGCTCCTAGGCCCCCTCGCCCAGTTTTCCATGATCCGTATATCCTGGTCGGACGCATCAGGCAGATCTCGAAGCTTCTGAGAGTCGGCGATAAGGAACAGTGGCGGCTCTTCAAAGGTGCGGAGGTGTGGCTCGAATTCCGCTGCCAGTCTGTGCGCTGCGGCATGTAGGACGTCATCCTCAACCACCGCTCCTGGCTCAGCGTGCAGCGCCCATACTATAAGCGGCCGCAACCTGCGACCATACTCCTTCTCCGACAGATTCTGCATGTCGAGCGAGAACTTCAATGCGTCGAGGACGCGCTTCCGCACATTAAGACGCCAGTTTGACTCGGTAAGGAGCTTGACGTCTATTCCGAGATTTAGACGAGGTCCGATAGCCACCGCGTCCACACGTGCCGCCTTACCAAGCTTGACATTTTGGAAGGCTTCGCCATCTCGCCCCATCAGACGGGTGACGAGCTTCACAGCTGCATCTTCAGCGTCGACATAGTGTCGAGTTATGGATGCGCGTGCATTTCTAGCTATGTTTGCCGAGACATCACTCCGCGGTTGAGGAGGAGACGCCTGCCCATTCACGCTCGCGGCATGCTGATCAACGGATACTTCTTCAACGACCTCCTCGGCCTTTCTCTCTACCGACTCACTAGCCTCTTCAGGACTTTCCAACTTCGCTTTAACAATCTGAGCTACTTCTTCGTCGAGCTTCTCCTTCTCGGCGTCGAGCTTCTCCTTCTCAGCCTTGAGTTTGCCCAATTCGGCTTCTTCCCGAAGAACAAGGTGCTTCTGCCTCTGCCACCACTTGAAACCGCCCCAGGCGATCAGAAGTAGACCAGCAACTGCGAGGCCTCCAGAGATATACGGCCATGAGCTGAGCAGCCAACGGATCTGCTCCTGCTGCGCCGAGAATATTTGTTTACCGATGGGCGTCAGCTCTCTTAAGTTTTTCTCCGGCGTACCTGCCACCGTCTTCTCTTGAAGTAAGAAGATAGGAATAGCAAGCCCGGCAGCAATCAAGAGAGCCCCGACGCTGACGAGGAACTTGTTGAAGTCCGCGTACTCGAACTTGGGCAACACGCTGCGATGCTAGCGGATTCCAGCAGACTCGACAGGACAAGTGAGATTTTTGCAGATTGACCGAATCTACACGTCTGGGAGCCGGCAACAGCGACATCCAAGTCTCTCGTCCAGCGCGCAGGCGAGAACAGGAGCGCATCCCAACATGGCGCACGACCGACTATATGCTGACGTTCGCCTCATAGGCCTCAGACGAGGCCGGGCAGGGGCTGAGGCGCCGAAGGGCCGCACCTGGGCGCCGGTCGGCGCCCGTGGTGGTGACGGTATGCGGTAGGGGTTCTGGCCGGGTCAACATGGCCGGCGTCGTGGCCTACCGGGACGGCGAACGCCCGCGCTCTACACCCTGCACATCTACCGCGGCCGCAAGGGCGAGCCCAAGACGTTCTCTTGGATCGACTACCGGGACCTGATCGTGGCCACCCACCAGCGCCTGGGGGCGCGCCACTGGTCTGGTGCTGGGACAACCTGAACGTGCACCTGACCGGCCAGCTCACCGAGTTCGCCGCCGAGCACGCCGACTGGTTGCGCATCGTCCAATTACCCGCCTACGCACCCGAGCTAATCCCCGTCGAGGGCGTCCGGTCCCTACCGCGCCGGGCCCTGGCCAACTTCGCCGTCCCCGACCTGCCTGGACCCGTCCGGATCGTCAAACGCAAGCTGAAGAAGATCCAGTACCGGCCTCATCTGCTCACCGGTTGCCTGACCCAGACCGAGCTCACCCTCGATACCCGGCAAAGACATGACCGACCCTACGAATTCAACCTGTGTAACAGCGGCTCTGGACTGCCCTGGATCGATCGGGACGACGCGGCGGTCCGGCAGCAGATCAGGAGGCGGGCATGGAACGGCTGTGGACGCTCTCAACCTTCCTACGGATCAGAAGGCGGCACAGCGGCTGAAGCCGTGACGATCGCGGACTTCGGTGCCCGTCGTACGGGCTGGGGCGATCGCCGGCAAGGCCCTCCTCCGTCGGGTCTTGCCACCGGGTGACCTTGGCAGAGATGACAGCAGCACTGACAGCAACGTCCCCACATGCCGACGCATCTGCGCCACCGTCCACACGCGGCTGAGCACGGTCTCGATCGCCCGAGCAGGGTGATTGCTCCGCCTGAAAAGCGGAAGGTCGGCAGTTCGACCCTGCCCCTGACCACCAGCTTTGAACAGCAGAAACGTCCCGAGCGGATCATCGTTCGGGGCTTTTTGATGTCTGGTGACAGCAACATCCCCCGTCGCTTCATCGGGTGGTTAGCCCTTGCCGTAGCGAATGATCGTTCTAGTCTATCTGGTGGTCCGACTTGTAGATCTTGTGCAGGCGCTGAGCTCCTGAATGGCGCTCGGGGCCGGAGACAAGGCGGACGTCATGTCGGCGGGTTCGGGTACGGCGGGCCTCGTCACCTACGACGATGTCAGGGGCTTCTTCCCGATCACATCCAGCCGTGTCCAGGGCGTCGAGGACGTCTGGCAGGTTGAGTCGAGCGGGGACGGCTCGTTCCCAGCCGGACAGTGCGGTGGGGAAGGCAACCGTGTTACGCCACAGGGGCACTCCGATATCGTTCACAAGCCCATGGCAGATCGGGATTTCAAGGTCGTCCCAGAAGTAGAGACGGGGCCGCCATCGGCGAGGCTTGGAGTCGTGCAGGCGATCGGGGAACGGCCCGACCAGGGTTTCTACCTCCTGCCAGGGCATGCCGCAGAACCGGCCTGCCGTACATCGGATGACATGTCAGATGTGATCGCTAGGGTCTCCGCCATGAGCGACACCGACAACGCATGGCGTGAACTTCTTGGGCAGGCACCGCGGTTCCCGGCGATAGGCGCAAGCGAGGCCAACATCGCCGAGCAGGAGGAACGTCTCGGGATACGCCTCCCGCCGAGTTATCGCGCCTTCCTCCGCATCGCGAACGGGTGGGGGCAGGGCATCTTCCGGCCCGTCCACGAGATTGGGCGGGTGCGAGCCCTCGCCCCATGGCTGGCCGAACTGACGGACCCCAATCCCCTCTACCCGATCGACAGCGCATCGGATGAGGACTACTTCGTCTACGGCGATGACCAGGATTCCGTGTTCTACCGCCCCGAATACCTCCCCGATTCCATCCTGATCGGACAGTTCGACGACGGCGACTTCTTCCTCAACCCGCACGTCATCAGCCCGGCGGGAGAATGGGAAGCGTGCTTCGCGGCCGCGTGGCTGCCGGGAGTCGAGCGCTATCGCAGCTTCTTCGACCTCATGGCTAGTGACATGGACAGATTTAAGGACTTCCAACCCGATGCGAGCTGATCATCGCGGACTCCACCGCCTTGACGGCGGCCAGAATGCACGGCGTTGACGCGGTGATCGAGCGGGAGACGAGATGCTCGGGGCCGTAGCGTGAGTGGATCTCGGCGAGGCGCTCGGAGACGTCGCGGTGGGTATCGTCGGGGCCGGTGGTCATATCGCAGTACGTCAGCGCGTTGACCCGCTCCGGGCGTTCCTCGTCGAACTCGGCGGTGAAGGCGTCGAAGAGGTTGCGGTTAAGCGCCTCATTGACCGCGCAGGAGTGGTGCGTGACCAGGCGGCACAGGGTGTCATCGGCCTTAACCAATCGCGCAGGTAGTGCGCACCGTCGCATCGAGCAGACACTCGATGAAGCTGGTATCGCGATCAGCGCCATCGACGAACGGTCATTCCCGGGAGAGTAGCGCCGGCCTTCGACCACGATCCTCCGCATTCCCGCGCCTGCCCGAGAAGAAGGTGACGCCCGCGACCACGGCCTCTGGGCGGTCGCTTCTCCCCGGCGAGTCGTACGTCACCCGCACCGACCGGCGCCTGACGCTGACGCGTGATCAGCCTCGCTCCGTGGGAGGTACAGCAGTCGGCGGCGCCTTCAGGCTGACGTTACGGTGTCCGGATGGAGTTCGTAAGCGTTCATCGATCCGGGAGAGACGAGCCGTATCCGTGTCCTTGTTGCGGTTTCCTCACCCTTGCGACACGAGGCGGGTACGAGATCTGTCCGGTCTGCTTCTGGGAGGACGATGGACAGGACGACCACGATGCCAACGAAGTTCGCGGGGGACCGAACTACGAGCTGAGCCTTACGCAAGGACGGCGAAACTTCGCGGAGTTCGGCGCGAGTCGCAGACAGGACCTACCCCACGTCCGTCCTCCTCGCCCTGACGAGCATCCCACCGGGTGATCTTGCTAACACCGTTGCTAACGACAGGCCTGGACGACCATAGACAGGCGTGCAGCACCCGATGCCGAACACCCCTTCTGAATAGGTGCTCATGTCACCAATGGACGCCTGTGGACATCTCCAATTTTGCTACGGATCAGATGCTGAGTAGGCCATGACGCTCATGCTTGCTCGATGCCGTCACCAGCAGAAAGCCGACCGGATCTGCCCGTCTCGGTCGATCACCTGGACGTTGTCGGTGAGGTGTAGTTCGCCCTCGGGAACCGGCTCTCGGTAGCGCTCGAAGTCGATACCCACGGGCCCGCAGCGGGCAGCGGCCAGCGCGATGCCATCGCCGAGGGTGTCGCTGCGGGTGAACCATAGGCCGAGATCTGTCAGCGGAATCTCGCGGATCGACGCCTTCTCCCTTACCCGGTCGGCGATATGGATGCGCTCGTCATGGTGCAGGTAGCGGGATGGCCCAGCAGAAGGCGGTGCCTCCCACCGATGAGGAGGCACCGCCTTCCTGCCACCACCGGGTGAGCGGGATCGGGCGAGGACTCTTGGCGTTGTACGGCTACAGGCAGTTGACCGACTCGACCCGGGAGTTGTTGTACGAGCAGGAGTCGATGAGCTTTCCAGACGGGTTGTGGATGTACCCCGTGTCCGAGGCCTGGTTCCAGATGTAAGCGAGCGTCCCGCCGGATCGACCCCAGTAACGGATGGTCGAGGTGTTTGTACCCTTACCGGTCCGCACCGTGACCGTCTTCCCAGCGTCGAGGGTGAACGTACCGAACGTGTAGACGTGATCCGACGCAGACGTCTTATCGCGGAGGGTCCACCCCTTGAGGTTGATCGCCTTCCGGGTGGTGTTCTTGAGTTGCGCCCACTCGCCGTTCAGGCTGCTGTTCGCCCCGTTGTCCGGTGACCCGGGCGAGTTGTAGTAGATCTTCACGAACTGGACCGCAGGGAGCGCGGCGGCCTGCGCCGGCACAACGGGGACGAGCACCGCGGCCAAAGCAGCAGCGGACAGAGCCGGGGAGAGAGGGCGCACCGGTAGATCCTTCAGTATGTGAGAAATGGGGCAAATGTGAGACGGCTGGCCTGCGGTGCAGGTTGGCATGTGGGTTCAGTTTCCTTGGCACGCCAGGACGTGACGACGCCCCCACCGGATCGAGGAGTGAGGGCGTCGGCGTAGGTCCAGTACGGGTCTGCGCGATTCGCGAGGCCTCACACTCCACGTCGTCGAACGCCGACCTGGGACCTGCCGTGGGCTCGTAATGAAAGGATCCCGAGCACGTCGAACGGCTCCATCTTTGCGGAGTACTTGCGGAATGATCAAGAATGAGTTGATCATTCTGAATGTCGTACCAGCGGGTCATAGCCGCAGTCCAAGCTGAAGAACGATCGCACTCCTGATGCGGGGTGCTGAAGAGGAGCCTGCCGCGAGCTTCCGCTCCTCGGGCCTGACGGCCCTGCGGTGCGGGTCCTCTTGCCATCGGATGACGTGGCGGAGGTCGAGACCTTGCTAACGCGGTTGCTAACAACGGTCTCGGACGATCGCGGACGATGGTGGACGTGCGGACAGGTGTGGGTGGCTGTGACCAGGGCACGGAGGCAGTGGCGGATGACGCTGGACGACCATGAAGAATCTCGTAATGAAGGGGTCTCGGGTTCGAATCCCGAAGGCGGCTCCAGGTCAGAAGGCCCTCACGTGATCGTGGGGGCCTTCTGCGTGACTAAGTGCGTGACTACCGTTCCGGATCATGACTGAAGATGCGGTTCATGACCACCGCGCCGCCCTGGAGCACCGGGCGGATCTGCTTGCGGTAGATCAGCTCGGTCACGGCTGTGCTGCTGTGACCGACCAGCCGGGAGATCTCGTCGATCGGGATGCCGTTGTCGGAGAGCAGTGACACGAAGCTGTGCCGCAGTTCCCGGGGTGACCACTCGGACGGGTCGAGGCCCGCTCCTTTCACGATCAGTCGGAACGCCCGCCGGACGTTGGACGCGTCGAGTGGCGTGGCATCCACCCCTGTCGCTCCTCCCGCCCGCCACTGAACCCCCTCGCGGACGTCCTCGACCCAGCTGACCGGTCGCGGTCGACCATGCGGTGTCGTGTCAGCGGCCGCGTCAGGACGGCAACGGCCCGATATCAGAGCGGTCGGCGATCGTGGATGCCATGAACGGTTCAGCGATTGCGGCCTCGAGGCCGGGTGAGATCGCCTCGGGCGACCCGACCTGAGCAATCTCGATACCCCTGGCAGCAACAGGGCCGCAGTCCACCATCCGTCCGTTCCCTTGACTTTCGGATTCGAAGGAGCACGCCACCATGTCCGTCACCCTCACCGACCAGGACAAGCTCACCCTGCAGATCGCCGCGTGGGGCGCCGTCTCGCTGATGTCCGCCGCCGGCGCCGCCGGTTCTGCCCACAAGGTCGCCACCCACGGCTCCATCGCCCTGACCTCCGCGACCGGCCTGGTCGGGCACGTGATCACCAAGGCGCCCAAGGGCGTGAAGTACGGCAAGACCGTGGCCGAACTCGCCGACCAGGTGCTGCCGGCCCTGACGGCGGCCATGAGCCTGCTGAAGAAGCAGGATCCGGCAGAGGCCGACAACTTCCGCAGCACCCTCATCGTCGCCATCGAAGCAGGCGCCCAGACCCACCAGGGCGTGCCCAGCCCCACCATGGCCGAGATGGCCCGCAAGATCACCGGAGCCCTCGACGCCGCTTGACGGGATGCCGACCTGCGCGGCTGCGCTCCCGGATCTGGTCGGAGATCTGGGGGCAGACCCGCCCACCGGAGCCCTCGCGATTCCCGTCTCTCGTAATGAAGTGCTCCCGGCGCGGATACCGCTCCGGACCGCGGGACCGGTCGTTGTGCTCCTACCGCGTCGGCGTGAAGGACGAGACGATCAGCCAGATGCCGGCAACCGCGATCACAGCGGCGACGGCGAGTTCTTTCACCCGGCCGGGAAGCACGTCCTTCGACTGTCCGCGAATCAGGCTCCGCGCCAGACGGACGGTCCCGGCCCAGGAGATCCGCACCTCGGGGCTCCAAGCGGCCGACGCGACGAGGACAGCCGCGAGAAGCAGCGGCCACCGTACCGAATCGGCGAAAGATATCTCGAAGTCGCCGCTGTACTGGCTGGCGCACGTCGCGATGTCGAGCAGCGGAAAGAGGAGAAGGGCGGCCGCGGCCGCGGTGCCCGCCAGCCGTCCCCATCGGGTGGGCGCGGTGACTCTAGCGGCCGCCGCCAATGCGACGAGTACGACCGGCAAGCCGATCGTGTTGGCTTCACCGGACCACCAGGCGAGGCCGTCCCAGGGGTACTCCGGGGTCTTCAGATAGACGACGCCAGCCATGAACGTGTCGTATGTGACCGTCCATCGGTGGAACATCGCCGCCCATGCCGCCGCGCCGACGGCGCCTGCCCACAGGATGATCCCGTATGGTCTCCGAGGCAGGGGTGACCTGGCCGTCAGGAGCAGCGCCCCTGCGGCCACCGGATAGCAGACGATCAGAGGCCAGGGCAGCATGACCGCACGTTCCTGCCCGGTGCATGGGTCGGGACCCGGTAGGTAGAACGCCGTGACCAGCGCGAACGCGAGCACGGCGCTGACCGCGGCGACGGCGGCGAGCGCGGCCCGACGCGACCCGCGCAGGAGAAGGCCGACCACGACGACCGGCAGCAGGAGAACGCCCCAGAACAGCAACTCTCCCGGCACGTACTCCAGCGCGTAGGGGCCTTCACCCGAAGGGGGAGCGGAACCCATCCCGGAACAGAACCAGCCGACGCCCTGCCTACCGACCCGGAAGACCGTCAGGATCACCGGTCCGGCCGCGGCCAGAACCGCACCGAAGCGCAGCGCTGCCGCCACGGGGGATAACGCTTCTGCCGCGGGTTCCCGCATCACGGCACCCTCTCCCGGAAATGATCAATCCGGGGTCAGGGTAGCGAATGACCGTCGACTGAGCGGGGCCGCTTTCTGGCGACGGTGTCAGCCGATCGCCGGCATCGCTCGTACAGCTCCGCGGCCTCACGCGATCACATGGCATTGACCCGTGCCCACCGCGTCACCAGGGCGGGAAGCCGCTGCCGAGGTCTCCGCCCTTTCCGGCGTCGGATCCTGTCGGCCGTGCATCCGCACCTTGGCCGTCATGACGTGCTGTCCGCTTTCCGTCAGACATGTCGTGTGATTGGCGACTCTGAGCTGTATCCGGACGTGGAGTCTGCGGGAAGTCTGGCTGCGGCGTTGGAGGCGGTCGCTGCCGAACATGGGGTGGATCTCGGCAGTATCGTCAGCAGCGACTCCGATCCACTCGGATGGGCGGCTGTGGCCAGCGCCGATGCTGGGCGTGATCCGTTTGCGATCACGCGCGGCGCCGTCGAGCGGTGGTTCATTGTCGATGGGTGGAGCCGAGGCGTCCAGCTTGTCTCTGGAGCAACACCGGACCTCCGGGAGGTTGCCAGAGCTGCGAGTGTGTGGCGGCATGGAGGCCGGCTCTCCGAGATTCAGCGGACGGCACCGTTCGTGGAGATCAGCGAGATCGCCTATGCCCATGAGCGGGGACCGGCCGACATGGTCGCAGTGCGGTGGTGCCTGATCCGTCAGGATGCTCGGGACGGTCCTGTTGAGGGAGCGCATGCTCTGGTGGAGGCGGCTCACGCAAGATCTCAGCTCCGGCAGCTCTTGCCGGTCTTGAGCCACTGGTCCCTCCACTTCAGCATGTGTACGGGCTACCCGTACGTATGGAACATCCCGTTCGTTGAGCCGTTGAGCAACGGGCGCTACCGAGTCTCTGGGCCTGCCCGTGGCGTCGACATAGGTGAAGTCGACAGCGCTGACGAGGCCATCGCTTTGGTGGTGGCCGGCCTTCCAGCCGGATGCGGACCAGCGGTCGAAGGGACCGCCCACGATTTCCTCTCTGCACCGTAACGCGGCCGTGAGCGGAATCTGAGCAGGTGCTCGAAGAGTGGTAGGGCGGCTGCCGCACGCCCCTGGCCTGAACCTCGTCCGCGAAGATCGCCGACATTGTCCTGGCGCGAGGGCTAGCCCGGGAGGCACTGGTCGAGAAGCTGATCGATGAAGGCGTCGTCGATCGGTTCGTGGCTGACGAGGCGACGGTAGAACAGGGCGCCGCCGAGGAGGCCGGCGAGGAAGCCGGGGTCGGTGTCCTTCGGGAGCTGTCCGCGTTCTGTGGCGTCGGAGATGATCGCGCGTAGCGGTGCCCGCCGCTGCTCGATGAAGTCGGCGAGCAGGGTGCGCAGGTCGGCGTCGCGTTCGGCGGCGTCGACGAGCGTGGACATGAGCGTCGCCCAGGGGGCGTGGGTGATGGTGTCGCCCAGCGCGGTGAGGAAGAGCCTGGTCTCCTCGCGGACGCTCCCGGTGACCGGACGGCTCGGGAAGACCGGGTCGACTGATTTGAAGGCGTCCAGGATCAGTGGGGGGAGGCCGGGCCAGTGTCGGTAGATGGTGCTCTTGGCCACGCCCGACCGCTGGGCCACGGCTTCGATGGTGAGGCCGCCGGCGCCGCGTTCGGCCAGCAGGCCGAGGGCGGCGCGGAGGACGCGGTCGCGCGTGTGGGCGATGCGGGGGTCGGGTTCGGTCATCACGGCGTCTCCCCACGAACGCTGAGTTCCAGGCTGCTGCCGTGGAGGACGGTGTTGCGGGCGGCATACGGCGGGCCCGCCATGCCGAAGTAGACATAGTCGGACGCGGGCGGGGCGAGTCTTCGCGGGTCGCTGCCGATCTCCAGCAGCAGCCGGTGCCCGGCCCGGACCAGTTGGGCGAACGGCGCGAGGCTCAGCCGGAGGGTGGCGGGTTCGCCGGGAACCAGCGGCACCGGTCGGGTGTGGTCGTGCACGATCTCGCTGGAGGTGGTGCGATCCTCGTCCTCGGTACGGTGGGAGGCCGCCAGCCATCCGACGCTGATGACGGTGGGCCGGCCGTCCGGTGCGACATCGCTCAGCCTGACCTGTACGTGGGTGTCCATGGCCGTGCTCGTCATCCGCAGCGTGAGATGGGCGGTCCCGACGAGATGGGTGTCGATCGGCAGCGGCGCGGTGCGGTACCGGGCCACGTGACCGTCCTTGAAGGCGCCCGGGTACTGCATACCCGGTGGGACGGCCGCCCAACTGCGTTCGATCGCCTGCTCGCCGGCTTCGGAGGCCAGCCCGGCCTGCGGGTCGCCGGTCAGGTGGAGCCGCCATGGGTGGGCGTCGGGCACCGGCCAGTCCTCGGCGCTCTCCCAGCGCTCGGCGCCGTGCAGCCAGTACCGGACGGCGGGCAGCGCCGCGTAGCCGTTGTCGGCGCCCCGCAGGACGTGATCGTAGAAGGCGACGATCTCCTTCTGGTAGCGGAGGAACGGCCAGCGGGTCCAGCGCGGCCCGATGAACATCTTCTTCGGGCCGTCACCGCGTGCCAGGCGTCGAACGCGCCGGGCAGGTGCAGGCCGACCATGCTCCACTCGGACCCGATCAGCACGGGAATGTCGATGTCGGGCAGCCGGGGCCAGGCCGAGGAATCCCGGTAGAGGGGGCCGTCCAGGGGTGCGTCCAGCGCATAGGCGGACCACCGGCGCAGCCATGGTCCTGGTACAGGGAGCCGTCGCGTCAGCTGGGGGAGTGCCCGTGCCATCGCCGCCCGGATCGCGGTCTGGGCGGGACGGGTGCCGACGAGATGTCCGAGCGCGTGCCGCAGCACCGGGTGTAGCCGCGCCCGCTGTGCCGCGCCGTTGATCGCGATGTAGCGGCCGAGGAACCCGGAGGTCTGGGTGCCGTTGTGGTAGGCCAGCATCCGGTAGAGGTCGGTCGCGGCACCGAAGGGGGCGATCGCGGCCAGATGCGGGATCCGGTGTCCCGCGGCCATCAGCTGGCTGATGGCGAAGTACGACATCCCCGTCATCGCGACGCGGCCGTCACACCACGGGCGGGACGCGAGCCACGCGATGGTCGCCCGCAGATCGTCCATCTCGGTCGGCCCGAACATCTCCGGCGGCAGCGTGCCCCCGGAGCGCCCCGTCCCGCGGGCGTTGACCACCGCGACCGGGTATCCGCACCTGGCCAGGTAGGTGACGTCGCCCGGCTCGTTGAACGGTGCGGGGACCCCGGTGGGCATGAGGTCCTTGTTGTACGGACTCCAGCCCAGCAGGGCCGGTTGCGGCTGGTCGGTGACAGGACGGTGCAGGTCCCCCACCAGGACCGTGCCGTCGGGCAGGGGGATCTTCACGTCGGGCTCGGTGCGGACCCGATAGCGCGGCCGCACCGCCGCGTCCGATGTCCAGCCCGCGAACTGGGGGCCGTCGAGAGTCGATCGGGGAGGACGCATGACGGCACTATAGAACGCTTCCGTAGCGCTACGAAACGGAACCGTTCTATACCTCGGCCGCAGTGGACTGTGTGCGGTCTTTCGCCGGGCAGGGCTGCTTGCGGTGGACCAGGTCGGGTCACGCGTGCTGCGGTGGTCGACCAGGTGCCTGGGGCGAGGTTTCTCATCCGTTCGGGTTGTCCGTCTTTCGGGGGAGGCCGCGAGGTTCTCGCCGGTTCGGCCGAGGCCGGAAGTGGTCCGCGTGGTCGAGGAGGAACGGTGTTTCGGCGACCAGGCTGAAGAGGACACCACCACTTCGGCTCGAAGGAAGAACCATGTGCCTGTCCACGCTCGCCGGCGTACTCACGGCAGCGGCCCTGTTCGTTTCGGCGGCCGCGCCCTCGGCCGCCTCGGCCGCTCCCGCCGGTCCCGCCGCCGCCTCTGTCGAGGCGCGCCATCCCGCGTTCCGCGAGGATCACGTCCGGAACGGCGCCCAGTTCCAGAAGGTGCTGGATGACATCGTTGCGTCGGGCGCGCCGGGGGTCATCGCGGAGGTCCGGGACGCCGACGGCGTCTGGACCGGGCGGAGCGGCAAGGGCCGGCTGGGCCGCGACGAGCCACCGCGGGCCGATGGCATGTTCCGGGTGGGAAGCGTGACCAAGACGTTCGTGGCCACCACGGTGCTCCAGCTCGTCGCGGAGGGCAGGCTGAATCTCGACGATCCGGTCGAGCGGCACCTTCCCGGTCTTGTTCCCAACGGGGAGAAGATCACCGTGCGGCACGTGCTGAGCCACCGCAGCGGACTGTTCAACTACACCGACAGCCTCTGGCCCGGAGGCTTGCAGGGGATGTACGACACGCGGTTCAAGCGCTACACGCCTCGGGAGCTGGTCGCCGAGGCCAACCGGCACGAGCCCGCCTTCGCTCCCGGTACCGCCGGCGGCTACTCGAACACCAACTATGTGGTGCTCGGCATGCTGATAGAGAAGAGCACGGGGAACACCGCCAGGAGAGAGATCGTGGAGCGCATCGTGAAGCCGCTCCGGTTGCGACGGACGTCCTTCCCTGCGACCTCGACCGGCATCCCGGGCCCGCACGCCCATGCCTACATGCGCCTTCACGGCTCCGATTCCCCGTACGTCGACGTCACCGAGTCCGGGATGTCCTGGGCCTGGACGGCAGGCGCGATGATCTCGACCACGCATGACCTGAACACCTTCTTCAAGGCGCTCATCGGCGGGTATCTCCTGCCGGGGCGCCTGATGCGGGAGATGAAGGAAGCCAGAACACTCGGGGTCGGCGAGCCTTACGGGCTGGGCATCGCCCGGCTCGAGAACCCCTTGTTCGGGACGGCCTACGGCCACACCGGCGGCACTCCCGGCTTCACGACGCACGCTTTCACGCTCGCCGACGGCAGCCGCCAGGTCACGGTGTCCATCAACTCCATGGCGGACACCGAGAAGGAGCACATCGCCGGGGGCAAGGCGCTGAAGGCGCTGCTCAGCATGGACATGCAGGTCGTCCGCGCCGGTTTTCGCGATGAGCGGCGGTTTCGCGGGCCTGCGGGCGTCGCCGCGTTCGCGAAGGGCCTGCCGCGTCGGGCAGGTCAGCGACCGGCGGCGGGCCTGGCGAGCCCGGCGGCGGCTTGAGGTCGGTGGGTCCGCGACCGGCGGTGGGTCAGCGGCCGGCGGCGGGCCTGGCGAGCCCGGTGTCATAGGCGAGGATGACGGCCTGCACCCTGTCCCTGAGCTGGTACTTGCCGAGGATGTTCGCGACGTGCGTTTTGACGGTCGCCTCGCTCACGTGCAGTTCCTGTGCGATCTCCACGTTGGACAGGCCGCGGGTCAGCGCGCGCAGGACGTCCAGTTCCCGCGCTGTCAGGGCGTCAAGGCCGCGGGGCGCCGGGGCGGGGGGCTGCTCGGCGAGGCGCGCGAAGCGCTCGAGGAGTCTGCGCGTGACTCGTGGCGAGATCACCGCGTCGCCCTCGGCCACCGTACGGATGGCCGCCACCAGGGAGTCGGCAGGCCCGTCCTTGACGAGGAAGCCGCTGGCGCCGGCCCGCAGGGCGTCGTGGACGTGTTCGTCGAGGTCGAAGGTGGTCAGGATGATGACGCGGCTCGCCGAGCCTGATTCGACGATGCGCCGTGTCGCTTCGACGCCGTCCATGCGGGGCATGCGCACGTCCATCAGCACGACGTCGGGTTGCAGCGCCCGGGTGTCGTCGACGCCGCTCTGGCCGTCGCCTGCCTCTCCGACGACGGTGATGTCGGGCTCGGCTTCGAGGATGAGCCGGAAGCCGGTGCGGATCATGGGCTGGTCGTCGACCAGCAGCACGCGGATCGCCGTCATGTGGCTCGCTTCCTTCGGTCGTGCGGGCCGGACACGGGGATGGTGGCGTGGACGCAGTACCCGCCGCCCGGCCGCTCACCGGCGTGGAGTGTGCCGCCCACGGCCGCGATGCGCTCCCGCATGCCGATCAGGCCGTGGCCGCTTCCCGCGGCGGCCGGCGGCCCGCTGGGCGGGTCGTGCCCAGGTTGCCGTCCGTCGTCGCAGATCTTCACCGTCAGCTGCAGGTCCGGCTCCCAGGTGATGCTGAGCCTGGCGCGCGTGTGCCCGGCGTGCTTGAGCGTGTTGGTGAAGGCTTCCTGGACGACGCGGTAGGCGGCGAGTTCCGTGCCTTCGGGCAGGGTCGCGGCGTCGCCGGTCACGGAGAACTCGACGTCCAGTCCGGCCGCTCGTACGGTCTCCACCAGGCGTGGGATCTCCCGCAGGGTGGGCTGGGGCGGCTCCCGCGTCGGGTCCTCCTCCTCCTCCTCCTGGTCGTCGGTCCGCAGGAGATCCAGCAGGCGTCGCAGCTCGGTGACGGCTGCCCGGCCGGTCTGTTCGATCGTCCGGTGCAGCTCGTGTGCCTTGGCCCCGTCGCGGTCCTGGACCCGGTCGGCGGCGATGGTCTGGACGACCATGAGGCTGACGTTGTGGGCGACGATGTCGTGAAGTTCGCGCGCGATGCGCGTGCGTTCCCGCGTGACGGCCGCGCGGGCGTTGGCCGCCTGTTCCCGTTCCAGGGCGGCCGCTCGATCGAGCGCCTCGCGCGCCATGGCCTTGCGCGCTCTGGAGAGCCTGCCGAGGGCCCAGGCCGCGACGAGCAGGATGGTCATCGTGACGGCGGCGGCCATGCGGTGACCCGGCACCATGAGCGCCTCGGCGACGGCCACGGAAGGGATCACGACCAGAGCCGTGATGTGGGCGGGTCGGCGCGGCGTTCGTACGGCGGTGAGGAAGACGGCGACGGCCATGGCCAGGTACGGCACGCCGATGTAGGTTCCCTGGGGGCCGGCAGGCGGTGGCAGGTAGTGCCACGCCTGCAACGCGCCGACGGCGATGGAGACGACCAGCAGGACAGGCAGGGGCCACCGGCGGTGCACCGCGAGCGGCATGCCGGACAGCAGGACGAGCAGGATCCGCCAGAGGTCGGGCTCGCGCAGGCCGGCGGTGTCCGGGCCGTCGCCGGGGACGGCGAGTCCCCCGGCGACGACGAGCAGGGCCAGCGCCACGTCGACGGCGGCCGGTGGCACCCGCCGCCGTGCGATCGAGTCGACGTAGCTCATGAGTCTCACGGTAGAACGCCTGCCGCGCTGCTCAGAGGGCGGGCACCCGCGGCTGTCAGGGGCTGCAGGGGCCAGGCTGGACCAGCCGTCGTCGGGTTTCGTGTCGCTGCGCGTCAAGGCCGCCGACGAGGCGGGCAACACGCTCTCGCAGGAGGTGATCCGCGCCTACGCCCTGCGGTGACCTCCCTTCCTGAGGCCCTCACGAGGATCGTGGGGGCCTCAGGTGCTCTCTACGGTCTGATGGCGGACATCGTGCGGTACAACGCCGGCCAGGCCCTCTCCTTCATCTGAAATGTCGCTGACAGGGGCCCTTGCGCGGGGGCCGTCGCACAGTTAATCCTTAGGAAGGTTTCCTGTTAGTTAACACCCCCGGGAGCTCCCGTGAACAAGAGAACCGCCGCCTTAGCCGCAGGAACAGCCGCTCTCGTCCTCCTCCCCGCCGGCGCCGCCAACGCCCACGGCACGATGTCCAACCCGCCGAGCCGCGTCTACGTCTGTAAGAACGAAGGCCCGGAGTCGCCCAAGTCGGCCGCCTGCAAGGCCGCCGTCGCCGCCGCCGGGACCCAGGCGTTCTACGACTGGAACGAGGTCTCCCTCCTCGAAGCGGGAGGCCGGCACCGCGAGATCATCCCCGACGGGAAACTGTGCAGCGCGGGCCGCGACAAGTACAGGGGGCTCGACCTGCAGCGCGCCGACTGGCCCGCCACCACGGTACGGCCGGGCAGCTTCACGCTCACTTACCACGCCACGGCACCGCACGCCAACAGCAACTTCGAGTTCTACATCACCCGTGACGGGTGGAACCCGACCATGCCCCTGAAGTGGTCGGACCTCGTGCACATCAAGACGTTCAACAACCAGAACCCCACGACGTTCACCAACTGGACGATCAACCTGCCGCAGCGTTCGGGGCGGCACATCCTCTACTCGATCTGGCAGCGCGTCGTCGGCAGCAACGAGGCCTTCTACACCTGCTCGGACGTCGACTTCGGCGGAGGCGGCGGCACGCCGACGCCCACTCCCACGCCGACCCCGACGCCCACCCCCACCCCGACGCCGACGCCGACCTCGACAGTGCCCGCGGGGACCTGGCAGGCTGGCAAGGCCTACAAGGGAGGTGACCGCGTGACCTACGCCGGTCTGTCCTACGAGTGCCTGCAGCCCCACACGGCCATCGCCGGCTGGGAGCCGCCCAACGTCCCGGCGCTGTGGAAGCGCGTCTGATCGCAGCCCTCGCCGCGGCCCTGCTCCTCGGGGCGGGTTGCGGCGAGCAGCCGCGGGAGCAGGTCAACGCCGACGACGTGATGTTCCTGCAGATGATGATCCCGCACCACAAGCAGGGCATCGAGATCGTACGGTTAGCCGGCAGCAGGGCCACCACCGCCGAGATGAAGACGCTCGCGGCGGCGATCGAGCACACGCAGACGGCCGAGGTCAACACGATGACCAAGTGGCTGACCGACTGGGACCAGCCGCTGACCGCCCCCTCGGACGCCCACGCGGGGCACGGCGGGCTGCCGGAGACCGACAGGGAGCGGATCGCGGCGGTCAAGAACGAGAACGACCTGGTGAACCTGCTGATCGCGCACCAGGATGACGCGATCCAGATGGCCAGGGTCGAGGTCTACAACGGGATGAACCCGAAGGTGAAGGAATGGGCCAGGCAGGTCGAGCGGTCGCGCAAGGCCCAGATCGACCAGATGCTCACCTTCCTCGGCCCCGCCCCCAAGCCCTGAAAGAAGGAACAGGAGGCTAGGAGAGCCTGGTGACGAAGTCGGTCAAGGCCTTCTCGTAGGCGTTGGGGGAGGCGTTCCAGGAGCCTGTGTGCCCCGCACCCGATGTCCTGAAAAGTCGGGTGATGTCGGGGCGAAGTCGGGCGAACTCCACCGCGGGTCCGACCGGCACCGTCTGATCATCGGCGTCGACGAACATCAGCACGGGCGCCGTGAATTCCTCGGCATGCGCCACGTGATCCAGCTCGGCGAACGACAGCCCGGTCCGCCGTTCGACCACGAACATCCCCACCGAGGCCAGCCACGCCGGCACCCCCTTCTGCCTGGCCCCCAGCTCGATCGGCGCCCGCCAATCCAGGACGGGACTGTCGAGGATCAGCCCCTTGATCGGCTCGTCGGGAAGCATCCGCGCCGCCATCGGCACGATCGCCCCTCCCATCGACCACCCGTACAGGTAGACCCCGGTCGCGCCCGAGGCGCGCGCGTACGTGATCGCGGCCGCCACCTCCTTCCACTCCGTCGCGCCCAGGTGGAACCTGCCGTCCGGGCCGGCCGGCGCCCCCTCGTCGTTGCGGTAGGTGATGCTCAGCACCGGCATCCCCAGCCTGTGGAAGACCGGGAGCACGCGCAGCGCCTCGGCGGGGTTCGCGTTGCGCCCGTGGACGGCGATCACCCAGGTGCTGCCGTCCCCTTCGGTCCGCCACGCGGGGAAGTCGCCCAGTTCGGACCGGATCCGAACCGCCCTGTACGGCACGCCGACCGCCGACCGCGGATTCTCGTGGCCCCACATCCACCTGTCCAGGTAGGCGCGGACGCCGGGCTCGAGCGTGCCCCGCCGTACGGCGTCGACCTTGCGGGTGACGGTGCCGGGCCCGCGCGCGACCACGTCGCCGAGCAGCGCGTTGCCCGAGGCCCAGGTCAGCCCGAAGGTGCCGGTCGCGTCGGTGTCGCCGCCCCCTCGGAGGGTCACCTGGGAGCCGTCGTAGGAGACCACCTCCAGCGGATACGAATCGCCGTGGGAGGGGTCGATGACCATGCCGGAGTAGTACCAGCCCGCGCCCCCGACGCCGGCCAGGGAGAGGAGCGCTAAGACGCCGGCCACCCAGGCGATTCTCTTCATGACGTGAAAATACAGCAGATAAGTGATCTAATCATTAGATGATGGTTGTCCGGCCTTCCCTCTCCGGCGTACTCACCGAGCAGGTGCTCGGCCTGATCACTGAGAGCGGGCTGCAGCCGGGCGACCGGCTCCCCACCACGCGTGAGCTGGCGCAGCGGTTCGCCGTGACCACGCCCACGTTGCGCGAAGCGCTCCGCCGCCTGGAGGCGACGGGCGCGATCGAGATGCGGCACGGCTCAGGCCTCTATGTCGGCGCGGACATCGAGCGAGTCGTGCTTCCCAACCCCAACATGCGCACGATGCCGGGCGGGCAGCTGCTCGACCTGCTCGACGCGCGCATCCTCATCGAACCGCCGCTGGCAGGGATGGCGGCGGGGCGGCCAGGCGCGCAGGAACTGCGTGAGGTGCTCGGCCAGGCGGCCATGCACCTGCGCGGCGACGACGCCGAGCTGCACGAGGCGAACATGACGTTCCACAGGGTGGCGGCCAGGCTGGCGGGCAACAGCGTGCTCGGCGAGGTCGTCGACTCGCTGCTGCGCGTGCACGCCTCGGAGCAGCGGGAGATCCTGCGGCTCTTCGACGACCGGCGCCGTGACTACGACGAGCACCTGGCGATCCTCGAGGCCATCGAGGCAGGCGACGCCGGGTCGGCGGAGGAGCTCATGCGCGCCCACCTGATTGACGTGAAAACGGTGATCCAGCACAGGCTCGTGTAGAACAGGAGGCCGGCCATGATCCGGCGAACCCCCATCCTGATGACCGCCTTCCTCCTTCTGGCCGCGTGCGGGAGCACTCCCGCCCGCCAGGCCAAGACGGAGCTGACCCTCTACAACGACAAGGGCGCGTGGAGCTCGTACTTCACCGAGATGGGCGCCCTGTCCAAGCAGCAGATCGGCCTGAACATGAAGCCGGTCGGCTACACCGACGAACCGACCTACCAGGCGTTCATCAAGGCCTCGTTCCGCACCAACGTCAAGCCCGACCTGTTCACCTGGCAGACCGGGGGGCTGTTGAAGGAGATCGTGGGCCAGAAGCAGGTGGCCGACACCAGCGCCATCTGGCAGGAGGCGATCAAGAACGGTGACCTGTCCCAGGACGTCGCCACCTACTACACCGTCGACGGCAAGCAGTACTGCGTGCCGCTGAACGTCGCCTACTGGGGGATGTTCTACAACAAGAAGATCTTCGACGAGCACGGCCTGAAGCCGCCCACCACCTGGGACGAGCTCGTCACGGTGGCCGAGACCCTCAAGAAGGCCAACATCAAGGCCTTCTACCACACCTCGGTCCTGTTCTCCTTCGTCTGGTTCGAGCAGCTCCTGGCAGGGACCGACCCCGACCTCTACGACCGGCTGTCGACGGGGAAGGCGAAGTACACCGACCCTGGAGTGGTCCAGGTGATGGAGAAGTGGAAGTCGCTCATCGACGCGGGGTACTTCAGTCACCCGGGTGACAAGACCGATCCCGCCGACGCGCTGAAGAACGAGAAGGTCGCCATGGTGTCGTTCGGCACCTGGTTCAACACGAGCATGACCCAGCGCAACCTGGACGCCGGGTTCTTCGTCATCCCCAACGTCAACCCCTCACTGCCCAAGACCTCGATGATCTTCGAGAGCGGTCCGCTCTGCGCGCTGGCCAAGGCCCCCGACCCCGAGGCGAGCATGAAGTACCTCAAGTGGTGGACGGGCACCCAGGCGCAGGAGAAGTGGGCGAGCGCCCGCGGCGACGTCAGCGCCAACCCCAAGGTGACCATCAAGAGCGAGGTGCTCGGGCAGGTCACCAAGGACGCGGGCGGCGGGAAGTACCGCCTGGTCAACCGCTACTTCGAGGCGACGCCGCCGCCGATCCTGACCGCCGCACTCGACGGCTTCGGGCTGTTCGTCGCCAAGCCCGAGACCTATCGGCAGGTGCTGGAGGACATCCAGAAGAAGGCCGACGAGTACTGGAGCACGCACCAGTGAGAGGAAGAACGGCGCCGCTGCTCGGCAGGTTCCGCGCGGGATACGTCTCCCCCGCGGTCCTGCTGGTGGCGGCCCTGCTGTACGCGCCCTTCGTCTGGACGGCCTATCTCAGCCTCACCCGCTACGACGGCCTGGCTCCGCCGGAGTGGGTGGGTTTCGCGAACTTCGTCAAGCTGCTCGACGACCCCGCGCTGCTCACCGCGATCCGCAACACGCTGATCTGGGTGGCGGGGACGATGGTGCTCCCTGTCGGCCTCGGCCTGCTGGTGGCGGTGCTGTCGTACGACATCAGGGGCGGTGCGTGGTTCCGCGTGCCGTTCATGCTGCCCTACGCGCTGAGCGGGGCGGGGCTCGGCCTGGTGTGGAGCCCGATCCTGTCCCATGACGGCATCGCCAACAACCTGCTCGGGGTGGACACCGCCTTCCTGCAGGACGCGCCGCAGAACACGATCGCCATGCTGCTGGTCTGGACGTGGCAGCAGCTCGGCGTCAACACGCTGCTGTTCGCCGTCGGGCTGCAGTCGATACCCAAGGAGCCGATCGAGGCCGCGCGACTCGACGGGGCGTCGGGGTGGCGGCTGTTCCGGCACGTCATCTGGCCGCTGTTGGCGCCGCTCACGGCCGTCGTCGTGGGCCTGGCGCTGGTGGCGAGCCTGAAGAGCTTCGACATCGTGTGGGTGATGACGCAGGGCGGTCCAGGGCGCAACTCGGAGACGCTGGCGGTCACCATGTACCGCGACACGTTCGTGGCCAGCGAATACGGGTACGGCTCAGCCGTCGCCGTCGTGCTGACGGTGATCACGGGTCTCGCGTCCTACCTGTATCTGCGGAGGCGCGCATGATCAGGCGGTTCGTCCTCGTCGTGCTGGGGCTGATCTGGCTCGGCCCCACCTACCTGCTGCTCGTCAACGCCGCGCGCCCGGCCGACACCTACGACCCTTCGCAGGCGTGGGTACCCTCGCCCGACTTCGCGCTGATCGAGAACTTCTTCCATGCGTGGGACAGGGCCGACCTGTCGCAGAGCCTGGCCAGCACCGCCCTCTACAGTGTCGTGTCTCCGGCGATCGGCGTGTTGATCGGCGCGATGGCCGGGTACACGATCGTGGTGCTGCGGCTGCGCCACGGCTTCCTCTGGTTCATGGTCATCTTCGGTGGCACGGTCTTCCCCTCCCAGATGCTGCTCGTGCCGCTCTTCGTCGGCTACAGCGATGCCGGGCTGTACGACACGCGGCTGGGGATGATCCTCGTGTACACGACGATCAGCGTGCCGCTGTCGGCGTTCGTGCTGCGCAACTTCTTCACCGGTGTGGCCTTCTCGATCTTCGAGGCGGCCAGGATGGACGGCGCCTCCACCCTGCGCATCTTCTTCCGCGTCTACCTGCCGCTGGCCCTCAGCGCGCTGGCCGCCGTCTTCATCCTCAACTTCACCTTCATCTGGAACGACCTGCTCTTCGGGCTGACGCTGTCGCAGACCGCCGAGGTGCGGCCGGTGATGACCGCGCTGGCCGGGCTGCTGACCGACGTCTACGCGGGCACCCCCGTGCCCGTCGGCCTGGCGGCGGGGCTGGTCGTGTCGCTGCCCACGGTGGTGCTGTTCGTGGCCACCCAGCGGATGTTCGCCCGTGGACTCGCCCTAGGAGGTCTGTCATGACGAGTCGGCTGCTGCAGCCGAGCCTTGGTTCCCCCGACTACGACGGCATACGGCAGGCGCTGCGCGAGGACACCTCGACCCCGGTGATCTCCGTCAGGGGCCTGGAGGCCAGGGTCTCGGTGCTGCCCTTGATCACCCACGACGGCCGTCAGGCGGTCAGGGTGTCGGTGACCGGCTTGGTGCCCGCCCATCTCGAACACGTCCTGGTCGGCGTGGACAGGGCCGAGGGCGCCGATGTGACGCTCCTGGTGCCCGAGGTGTCACAGCCGCAGGACTTCACGCTGGAACTGCGCGACGGTGAAGGATTGATCGGCGAGGCGGTGATCACCGTCACGCCACAGCGTCACTGGGACGTCTTCGTCGTCCACCACTCGCATCTCGACATCGGCTACACCGATCCGCAGGGCACCGTGCTGCGCCACCACCTCGACTATCTGGACGCGGCGCTGCGGCTGACCGAGGAGAGCGCGGAATGGCCCGACGACGCGAAGTTCCGGTGGACCGTGGAGTCGTCGATGCCCGCGTTGCGGTGGCTCGAGCTGCGGCCCCGCGACCTGGTGGAGGCGTTCAAGGAGCGGGTGCGCGAGGGGCTGATCGAGGTGACCGCGCTGCCGTTCCAGCTGCACACCGAGGCGTGCTCGACCGAGGAGCTCTACCGGCAGTTGCGCTTCACCGAGGAGCTGCCCGCCCGTTCGGCGATGCACACCGACGTGCCCGGCGCGGTCGTCGGGCTGGTCGACGCGCTGAACTCGGTGGGGGTGCGCTACCTCGCGGCGGCGCACAACTGGGCGGGCAGGTCGGTGCCGTACCTGCACGGCGGCGACAAGCTGACCAGGCCGTTCAGGTGGAGGGCGCCCAGCGGGAACGAGCTGCTGGTCTGGTTCACCGACACCCCGCACGGCATGGCCTACATGGAGGGCAACACGGTCGGCCTCGCCGACTCCTTCGAGCTGGCCGACGACCTGCTACCGCGCTACCTGTGCGCGCTGGCGGGCAGGGGCTACCCGTACGGCCCCGGCACGTTCGGCTGGCAGGGGCCCGACGCGCAGCGGGAGCCGTACGCGCTGGACGCGCTGCACCTGCGGGTGCAGGGGGCGCACGCGGACAACGCGGGGCCCTCGATCGTGCCCGCCTCGATCGTGCGCGAGTGGAACGCCACATGGGCCTATCCACACCTGCGCTCGGCGATCAACAGCGACTTCTTCGCGCACGTCGAGGAGCGCTACCACGACCGCCTGGCCGTCCACGAGGGGGACTGGACCGACTGGTGGGCCGACGGGCTCGGCTCGGGCGCCCGCCCGCTCGGCTACGTGCGCAGGGCGCAGAGCGCGCTGCGCGCCGCCGAGACGCTGCACACGCTGGCGGGCGCGGACGCGACCGAGCAGATCGACCTGGCCTACGACAAGGTGGCGCTGTTCAACGAGCACACCTGGGGCGCGGCCAACCCGTGGGAGGACGCCGAGGACGGGGGCGACTCGGGCGGGCTGCAGTGGACGCGCAAGTCGGCGGGCGCCTACGACGCGCAGGACGACTCGGCCGACCTGCTGCAGGCGGGCATGCGCAGGTTCGGCCGGCGCTTCGGCGGCACGGGCTTCGTCGTCGTCAACCCCGGCACGCAGCGGCGCACGGACGTGGTGCGGGCCTTCCTCCCGCGTGACGTGGTGCCGCTGGACGAGCCGATCTCGCTGGTGGACGAGCGGACGGGCGAGCGGATCCCCCATCACGAGGAGGTCGTGCACCCCGTCGACTGGCCCACGCGCCCGATCGGCCGCCACGTCAGCGCCGTCGTCCGCGACCTGCCCGGGTACGGCTACGCGTTCGTGTCGATCAGGCCCGGCGAGGCCGTCACGACCAGGGACATCGAGGAGACGATCGAGAACGAGTTCTACCAGGTCGCCTACGACGTCAAGGAGGGCTACATCCGCTCGATCTTCGACAAGGCGGCGGGCAGGGACCTGGTCAACGCCGACGCCGCCGCGGGGTTCGGGCAGTACGTCTACGACCGCTACGCCACGGCGCCGCACTTCAACCACATGTCGGGGCACGTCGGCGCGCACGACAGGACCCTGCTCGGCGACCGGGCGATCGGCCGCCACGCCGCGGTCGTCAAGGCCGAACGCACCGCGATCGGCGAGAAGCTGGTCGTGGAGCTGCAGGCCAAGGGCGTCGACTGGGTGCGCACGACGATCGAGCTCTACGACGGGGTGCCGCGGGTCGACCTGACCTACCGGCTGGCCAAGCAGGGCACTCCCGCCAAGGAGGCGGTCTTCCTCGCCTTTCCGTTCGCCGCCCAGGGGCCGCCTACGGCGTGGGAGCTCACCGGCGGCGTCGGCGGCGGCCCCAGCGTCCCAGGCTCGGCCGCCTACATGCTGCCGATCAGGCACTGGATCGCCTTCGACGACCCCGAGCTGTCGGTGGCGTGGGCGACGCTCGAGGCGCCGCTGGTGCAGCTCGGCACCATCCACATGCCCTACGCACCCTTCCCCGCCACGCTCGACGAGGAACCGGGGACGATCTACTCCTGGGCGCTCAACAACATCTGGGACACCAACTTCCCCACCCAGCAGCAGGGGGAGACGACCTTCCGCTACGCGGTCACCTCCTCCTCGACCATGGGGAGCAGGGTGCTCGGCCCGCTGGCGGCCGCGGGGCTCACCGACCCCTTCCTCGGCATTCTCGCGACGGGGTCCGCCGAGCCCGGCAAGGAGGGCGTGTTCGCGTCCGTGGACCATCCCGAGGTCCACATCACTTCACTCGGGCGCGCGGGCGAGGAGGTCGTCGTACGACTCCAGTCGCTGGCCGCGACCGAGGTGGAGGTCACGGTCCGCCTGCGCGGGCTGCGGTCCGCCGCGGTCGGGGGGACGCCGCTGGACGTCCACGACGAACAGGTCAAGGTACGGCTGCCCGCCTGCGGGGTGGCCGCCGTTCGGGGGGTTCTGTGAAGATCGTCGACATCAGGGCCACCACGGTGGCCGTCCCGCTGGAAGCGCCGTTGCGGCACAGCAACGGCGCCCACTGGGGCAGGTTCGTCAGGACCATCGTCGAGGTCGAGGCGGACAACGGACTGGTCGGACTCGGTGAGATGGGCGGTGGGGGAGAGGGCGCCGCCGCCGCGTTCCGCGGGCTGCTCGACTACCTGGCGGGCCACGACCCCTTCCAGCTCGAAGCGCTCCGCTTCAAGATCGCCAACCCGACGGCGTCGCTGTACAACAACCGCACCCAGCTGCTGGCGGCGCTGGAGTTCGCCTGCCTCGACCTGATCGGGCAGCACCTCGGCGTGCCCGTCCACGACCTGCTCGGCGGGAAGATCAGGGAGTCGGTCCCGTTCGCCTCCTACCTCTTCTTCCGCTACCAGGGCGAAGAGGCGCCCGAGGTGCGCACGCCCGACCAGCTCGTCGAGCACGCCAGGGCGCTGAAACGGGCACACGGCTTCACCGTCCACAAGCTCAAGGGCGGGGTGTTCCCCCCCGACTACGAGCTGGAGTGCTACAGGGCGCTGGCCGCCGCCTTCCCCGGCGACCGGCTGCGCTACGACCCGAACGCGGTGCTGTCCATGGCCGAGGGGCTGCGCTTCGGCAGGGCGATCGAGGACCTCGACAACGACTACCTGGAGGACCCGGTCCTCGGGCTGGAAGGGCTGCGGCTGATCCGCGAGCGGGTCAACGTGCCCCTCGCGACGAACACCGTCGTGGTGAACTTCGAGCAGCTGGCCGCCAACGTGCTGCGGAGGGGCGCCGACGTGGTGCTGCTCGACACGACCTTCTGGGGCGGCATCAGGCCGTGCGTGAAGGCGGCGGCGGTGTGCGAGACGTTCCAGCTCGGCGTGGCCGTGCACTCCTCGGGCGAGCTGGGCGTCCAGCTGGCGACCATGCTGCACCTGGGCGCGGTGCTGCCCAACCTCACCTACGCGGCCGACGCCCACTACCACCATCTCGTCGACGACGTCATCACGGGAGGGAAGCTGGCCTACAGGGACGGGCGCATCGCCGTACCTGACGGGCCAGGTCTCGGGGTGCGCCTGGACAGGGAGCGGTTGGACCGCTACGCCGAGCTCTACAGGGAGCTGGGCGGATACCCGTACGATCGCGATCCCGGCAGGCCCGGGTGGTACGCCCAGGTGCCGAACGAGCGCTTCGCCGACCCGGAGGCGGGGCCCTGACCTCAGCCGAGTAGCCGCCTGATCCCGTCCGCGTACGCCCGCGGATGGGTCAGGTTGCCGTTGTGGCCGCCGGGCAGCTCCTGCGGCTCGGCGCCGGTCAGGGCGGCCAGCTCCACGGCGCACAGGTAGTCGAACACCCCCCGAGGCGTCGTACGGCCGGCCGCCGCCACGATCCGTGTCGGCGACCGCCGCACGGCGTCGGGGTCGAGCACGTCGTGCCTGATCGCGGTGAGGTCGTGGCGCAGGAAGAACCCGAAGTTGGCCACCCGCTGCGGCGTCATGGGGAAGGCGGTGAGGTCCGGCTCCCTGTCGTCGCTGTGGGGGTCGATGCCGAGGACCTCGGCCACCAGCTTGATCGCGGGCGCGAGCCCCTCGCGCTCGAAGACCTCCTGCACCTCGGCCAGCTCCCGCACGTGGCGTTCCCTCGCGTCGCCGGGCAGCAGCCACGGCGCGACGGGTTCGTGGGCGATGAGCGTGTGAAGCTGCTCCGGATGCCGGGCGGCCACGTGGAGCCCGAGCGCGGCGCCGAAGCTGCAGCCGAGCATGGCGGCGGGCGCGTCGGTCACCTCCGCGAGGAGCCGGTGGACGTCGTCGGCGTGGACGGCCATGGTGACCGCGGGGTCGTCGAGCGTGCTGCGCGAGAGCCCCCTGCGGTCGTAGGTGACGACGGTGAAGTCGGCCACCAGCCGGTCGACCAGGTCCTTGCCCCGGTCGGCGTCACCCTCGCCGCTCTGCGAGAGCAGCAGCACCGGCCCTTCACCTCTGACCTCGTAGTAGATCTCCGCGCCGGGCACCCGCATCGTGTGGTTCGTCATGCACTTCACCATAAAGCATCAAATCTGATGCATCAAGCCTGATGTAATATGGGTTCATGGACGGAGTAGAGCTGTTCCTGCTGGGGCGCACGCTGATGAAGATCGGCGAGGAGACCATGCCGACCGAGGGGATCGGCCCCCAGACCACGAGCGTGCGCACGGTGCTGATCGTGGTCAGCGACCTGCGCGCGCACCCCGAGACCACGGTCGGCGAGGTCGCGGCGCGTACCGGGCTGCCGCAGAGCGCGGTGTCGGCGGCCGTCGCCAGGCTGAAGGAGGCGGGCTCCATCGTGACGGCGCCGGATCCCGCCGACCGGCGGCGCCAGGTGATCAAGCCCGCGCCTGAGCCGTCCGCCAGGGTGGCGGAGGTACGGTCGACGCCGATCGACGGCCCGCTCGCCACGGCGCTCGGCACCACGGACCCCGACGAGGTCGGCGAGGTGATCGCGCTCCTGGAGAAGCTCGCCCACCGGCTGACGCCCGGCTCGGTGACCAGGCTGCGGTGAGCTCCACCGGTCAGGCCAGGCGAGCCAGGAGGGGCAGACGGGTCAGTCGGGGAGGGCGGCGGGGTTACGGGCGAGCAGGCCGCCGTCGACACGGTGCTCGGCCCCGGTGATGAACGACGAGCGCGGTCCCGCGAGGAAGGCGACCAGTTCGGCCACCTCCTCGGGCCTCGCCACCCTGCCCAGCGGATGGGCGCGCCCCCACTGCGCGACCTGCTCCTCCTGCGACATCGGACCGCGCCACAGGTCGGCGGCCCAGCGCAGCATCGGCGTGTCCACCGAACCGGGGCAGACGACGTTCACCCTGATCCCGTCGGGAGCGTGGTCGAGCGCCATCGCCCTGGTCAGGCCGTTCAGCGCGGCCTTGCTCGCGGTGTAGGCGGCCACCTGCGTCTGGGAGGCGAAGGCCTGCACGGACGACATGACGACGATCGACCCGCCGCCGCGCCTGCGCAGCGCGGGCACCGCCGCCTTGCACGTCAGGAACACGCCCTTGAGGTTGATGTCGAGCACCTCGTCCCACACCTCGACGGGCGTGTCCTCCACGGTCCCGTAGCGCTGCACTCCCGCGCAGGTCGCCACCATGTCCAGCCCGCCGTACCTGGTCTCGGCCAGGTCCACGAGGTCGCGCATCTGCCCGGCGTCGCGCACGTCCGCCACGACGCCCGTGACGCGCTCGCCCTCGAAGGGCGCCTCCATCCCGCAGTAGACGACCGACGCGCCCGCCGCGGCCAGCCGTTCGACGACCGCCTTCCCGATGCCCAGCGACCCGCCCGTCACCAGGGCCACCTTGCCGTCGAACTCGCTCATGTGATCACCTCCGCGCGCAGCCGCGCGGTCCTCGACTCGCCGGGCCCGAGGAGCATCGCGGTCCCGTTGTCCACAGCGGTGGACAGGCCGTCGGTCGGCATGCTGGAGAACGGCTCCAGCCCGACCACGTACGCCCTGCCCCACCACGGCCAGTCCTTCGACGCGCCGACCTCCTGCCACAGCCACAGGTACGGCATGACGTCCGCGTCCCACTCCACCCGCACCCCGATGTCGGCGAGGACCTCGTACCAGCCATGGTCGAAGCCTGTCAGATAGACGATCTCGCTCGGCGCCCCTTCCGGCGGCGCCACGAACAGCTCCTCCGCCCGCCGCCCGAGCGGGTCGATGGACGAGGCGTGCGGGATCACCGTCACCCCTTCGGGTACCCTGATCCGCGCGCCGGGCCGCAGGAAGGGCCTGCCGTAGACGAGATGGTGGCCCCACATCGCGTGCAGTGCCACCCCCGCCTCGTTCGTGACCCGCCCCTCGAGCTCCAGCGCGGCCGTCCCAGAGGCGATCCTGAAGACCTTCTCCACCCGGTACGGCAGGCGCCGCGTGCGCACCGCCAGCCGTACCGCCACCTCCTCGGGCGAGTCGGACAGCACCTCGACCGACCACGGCAGCCCGGCGACCTCCCCGTGCTGCGCGAGCCGCGCGCCCCGGTAGACGCTCGGCGCGCCGCCGTTCGGGAAGACCTCCTGCCAGCCGCCCTCGTAGTGGTCCAGGAACGCGCCCACGTCATCGGCCGCCTGCTGCGGGAGCGGCCTGCGCAGCCCCTGCGGCGAGAGCCACACCAGGTCGGTGTCGCTCGGCTTGTGCAGGAACTCCACGACGTCGCCGCCCTTGTCGGCCAGTACGGTCACCCGCAGCCGCTCGTTCTCCAGAACGAGCGCGCGCATGCCCTCGATCGTGATCTCCCGCAGCCTGGCGGCCCAGTTGCGCGTCACCCGAACGCCAGGTCCAGGAATCGCGGCCGGTAGATCGTCACGTCGCGGTAGTGGTCGGTGTTGACGAAACTGTTGACGTTGTAGGAGACCACGAGCCCCGGCCCGGCGACCTCGGGGTGCGCGTGGGCGTTGTAGGTGAAGATGTTCCCGCCGGTCTCGGGGGTGGTGTAGACGGTGGTCTTGTTCCCGAACGGCCCGTACGGCGTGCAACCGGTGTAGGCGACGATCTTGGAACTCAGGACCTCGGTCGTGTCGTGCGTGATCAGGACGTACCCGCCCCCGACACGGCTGACCGAGTACTCGTTGGCCACGCCGTCCATCACCCGGGCGGAGTCGGCCTGGTTCCTCGACCAGGTGCCGTCGGCCTTGAGATACTCCCACGTGCCGAGCAGGCTGCTGCCCCTGACCCTCGCCAGGTGCATGTACTTGGTCGAGCCCAGGTCCTCCACTCCGTAGACGTAGGTGAAGCGGGCGTCCCTGTGGATGCCGGACGCCCAGGCCACCTTGTGGTCCGAGGGCAGGTCGTGCACGCTGATCGGCCGGTCGAGGCGTCCGGGGGAGAAGCGGGCGACGACGTTGCGGTGCCAGCGCCAGTCCCACGGCCCGGTGCCGAACCGCTCGTACTCCTGGTAGGTCACCTCGACGACCCCGCCGGCCAGAGTGGCGTCGCCCGCCCAGTACCAGTGGTCCTTGTCGCGGGGCGGCATCACGGCCTTGGGGTCTTCGGGGGTGCCGCCGTAGATCGTGGACAGCTTCCCCCTCTTCTCCACGGCGAAGGTGTTGTTGAGGAAGACGGTCGTGCCGCCTTCCTCCTTGACCGGCGGACGGGAACCGTCGGGGTTGACCTGGCCGAGGAAGGTGTCGGAGAACACCCACAGCTCCTTCCCGTCGGGGAGCCTGACGGAATAGGTGCCGTCGGCGCCCGTCCAGTCGTCGAGCCGGCCGTTGTCGTTGCCGTAGGCGGTGAAGAGGGAGGTCAACCTGGCGTCGGTGCCCGCGCCCTGGAAGGTGGGCAGATCGCAGGTCGTCGCGAGTGCCGCCGCGGGGATGCTGGTCAGAGTGCTGAGGACGAGGACGAGGGAGAGCAGGAGTCGCCGCATCGCAGGCCCCTATCGGCTGGGGGATGTGCTCATAGTTCTAGTCATCAGATCACTTATTGTCCAGGAGTTCGGGAAAAACGGCTTACGTCCCCGCTTTCTCTTGAATCGCCAGGCACGTTCGCCCTCGGCCCTTCGAATGGGGCCCTCACGCCGGGCCGAGGACCCACTGGTGTCGACCGGCGTCACCTGGGAGCGTAGGTCAGCACGATCACACCGGAGGCGAACGGCGTGGACTTCACCAGCTTCAGGTGCGCCGTGTCGATCCCGTCGAGCAGGCGCTCGCCGCCCCCGGCGATCACGGGGAACATCCAGAAGTGGTACTCGTCGACGAGCCTGTGCTCCAGCAGCGTGCGGTCGAGCTCGCCGGTGCCGAACTTCAGGATGTCCCGGCCGGGCAACCGCTTCAGCCTGGCGACCTCCTCGGCGACGTCCCCCTGGATGACGGTGGCGTTCCAGTCGGCGTCCTTCAGCGTCCGGGAGGCGACGTGCTTCGGCAGGCTGTTCATCCTGACCGCGTACTCGCCCTCGGCCTTCTCCATGCACGGCCACACCGCGGCGAACCCCTCGTAGGTCTCCCGCCCCAGAAGCAGCGCGTCGGCGGCGAACAGGAGATCACGAGCGTGCGCGGCGTACTCCTCGTCCCAGTACGGCGCGCCCCACCTCTCGGGCGACCCGATGACGCCGTCCAGCGTGATGAACGTCGACTCGATGAGCTTCCTCATTGTTCCTGTCCCTTCAGACCCGGTTGACTGCGTTGAGATCACTCTGGCGAAGGGCGGTTACCGTCTGCCTACCGTCGGCTTGGCCCCCTTCGTAAGGACCCGTAAGGCCACCCGGTCCCATCGCGGTCTGCCCTCGCCGCGCTGCCCTCTCCACACGCCACCATCGCCGGACGCTGCCCTGCTTGATCACGATCGCCGTTTGAACCCCGGCGACGACCCAGGCGGCGCCGGGCGCCGGGCTACTGGGGGTCGAAGCCGACGGTGACCCGCAGGCCGCCGTCCGGCGACGGGCGCACGGTGAGCGTCGCGTCGTGGGCGGTGGCGATGGCCTGCACGATGGACAGGCCCAGCCCGAGCCCCCCGTCATGGCCGGTACGGCTCGCCCCCGCGCGCTGGAACGGCTGCAGCAGCCGGTCGACCTCCGCGGCCGCGACGACCGGCCCGGTGTTCGTGACCGTCAGGACGGCCCGCCCTGCCGAGGTCCCCGTGACGACGTGAACGTGACCCGCGTCGACGTTGTGGCGCAGGGCGTTGTCGACGAGGTTGATCAGCAGGCGTTCGACGAGGCGGGGGTCGCCGGCGGCCGGGGCCGGTCCGAGCGCCGTGGTCAGGCGGAGCCCGCGCCGTACCGCCTCGGACTCGCGGGCAACGAGCACGTCCTCGCTGATCTCGGCCAGGTCGAACGGCTCCCGCCGGTCGAGCCCCGCCTCGCCGCGGGCGAGGGTGAGCAGCGCCTCGATCAGGCGCTCCTGCTGCTGGTTGGCCGTCAGCACCCGCTCGTGAGCGGCCCGCAGCGACGTGGTGGACGCCTCGGGATCCGACAGGGCGAGCTGCACCAGGGTTCGCTGCCTGGCCAGGGGCGTCCGCAGTTCGTGTGAGGCGTTGGCGATGAACCGGCGCTGGGCCGTGAAGGCAGTTTCCAACCTGGCCAGCAGTCCGTCGAAGGTGTCGCCGAGTTCCTTGAGCTCGTCGCCGGGCCCGGAAAGGGCGAGGCGTTCGTGCAGGTTGGTGGCGGAGATCTGCTGGGCGGCGCGGGTGATGGTGCGCAGCGGGTGCAGCACCCGGCCGGCGACGATCCAGCCGAGCGCGATCGAGACGACCGTCATCGCGGCGAGCGCGATGCCCGACTGGGTGAGGAGCTGGTCGAGTTCGGCGTCATGCTGCCGCAACGCCTGTGTGCGCATCGCCTCGGCCTGCGCCTGGATCTGTCCGACGGTCAGTCCCTCGACGCCGCCGATCACCTGTGGTTCCGGATCGAAGGAGTCCGCGGGCGTGCCGGTGACGAGGCTGCCGCCCTGGCCGCTGAAGACGACGCCGCTGGTGGCGTGAACGACCAGGGCGTAGGTGATGGCCAGCAGCGCCGCGCCGGACAGCAGGAAGAGCCCGCCGTACAGCATCGTCAGCCGCATGCGGACGGTCCTGCGCGGCAGCCGGGTGCGCATCAGGCGCTCCGCAACCGATAGCCGGCCCCGGCCACCGTCTCGATGATCGAGGGGTCGGCGAGCTTGGCGCGCAGCCTGCTGACCGTGACCGTGACGGTCCGCGTGAACGGGTCCGCGAACTCGTCCCACACACGTTCCAGGAGCTCCTCCGCGGAAACCGTCCGTCCGTGGGAGGCCAGCAGCAGCTCCAGGACGCCGAACTCCTTGGGCGTGAGCTCCAGCGGCCGCTCGCGTTCGTAGGCGCGGCGCCGCGCGAGATCGACCACGAGGCCGCTGTGCCGCAGGACCGGCGGGATGACGGGCTGGGCGCGCCGTACCAGCGCCCCGATGCGGGCGACGAGCACGGGGAAGTCGAACGGCTTGGGCAGGTAGTCGTCGGCGCCGATGCCGAGCCCTTCCACCAGGTCCTGGCTCGTGCCCGCCGCGGTCAGCATCAGGACTCGGGCCCGGTTGCCCGCGGCCACCAGGGCGGCGCAGACCTCGTCGCCGTGCACGCCCGGCAGATCGCGGTCGAGCACGATCGCGTCGTAGTCGTTCTCCTCGGCCCGCTCGAGCCCGCCCCTGCCGTCATAGGCGACGTCGACCGCCATCCGCGCCCGGCGCAGGCCGTCGGCCACCGCCTCGGCCATCTCCACGTCGTCCTCGATCACCAGCACCCGCACGGGTCATTCCCTTCGATGAGCCATGGCAGCCGGTCAAGCGTCGCTCGACCAGGGTCACAGCAGGGTTTCTACCGCAGCCGCCGGGCCGTTCCCCGCCGCTGTGATCTCCGTGTGACAGGCTCCGCCGTACATCTTGTGCCCATGTCAGATCACCTGTGGCACAAGGCCGACGTCGTCGGCCGGCGGGGCCTTCTGGGCGGGGCCGCGGCGCTCGCCGCGGCCCTGGCGCTCCCGACGCCGACGGCCACCGCGCTGGCGGCCGGCGGGCCGCGACTGAAACTTCCCGCCCCGACCGGACCGCACGACGTGGGCACGGTCTCGCTGCACCTGGTGGACCGCAGGCGCCGCGACCCGTGGAAGGCCGCCGGCGCCCGCGAGCTGATGATCAGCATCTGGTATCCGGCGGCCCGCGGCCTCGGCGGCCGATATCGGCCGGCTCCGTGGATGACCACGCGGGCGCTGGCCCGCTACCGCACGATGACGACCGAGGGTCTGCGGCAGACCGCCGCGCGGCTCGACCTGGGCGAGGTCGACATCTCGCTGGACGGCGTCGGCTTCCCTCTCACCCACGCGCGCGAGGGTGTCCCGGTCCGGGCCGGCCTGCGCTGTCCCGTCGTGCTTTACTCGCCGGGCGCCGGCGAGCCTCGCGCGGTGGGAACCACGCTGGTCGAGGACCTGGCCAGCCGCGGCTTCGTGGTGGTCACGATCGACCACCCCCACGACGCCTGGGCCGTGGAGTTCCCCGGCGGGAGGATCGAGCGTGACCTGCCGCCCCTGGACAAGGACGGCGCGCAGACCGCTGTGAAGGTACGCGTGGCCGACACCCGTTCCGTCCTCGACGCGCTCGCCGCGCTGGCCGCCGGGCGCAACCCCGACGCCGCGAGGCGCTCGCTGCCCGCAGGCCTGGCCGGCTGCCTGGACCTGGACAGGATCGGCATGTTCGGGCATTCCCTGGGCGGCGCGACCACCGGCCAGAGCATGGCCCATGACACCAGGATTCGCGCGGGCCTCGACCTGGACGGTCATGTCATCCCGACTGTCTCGATCGCTCCGCCCATGCCGCCGGAGAAGGCCGCCGAGTTGGTCGGGCAGGTCGCCACCCGGATCGGCGAGCGACCCTTCATGATCATGAGCAGCGCGGGCAAGGGGCCCGACGAGCTCGGCGCGCTCATGGCGGGATTCTGGTCCCACCTGCGCGGCTGGCGGAGGTTCGTGTCGCTGAAGGGCTCGACCCACGCCAGCTACACCGACGACAAGCAGCTGATCCACCAGCTGGCCGCGGCCAAGGTCATCCCTGCCGCGCTGACCGAGCCGGTCGGCACCATCGCGCCCGGCCGGTGCACCGCCGCGCAACGCGCCTACATCGCCGCGTTCTTCGACCGCTGCCTGCGCGAGCACGACGCCCGTCTCCTGGACGGTCCGTCCGCGAAATACCCCGAGATCGTCTTCTTCCCCTCGACGTGACCAAGGAGCATCGCCACGATGAAGCGCTTCGCACCGACCCGGCGGCGACTCGTCGCCGTCGCGCTGGCGGTCGCGGGAGCCACGACCCTGACGCCCGGCGCGGGAGCCATGACCGCGACTGCCGGCAGGGATCCGGGTCTGGCCAAGGCCCTGGACCTGCTCGACCGCTGACCCGAACGAAGGACGAACGATGCGTATCAGGACAGGATTCGTGCTCGGCCTGCTGCTGACCCTGAGCATGGCCGGATGCGGGCAGAGCGACAGCGGCGCCCAGGTGGCGACCGCCGGCACGGCGGCCGCCACCGCCTCCGCCACGGCGGCCCGGTCGGACACCGGCGGTCTGGCGTTCGCCCAGTGCATGAGAGAGCACGGCGTCGACATCCCGGACCCGCAGGACAACGGGCGGGTCGAGATCAGACTCCCGCAGGGCGTCGACCCGCAGAAGGCGCAGGCGGCGACCGAGCAGTGCAGGCGGCACCTGCCCAACGGCGGCGAGGCGGCCAAGGCCGACCCGCAGGCGGTGGAGCAGCAGCGCGCGTTCGCGCAGTGCATGCGCGACAACGGCGTCGAGAGGTTCCCCGACCCGGACGCGAGCGGCGGCTTCCAGATCGGCCCTGAGGGCGGGGTGGACCCGAACGACCCCAAGGTGCAGGCGGCCCAGCAGGAGTGCGCCAAACTGCGGCCCGCACCACCGTCCGGAGGCCCCTCCGACGCTCCCACCATCGGGAGCGACGGGTGACCAAGGCCCGTGGTCCCCGGCTCTGGCGCGGCTGCGCCCCGGCGACGTGCTGCGCGTCGGTGGCACCGGCCTGCGCACCCGGCCGCTGCGAGCCTTCCTGTCGGCGCTCGGCATCGCGATCGGCATCGCCGCGATGACCGCCGTGGTGGGCATCTCGTCATCCGGCCGCGCCGAACTGGACCGCACGCTGGCCGCGCTCGGCACCAACCTGCTCACCGTCGCTCCCGGTAACACCCTGTTCGGTAAGGACGCCACGCTTCCCGCCGAGTCCGTCGCCATGATCTCCAGGATCGGGCCTGTGGAGCAGGTCGCCGCCACAGGGAAGCTGGCCGAGACGCACGTCTACCGCAACGACAGGATCCCCGCCACCCGCAGCGGCGGCATCTCGGTGCAGTCCGCACACCTCGGCCTGCCCACCACCGTGGCCGCCACCGTCGCCAGCGGCACCTGGCTCAACGCCGCGACGGCCCGCTACCCGGCCGTGGTGCTGGGCGCGACCGCAGCCGGACGGCTGGGCATCGCAGCCGCGGGCGCCGACGTCCAGGTCTACCTCGGCCGCAGGTGGTTCACCGTCGTCGGGATCCTCGAGCCCGTCCCGCTGGCCGCCGAACTGGACTCGGCGGCGCTGGTCGGCTGGCCCGCCGCACGCTCCTACCTGGGCTTCGACGGACACCCGACGACCGTCTACACCCGCACCGCCGACGCGGCCGTCGAGGCGGTACGGGCGGTGCTCGCGGCCACCGCCAACCCGCAGGCGCCCAACGAGGTGAAGGTGTCCAGGCCGTCGGATGCGCTGGCGGCCCGCCAGGCCACCGATCGCGCCTTCACCGGCCTGCTGCTCGGCCTGGGCGCCGTGGCCCTGCTGGTCGGCGGCGTCGGCGTGGCCAACACGATGGTCATCTCGGTGCTCGAACGTCGCGCCGAGATCGGTCTGCGCCGCTCCCTCGGCGCGACCCGCGGGCAGGTCAGGCTGCAGTTCCTGGCGGAGTCACTGCTGCTGTCCGCCGTCGGAGGTCTGGGCGGCGTGCTGGTCGGCGTCGCTGTGACGGCCGGGTACGCGGCCACACAGACGTGGCCTGCCGTGGTACCCGGGTGGGCGAGTGGCGGCGGGCTCGCGGCCACCCTGCTCATCGGCGTGATCGCGGGCCTGTACCCGGCGATCCGCGCCGCCCGCCTGCCTCCCACGGAAGCGCTTGCCGGCACGTGAGCTTCGTCGAACCGGATGCCGGCCCTGGGCCGGCGACCAGAAGCTCGCCCATCGCGTGCGCGACGATGAGACCCTTCCGGGGCTCGCCCGTTGCTCACGATCGATGCCAGGCTCTGCCACGCGGTCGAGGGAGTCGTGAAGACCGAGCTTCTCCGAGGTGTGGTCGACCGCACGAGCTGAAAATCGGATGCCCACCCGCGAAACGCCCCTGTAGCCTGCGCGAGGACCTAAGAAGGGAATCGCTGTGGCACACGTCGAGGTAGGACACCTCACCTACGTCCTGCCGGACGGGCGGCCGCTGCTCAACGACGTGTCCTTCCGCATCGGCGAGGGCGTCAAGGCCGCCCTCGTCGGGCCGAACGGCGCAGGCAAGACCACGCTGATGCGCCTGATCGCCGGCGACCTGCAGCCGGTCGAGGGCAGCGTGGCCAGCTCGGGCGGGCTGGGCGTGATGCGCCAGTTCATCGGCAGCATCCGCGACGGCAGTACTGTGCACGACCTGCTGCTCAGCGTGGCCCCTCCCGCCGTACGGCAGGCGGCGGCGGCGCTCGACAGGGCCGAGCTGGCGATGATGGAGCGCGACGACGAGAAGACCCAGATGCGCTACGCCCAGGCGATCACGGACTACACCGACGCCGGGGGCTACGAGATCGAGGTGCTCTGGGACACCTGCACGATCGCGGCGCTCGGCGTGCCGTACGACAGGGTGAAATATCGGGAGACGTCGACGCTGTCGGGTGGTGAGCAGAAGCGGTTGGTCCTGGAGGCGTTGCTGCGCGGCCCCGACCAGACACTGCTGCTGGACGAGCCGGACAACTACCTCGACGTGCCGGGCAAGATCTGGCTGGAGCAGCAGCTCAAGGAGACGCCGAAGACCGTCGTGCTGGTCAGCCACGACCGGCGGTTGCTGGCGAACTCCGCCGACCGCATCGTCACCGTCGAGTCGGGCAACATCTGGATCCATGGCGGCGGTTTCGGCACCTACGCCGAGGCCCGCAGGGCGCGCAACGAGCGCCTCGACGAGCTGCGCAAGCGGTGGGACGAGGAGCACGCCAAGCTCAAGGCCCTGGTCAACATGCTCAAGAACAAGGCCAGGTACAACGACGGCATGGCACCCGCCTACCACGCGGCCCAGACACGGCTGCGCAGGTTCGAGGAGGCGGGACCGCCGGAGTCGGCGCCGAGCGACCAGAAGATCAACATGAGGCTGCGCGGGGGGCGCACGGGCAAGCGCGCGGTGATCTGCGAGAGCCTGGAGCTGACCGGGCTGATGAAGCCGTTCGACCTGGAGGTCTGGTACGGCGAGCGCGTCGCCGTCCTCGGCTCGAACGGGTCGGGAAAGTCCCACTTCCTGCGCCTGCTCGCCGAGGACCAGGTCAGGCACACGGGCGTGGCCAGGCTCGGCGCGCGCGTCGTCCCCGGCCACTTCGCGCAGACGCACGCCCGCCCGGAGCTGCACGGCCGCACGCCGTGCGAGATCGTCATGACCGAGCACGCCAGGCTCAAGAACGAGGCCATGAAGATCCTGGCCCGCTACGAGCTTGCCGGGCTCATCGCCGACCAGCGCTTCGAGACGCTGTCGGGAGGGCAGCAGGCGCGGCTGCAGATCCTGCTGCTCGAACTGTCGGGCGCGACGCTGCTGCTGCTCGACGAGCCGACCGACAACCTCGACCTGGCCAGCGCCGAGGCGCTCCAGGACGGGCTGAACGCCTTCGACGGCACCGTGCTCGCGGTCACGCACGACCGATGGTTCGCCGATGACTTCGACAGGTTCCTGGTGTTCGGCTCCGATGGCAATGTGTATGAATCGCCCGAACCGGTGTGGGACGAAACTCGCGTGGTCCGGCAGCGCTGACGTTATAGGCAACTGTCGTGACACATTAAAGAGTTGGTACGGCAGGCGCGTGTCCGTGCTTGCCGTACCACGGAAACCGGTTATCACGGCACAGTGATTCCGCGTATCCGTACCATCGCCGCCCTAGCCCTGATCCTCGTGACGGGTTGCTCCGCGGCGGAGAAGCCGCCTGTCCAGATGAAGCCGCTCGTGCTCAAGGAGCAGGCTTCGACGGTCGCCAAGAGCGCCGACGGGTACGTCGTGAACTGGGCGGGCGTGCTGGTCAACAGCAACCCGTGGCACTTCGGCGAGCACGTCGTCGCCACGGTCGTCGGGCGCGACGCCAAGGGGGCCGAGGTGGTCCACATGGACCAGCCGCTCGACGCGGTGCCGCCGGCGGGGACGCTGGCGTTCACCGGGCAGGCGATGGCCTCGGCCAAGCCGGTGAAGGTGACGATCGAGTACCGCTCGACGCAGTGGCGGCAGGCGGCGCGCGTCCCCTCGTCGCTGCGGAAGTTCCCCGTGAGCAAGGTGCAGACCTTCAAGCAGAAGGGCGGCGCCTACCTGATCACCGGCGAGGTCGGCAACCCGTACGTGCTGCCCGCGAGCAGCCTGGTCATCAGCGCGCTGCTGCGTGACAAGGCGGGCAAGCTGCTCGCCGGCGCGAGCACGTTCGTCGACGACGTCCAGGCGGGCAAGGCTCCGCGCTTCATCCTGACCGTCGAGGGTCTGCCCCCGTCGGCGCAGGTGGCGAAGACGGACGTGGTGGCCAGGACATGGGGCGCGACCGGGCGGCCGTACGAGGAACTGGCGCTGGGCGGCGCGGTGCCCATGCACACGGTCAAGCCGACCACCGCGCCGTTCGCGAAGGACAGGGGCCGGCAGGTGCTGCCGGGCGAGTCCAAGCCGTGAGCGCCTAGCTGACGGACCCAGAACCATGGCCCGCGGATTCCGCGGGCCATATTTTTGCCGCCTCAGTCATGAAATTTCCGGATTGGTTTTCTTCTGTGGTCCGCTCGCCAATAGGGCGATAAATCGGGCATGGGGGAGGGGTTTTCTTTACGGACCCGAATGAAAGGGTAGAACTGCAAGTTACCAATCCATTACCTTCGGTGACGTCGGCAATTCGCCTTCTCGGTCCCGCCTGGTCGAAGGGAGGCCGGTCACCGTGTGCGTGCCCCGCGGCTCCACACCAGGGCAGGCACGGCGGCCCGCCGGGACCCCACACCTGCCGCAAGAGCGTCGAAAGGAGGGTGGCGCCTTCCCCCTGTCCTGACGTCATGGGTTCCGCGCCACACAACAGATGAACGACCGCGTTCTGGTCGAGGCTCTCCGCGTCCGCGACCCCGGTGCCCTCGCAGCGCTCTACGACTCGCATGCCCAGAGCATCTACCGATATTGCTGGACCCTCCTCAACAGTCCCGACAGCGCCCAGGTCGCCCTGCGCGACACGCTCATCGCCGCCGACGCCCACGTCGGCGAGCTGGCCGACCCCGGCAGGCTGCGCGCCTGGCTCTACGCGCTGGCCAGGCAGGAATGCCTGCGGCGGCGCACCGCCGCGGTCGAGGACGTGACCGAGACGCTCGTCGCGGTCCCTCCCATCGCCGACCCGGCCGACGCGGACATGCGGGTCATGGCGTGGAACGCCGTCCGCGGCCTGACGGCGGCCGAGGCCGAGTTGCTCGAACTGGCCACCAGGCACGGGCTTTCCACCTTCGATGTCGCGGCGGTTCTCGGGGTCACGCCGCGCCAGATCGAGGTCGCCCACGAGAACGCGCGCGAACGGCTCGGCGACGCGATCACCGCCGAGGTGCTCGCCAGGAAGGGGCCCTACGACTGCGCTCAGCGGGCCGCCATCCTGACCGGCTTCTCCGGCGAGCTGACCGCGGAGATGCGCGAGGAGGTGATCGTCCACCTGGGCAGGTGCGAGACCTGCGCGCCGCACAGGTCGAGGCAGGTGGCGATCGCGAAGGTCTTCGACCTGCTGCCGACCGTGGTGCTGCCGGAGACGCTCAGGGTCAGGGTGATGAGCTGCTTCGTCGACCCCGAGCTGCTGCCGTACAGGAGGTATGTGGCGCGCAGGTCGGCGGCGCTGGACGCGGCCGGATTTCCCCATACCGGAGAGGGGAGGGGGCGCCGCTGGTCGCAGGCGCTGGCGGGTGCGCTCGCGGCGGTGGCGGCGGTCGCCGCCATCGGCATGATCTTCAGTTACTTCGGCAAGGAGGGCGACGGGGTCACGGGCATCGCCTCGGGGGCGTTTCCCGCGACCGGTGAGCCCCCGGGGATCAGGTTGCCGTGGCTGCCCGAGCCGCAGGAGACGCCGATCGAGGTCGAGCCCATCCTCGACAGCTCGGCGACCTACCCGATCGGGGCGCACCGATCGACGGCGCCGATCACCGTGACGACGCCGGACACCGTACCCGCGCCGCCCCCGAACATCCCTGTGCCGTGGCCGACCCGCACAGGGCCCGGGCCCGCGCCGACAGGCCCCGCGCCGACCGGGCCGCAGGAGCCGCCGCGGACGCTGTCGCCGGGGGATCCGCCGTGGACCGAGCCGCCGCGTGACCACCAGGGCAGGCCGACGAAGACGCCGTGCCCCACGAGAACGCCGACCCCCAGGCCGACGGCTCCGTCCACGCCGACGTCGACGGTGAAGCCGCCGACCCCGACCCCGACCCCGACGCCGCCCAAGCCGACCGTGACACCCACGACCGGACCCACGGCCCCCAGGGTCCCGACGGAGCCGCCCAAGCCCGACCCCACCCCAACGTCCACGCCGGCCGACCCGCCGCCCACGAAGGACCCGCAGCAGAGCACGGGCGGCTCCGGTACGGCCGCGGGCGGCGCCGACTCCGGCGGCGCAGGGGGATCGGGCGGGGCAGGCCCAGGATCGGGGGCCGCCGGAGATTCGGGCGGGCCCGGCACCGGAGGCTCGGGCGGCCAGGGCGGCTCCGGCGGATCCGGGTCGGAAGGAGCAGGCTCGGGAGGAACCGGGTCAGGAGGAGCGGGCTCAGGGGGATCCGGGTCGGGAGGGTCCGGGTCCGGAAGCGATGGCGCGCCGGTCGTCACGTCCGCCGACGCGCCCCCGCGGGTCCTCAACGAGGCGTCCACGCAGGAGAACACGTAAGCCCGGTGGAGCGCTTCACCGTCAAGGGGCACCGGGTCTGCCCTCTCCCCGTCCCAGGGGAGCTGGCCGACCTGGTGCCCCGCATTCATGAGGTCGACTGGCCGACCTGGCTCGACCCCGGCCCCCGCATGCTGAGGGACGTGCTCGACCTGTCCCGCCTGCTCACCGCCCGCTCGCTGGCCGCCCTGTCGTGGCTGGCCCTCGGCGACCAGCCCGCCGACCTCGACTGGCTGTGGACCAGGCGCCGGCTGACCGGCCCCCGCCAGGAGCGCATGTACGGCGCGGCCGCCGCCGTCCCCGACCCCGTCCTCGCGCTCGTCGTGGCCGACTGGACGTGGGTGCTCGGCACCGCCTACGGCGGCAGGGTCACCGCCCCGTACCTCGCCGGAGCCGCCTACCCCCGGGTCGGCCACCAGGCGGCCCACGCCACGATGACCCTTTACCAGACCTACGACCGCCACCCCGACGCGCGTCCCGCGATCGCCGCGGCGTGGGCGGCCTCACGCGTCACCGCCGACTGGTGCAAGGCCGCCGAACTTCACGCTGCGTATGGGAGTGAGGCTCCGGTCTTCGCCTATCCGAGAGGGGCGATACCCGCCTCAACAGGACTTCGGTCGTGGATGGAACGCCTGTTTCGCCTGCGATGATTACGTTACGTGAGTTTCATGTGTGCGGAGTGTTACCACTGGGAATTGTGTGCATAGAGTGACGACGCATGCGCAAGGGAGACCCTTATGCACACCGTCAAGGCACGGCTGACGATCGCCTGCTGCTTGGTGGTGACGATGTGCCCACCGGCCACCGCCGAACCCGCGCCATCAGCGGGAGACGTGGCCAGGGCTCGTGCCGCCGTGCAGGCGAGAGCCAAGGCTCTCGGCGCGGCCACCGCCCGGCTGGCCAGCGCCAACACCCGCCTGGACGACCTGGCCGCCGAGGCGGGCCGGCTGGTGGAGGCCTACAACGGCCAGCTCGTACGGCTGGCGGCGACGCAGCAGCATCACGCCATCGCCATGGAACGCCTGCAGGCGGCCGAAGCCAAGGTGAACGAGACCAAGGCGGCCGTCTCCATGCTGGCGGCCCAGTCCTACGCTGGCATGGACCTCAGCGACCCCATGGTCAGCCTGTTCAGCGGCGGCGGCGGATTCGAGGGCTACCTGCACAGGGCGGCCATGCTCGAATCCATCGGCAAGGAGCAGAGCGAGAAGCTGAAACAGGTGCGCGACACCCAACAGGTGGCGGCCGTGCTGCGAGCTCAGGCCGCCGACGCCTACAACGAACAACAACAGGCCGCGAAACAGGCCGAACAGTTCAAGGCGGTCGCCGAGGCCGCGGTGGCCGGACAGCAGCGAGAGGCCAAGCTGCTCGAGGCCGAGAAAGCCGAGATGGAGCAGCGCGCCGACGCGGCGCGTACCAGAGCCGAACGGCTGGCCAGGGAGCGGGCCGCGGCGCTGGAGCAGGACAGGCTGAACCGCATGGGCGGCGCCGGATCGGCGGCCCGGTGGATGGCCTCAGGCGACTCGGCCGGGGATGTCGCGGCCAACTGGGCGCTCTCGCAACTCGGCAAACCCTACGTGTGGGCGGCCGACGGCCCGTCGAGCTACGACTGCTCCGGGCTCACGATGCGGGCGTGGGAGAAGGTCGGGGTGCGGATCGACCACTGGACCGGCACCCAGTGGACCTCTGGCCCGCACATCCCGCTGAACCGGCTGAAGAGAGGCGACCTGCTCTTCTACGGCAGGGAAACGAGCGATCCCGGCGACATCCATCACGTGGGCCTGTTCGTCGGGCGCGGGATGATGGTGCACGCCCCGCAGACGGGAGACGTGGTCCGCGTCGCCTCCATGTGGCGCAGGGACCTGGTCGGCGCGACCCGTCCCCGCTAGTGCGGTGTCCACTAACGTGCACCGGCTCTGGGCTTCCGGAGCGCCGAGGTTGACGGCCCACGCCGACCCGGCGAAGGTTCGTGGACACCGCACTAGGCCGCACGCATGGACCGTACGCCGGAGGACGCGGAGACGCCCGTGCGGCAGGCGCGCGGCCGTTCCGGTCAGGCCGCGGTGGTCATACCGCGGTTCCGGTCGGCCGCGGTTTCTTGGTCAGACCGCGGTGGTCAGACCGTGGTTCCGGTCAGGCCGCGGTCGCGGCGAGACGGAGGTTCCGTGAGGCGCCGGCCACCACGAAACCCCGCGTCCCGCGGAAGGCGATCAGTGAGCGGTGTAGCCCTGGTCCTTCGCCCGCTGGAACGAGCGCACGATCTCGGCCTCGGCCTCGACGCGGCCCACCCAGTTGGCGCCCTCGACCGACTTGCCGGGCTCGAGGTCCTTGTACACCTCGAAGAAGTGCTGGATCTCCAGCCGGTCGAACTCGGCCACGTGGTGGATGTCGCGGATGTGCTCCATCCGGGGGTCGGTGGCGGGGACGCAAAGGACCTTGTCGTCGCCACCCTTCTCGTCGGTCATGCGGAACATGCCGACCGCGCGACAGGTGATGTAGCAGCCGGGGAAGGTCGGCTCCTGCAACAGCACCAGGGCGTCGAGCGGGTCCCCGTCCTCACCGAGGGTGTGCTCGATGAAGCCGTAGTCGGCGGGGTACTGCGTGGAGGTGAACAGGAGCCGGTCAAGCCTGATCTTGCCGGTCTCGTGGTCCACTTCGTACTTGTTCCGTTGTCCCTTCGGAATTTCAACGACAACGTCGAACTCCACCGCGGTTCCTCCGCTCGAGCCCCCGGGCAACCCCGGTTGGGCGTTAATGTCTCGTAGGCGAACTGAGAGAGAGGTCGGCGACGTGGTGCGGCGCGAGCGATGGGTGGCGTTGACCACACTCGCCATGCTCCAGGCGGTGACGATCGCCATCGGCGCTTACGCGATGACGAACGACTTCAGCCTGGGCGCGCTGACGAGGCCTGAGCCACTTCCGACCGAGCGTGCTGAGCCTTCGCCCGTCCCTGTGGTCACCGCGGGGCCGGTACTGGCCACGGGTGGAGACGGACCTCTCCCCACCAAGGGTACTTTGGCCGCACGGCTCACCGACGCCCTGGGTGACGATGCGCTCGGCGGCAGGGTCGGCGCGGTCGTCATCGACGCCGCGACCGGCCAGCAGATCTTCGCCGCCAACGCGGCCACCGGCATCACCCCCGCGTCCACCACCAAGGTGGTGACCTGCGTCGCGGCGCTCGCCTCCCTCGGCCCCGACGCGCGCCTGACGACCTCCGTCGTCCAGGGCCCGAAGCGCGGCACGATCATCCTCGTCGGCGGCGGCGACCCGACACTCGCCGGCCCGTCGGCCAAGCCGGGCGCCTACCCCAAACAGGCGTCGCTGGTCCAGCTCGCCTCCCGCACCGCAGCGGCGCTGAAGGCCTCCGGCGTCACCAAGGTCACGCTCTCCTACGACGCCTCCCTCTTCACCGGCGCCACCTCGGCGCCCGGATGGAAGCCCAACTACATCCCCGAGGGCGAGGTCGCTCCCGTCCACGCGCTGGCGATCGACGAGGGCCGCCAGAACCCCGCCTCCTCCGCCCCGCGCGTCGCCGACCCGGCCGCCTACGCGGCCTCCGCGTTCGCCAGAACCCTCGGCAAGTACGGCATCGGCGTCAGCAGGTCGATCAAGCCGGCGAAGGCCACTCCCGGGGCGGACACCCTGGCCGCCGTCGAGTCCGCCCCCCTCTACGCGCTCGTCGAACGCACGCTGACGAAGAGCGACAACGACCTCGCCGAGGCGCTGGTCAGGCACGTGGCCATCAAGGAGGGCCAGCCCGCCTCCTTCGAGGGGGCCTCCCGCGCGGTCCTGTCGGTGCTCAAGCGGCTGGGTGGCGACAGGGGCGTCATGGTCTCCGACGGGTCGGGGCTGTCCATCAGGAACAGGATCAGCGCGGACGCGATGGCCCGCGTGCTGGCCATCGCGACCAAGGACCCCGCGCTGCGGCCGCTCCTGTCCGGGATGCCGATCGCCGGGTTCACCGGCACGCTCGGCCACCGCTTCACCCGCGACGACAGCAAGGCGGAGGTGGGTCTGGTCCGCGCCAAGACCGGCACCCTCAACAACGTCAACACCCTCGCCGGGTTCGCGACCACGCGCACGGGACGGCTGGTCACGTTCGCGTTCATGGCCGACAAGGTCCCCTACACCGCCGAATCGGTCCTCGACCGCCTCGCCGCCATCGTCGCCCGCTCCTGACCGCCCCGCCCTCCGCGGGGTCCGGCCCACTCCTTGCCCACCGCCCCCGCGGGGCCCGGTCCGCTCCTGGCCCACCGCCCCCGCGTGCCCACCGCGCCCGCGGGGGCCCAGCCACTCCTGACCCATCGCCCTTGCGGGGCCGTTCCTGGCCCGCCGTCTCCCGGCTCCCGTGGGACCCGCTCCAGAACGGCGGCCCGCACCCACCCTTCGTGCCGCCCCTGCGCATCCGGGCGCGCGGCTCGTTCTCTCGAAAGGCAGGCCGACGCATCCGGCGCGGCTCGTCTCCCAAAGAGGCAGGCCGGTGGGTCCAAGCGCAGGTCCGGGCGCTTCGGGAGAGACCAGCGGCCCGGGCCGAGGCGTCTCCGCCCCGCGAGGGCGAACGGTGCCACGCCGTCCGGGATGGCGCCCCTGGACCCCGAGAACCCCGGCCACGGCCGCGCTCCAGCAGGGACGGCGAACCAGTTCTTCGCAGCCGACGAGCTGACCACGTACGGTGGACGGTATGCAGGTGATCGACTGGGATCTGGCCGTCTCCACCGGAACGCGCCTGGTGCGCCCCGGACCACAGGTGAGTCGTGAGGAGGCCCGCCACGCCGTCGCCGAACTGCGCACGCTCTCGCGAGAGGCGGAGGGCCACGTCCGCGAGTTCACCAAGATAGATGCGGCCACTCCGCCGCAACCCGCCACCATCGTCGACAGGCCCGGCTGGATCAGGGCGAACGTCGAAGGCTTCCGCGTCGTGCTCGAACCGCTCACGGAGCGGATGGCCAACCGTGACAACCCGCCGCCCGCCATCGTCAGCGCCGTGGGCTCCCGCATCACCGGCGTCGAGGTGGGCGCCGTGCTCGCCTTCCTCGCCTCGCGCGTGCTCGGGCAGTACGAGCTGTTCCTCCCGCCGGACCCGACGGGGGTCGAGCCGATCGGCCGCCTCACGCTCGTCGCGCCGAACATCGTCAACGCCGAGCGCGAGATGGGCGTGCACCCGCGTGACTTCCGTCTCTGGGTGTGCCTGCACGAGGAGACCCACCGGGTGCAGTTCACCGGGGTGCCGTGGCTGCGCGAGTACGTCAGGTCGCAGATGACCGACTTCCTGCTCGCCTCCGACCTCGATCTGACCACCCTGCTCGAACGGCTGCGCGCCGCCGCCGACACCGTGGCCGACGTGGTGCGCGGCACCGGCGACGGCAACCTCATCGACGTGATCCAGACGCCGGAGCAGAAGGAGATCCTCGACCGGCTCACCGCGGTGATGACGCTGCTGGAGGGCCACGGCGACTTCGTGATGGACGCCGTCGGACCGACCGTGGTGCCGTCCGTGGCCGACATCAGGGCGAAGTTCAGCCAGCGCCGGGAGGGGACCTCGCGGCTGGACCGCACGGTCCGCAAGCTGCTGGGTCTCGAGATGAAGATGAAGCAGTACGCCGAGGGGTCGGCGTTCGTGCGTCACGTGGTCGGCAAGGTGGGGATGGACGGGTTCAACCGCATCTGGACCTCGCCTGAGACCCTGCCGATGTCGGACGAGATCGCGGAGCCCGACCGGTGGATCGCGCGCGTCGTCCCGCGGGAACCGACCGCCATCCCGGCCCAGCCGTCCGATCCGGAGGCCTGACCCCTCCCTCCGGATCCGTGCCCTCGCGCCGCACCGACCCTCTCCGGCGGTGCGGGTCGCGAAGGGATCCGGGGGCTGTTGTGACGCTTTCCGCCCGCACCCAGCTCCGGCGGTGCGGGTCGCGAGGAGAGCGGGAGGTCTCCGCGCCGCGCGCTGACGGACCTCGTGAGGATCCGGGCGTCCGGTGGCGAGTGGTGGCCGGGGCGGGACAATGGTGGGCATGGGTCCACACCCCGCCGTCGCGGACGTCCGGCGAGCCGTGCGCGACGCGCTGGCCGACCTGAGCCCCGGCGACCTCGTGCTGGCGGCGTGCAGCGGCGGCGCGGACTCGCTCGCGCTGGCCGCCGCCCTGGCGTTCGTTGCGCCGAGGGCGAACATCCGCGCCGGTCTGCTCACCGTCGACCACCAGTTGCAGGAAGGTTCGAAGGACAGGGCCGTCAAGGTCGCCGAGACGGCGAAGGCGTGGGGTCTGGACCCTGTCGAGGTCCTCACCGTCCGCGTCGGTACGGCCGGCGGCCCTGAGGCCGCCGCCCGCGACGCCCGCTACCAGGCCCTCGCCGAGGCGGCCGATCGTTGGGGAGCCGCGGCGGTCCTGCTCGCCCACACGCGTGACGACCAGGCCGAAACCGTCCTGCTGGGCCTGGCGAGGGGCAGCGGGCCGCGGTCGCTGTCGGGGATGGCGCGGCGGGCGGGCCGCTACCGCAGGCCGTTCCTGCACCTGGGCAGGGACAGCACCGAGAGTGCGTGCGAGGCGCTCGGCCTCGACGTCTGGGACGACCCGCACAACGCCGACACCCGCTACACGAGGGTGAAGGTGCGCAGGCGGGTCCTGCCGGTGCTGGAGAAGGAGCTCGGCCCCGGCGTCGCCCAGGCCCTCGCCCGGACGGCCGAACTGGCGAGGGACGACTCCGACGCTCTTGACGAATGGGCTTCGAAGGTCTTCGACGATTGCGCTCTTAGCGATATCGGGGCAGTCGTGACGCTTGCCGTCCCGGCGCTCGAAGGCCTTCCCTCCGCCGTAAGGCGGCGGGTGCTGCGGCGGGCGGCGATCGCCGCGGGCGCGCCCTCAGGGGCGCTGTCGGCGGGCCACGTGATGGCCGCGGAACGGCTGATCACGGCGTGGAGAGGGCAGGGAAGGGCGGACCTACCCGGGGGAGTTGGCGTGGTTCGGCGGTATGGCACCCTTGTGTTCGCCCCCGCGCCCGAGAACCAAGCGTAAGGACACCCAGGTGGACGCAGCCGACATGGGCAAGGACCTCGAGAAGGTCCTCATCTCCGAAGACGAGCTCCAGGCCAAGATCAAGGAGTTGGCGGCTCAGATCGACGCAGACTACTCAGGCAAGGACCTGCTGCTCGTCGGCGTGCTCAAGGGCGCCGTGATGGTGGTGGCCGACCTGGCGAGGTCCCTGCACCTGCCCGTGCAGACCGACTGGATGGCGGTGTCCTCCTACGGCGCGGGCACCAAGTCGTCCGGGGTCGTGCGGATCCTGAAGGACCTCGACACCGACATCACCAACCGTCACGTGCTGATCGTCGAGGACATCATCGACTCCGGCCTGACGCTGAGCTGGCTGCTCGACAACCTGAAGTCGCGCAACCCCGCCTCGCTGGAGATCTGCACGGCGCTGCGCAAGCCGGACGCCATCAAGGTGCCGATCTCGGTGAAGTACGTCGGGTTCGACATTCCCAACGAGTTCGTCATCGGCTACGGCCTCGACTACGCCGAGCGTTACCGCAACCTTCCGTTCATCGGGACGCTGGCCCCTCACGTCTACAGCGGTTGACCGACGACGAATAGCCGGGAACATCGAGCGACCTGACGTACGTTGGTAGGGCAAGGCCGGAGGAGCGGGCAGTGACCCTGCGCCTCCCCCGGTGTACCTTCTGACACCGAGGGGGTGACCGCGTGTCGCCCCCGGGTAGTCAGTAGGAGCGGTGTCGGATGCCGCAGCCCCGGATGGTTCCGGGGTTCCAGGCCATGGTCAGGAAGGGACGGGCCCGCAGGGGTTCCGCATCGGATGGATCTCAAGCGATTTACACGTGGGCCACTGCTGTGGATCCTGGGCATCGTCGTGCTGCTCCTGCTTGTCACCACTATGTGGAGCGGTGACGGCAACTTCAAGACTGCCGACACGTCCACGGTGCTCAAGCAGATCCGCGACGGCAATGTTGCCAATGCGAAGGTCGTCGACAAGGACCAGCGCATCGAGCTCACTCTCAACAGCCCGATCAACGTCGGGGACGTCTCCACCAACCGCATCCAGTCGAGCTGGGTGGCGGGGCAGGGCGTCCAGCTCGTCGGCGAGCTGGAGAAGCAGGATCAGGCCGGCAAGCTCAAGAACGGCTTCAACGTCGAGGTGCCGCAGGAGAACTTCCTGATCGGTCTCCTCGTCAGCTTCCTGCCGATCGTCATCATCGTGCTGATCTTCCTGTTCATCATGAACCAGATGCAGGGCGGCGGCAGCCGGGTGATGAACTTCGGCAAGTCCAAGGCGAAGCTGATCACCAAGGACACTCCCAAGACGACGTTCGCCGACGTCGCCGGTGCGGACGAGGCCATCGAGGAACTGCAGGAGATCAAGGAGTTCCTGCAGGCTCCGGCCAAGTTCCAGGCGATCGGCGCCAAGATTCCCAAGGGCGTGCTGCTGTACGGCCCGCCCGGTACCGGCAAGACCCTGCTCGCCCGCGCGGTCGCGGGTGAGGCGGGCGTGCCGTTCTACTCCATCTCCGGCTCCGACTTCGTCGAGATGTTCGTGGGTGTCGGCGCCAGCCGCGTCCGCGACCTGTTCGAGCAGGCCAAGGCGAACGCCCCGGCGATCATCTTCATCGACGAGATCGACGCCGTCGGCCGTCACCGCGGCGCGGGTCTCGGCGGCGGGCACGACGAGCGCGAGCAGACGCTGAACCAGCTGCTCGTCGAGATGGACGGCTTCGACGTCAAGGGCGGCGTGATCCTCATCGCCGCGACGAACAGGCCCGACATCCTCGACCCCGCGCTGCTGCGTCCGGGCCGGTTCGACCGGCAGGTCACCGTCGACCGTCCCGACCTGGAGGGCCGCAAGGGCATCCTCAAGGTCCACGGCCGCGGCAAGCCGTTCGCGCCCGAGGTCGACCTCGACGTCATCGCCCGCCGTACGCCGGGCTTCACCGGCGCCGACCTGGCGAACGTGATCAACGAGGCGGCGCTGCTCACCGCGCGCGCCGACCAGAAGCTGATCTCGATGGACACCCTCGAGGAGTCGATCGACCGTGTCATGGCAGGTCCCGAGCGCAAGACCCGGGTCATGTCGGACAAGGAGAAGAAGATGATCGCCTACCACGAGGGCGGTCACGCGCTCGTGGCGCACGCGCTGCCGAACAGCGACCCCGTGCACAAGATCACGATCCTCTCCCGTGGTCGCGCGCTCGGCTACACGATGACCCTGCCGATGGAGGACAAGTTCCTCGCCACGCGGTCGGAGATGATGGACCAGCTCGCGATGCTGCTCGGCGGTCGCGCGGCGGAGGAGCTCGTCTTCCACGAGCCCACCACCGGCGCCTCGAACGACATCGAGAAGGCCACCGCCGTCGCCCGCCGCATGGTCACCGAGTACGGCATGAGCGAGCAGCTCGGCGCCCGCAAGTTCGGCACCGGGCAGGCCGAGGTCTTCCTGGGCCGCGAGATGGGCCACGAGCGCGACTACTCCGAGAAGATCGCCTCCACGATCGACGAGGAGGTGCGCCGGATGATCGAGACGGCGCACGACCAGGCGTGGGACATCCTCGTGGAGTACCGCGACGTCCTCGACAACCTGGTGCTCGAGCTCATGGAGAAGGAGACCCTCTCCCGCGAGATGGTGCTCCAGATCTTCGCCCCCGTCGTCGTCAAGGAGCACCGCCCGTCCTACGCGGGCTACGGCAAGCGGCTCCCGTCGGACCGCCCGCCGGTGCTGACCCCGAAGGAGCAGTCCGGCAACGGCGCTCTGACCGGCGGTCACGCGGACAACGCCCTCCCCGCTGGCGAGGGTGCGTGAACCCGCGCGACGTCGACCACGCTCGGATCGAGAAGGCCGTCCGGGAGATCCTCTACGCCATCGGCGAGGATCCGGACCGTGACGGCCTGCTCGACACGCCCTCCCGTGTGGCCCGCGCGTACGCCGAGCAGTTCTCGGGGCTGAACCAGCGCCCCGAGGACGTGCTGAACAAGGTGTTCGACGTCGACCACGACGAAATGGTGCTCGTCCGCGACATCGAGGTCTACTCGACGTGCGAGCACCACCTCGTCCCCTTCTTCGGGATGGCCCACGTCGGCTACATCCCCAACGACAAGGGACAGGTCACGGGGCTGTCGAAGCTGGCCCGCCTGGTCGACGTCTTCGCCAGAAGGCCGCAGGTGCAGGAGCGGATGACCTCGCAGATCGCCGACGCGCTCATGCGGGTGCTGGAGCCGCGCGGCGTGATCGTGGTGCTGGAGTGCGAGCACCTGTGCATGACCATGCGCGGGGTCCGCAAGCCCGGCGCGAAGACGCTGACGTCCGCGGTGCGGGGCGACTTCCGCACCAGCGAGAAGACCCGCGCCGAGGCGATGGCGCTCATTCTGGGTCGCTGACCCTGTTCCTCCCTCTGCCCGCCCCCTCCTCTGTACGGCAAGCCCGGGCAGGCGCCACCCACCGCACGTGGCCGGCGTCTGTCCAGGGATACGCGTCACCGAGCGCGCGTGGCCGGGGTGGGCGACGGACCAGATCGTTATCCACAAAGGGGCGACCCGGCGGGGAGACGGCACGAGTGATGCACCTAGGCTTGGGGATATGAGGATGGGGCTGCCAGTTGAGGAGCGCTGTCTCGTCATGGGCGTGGTCAACGTGACGCCTGACTCCTTCTCCGACGGCGGCCTGTGGTTCGACGAGCGCGCCGCCGTCCAGCACGGTCTCGAGCTGGTCCAGGAGGGCGCCGACCTGGTCGACGTCGGCGGGGAGTCCACCAGGCCCGGCGCGGCGCGGGTGTCGCAGGAGGAGGAGCTCGCCAGGGTCGTCCCCGTGATCCGCGCTCTGACGGCCGAGGGCGTCACGGTGAGCGTCGACACGATGCGGGCCGAGGTGGCGCGGGCGGCGGTCGAGGCGGGCGCCGCGCTCGTCAACGACGTCAGCGGCGGCCTGGCCGACCCCGACATGTCGAGGGTGGTGGCCGCGACGGGCGTGCCGTACGTCGTGATGCACTGGCGGGGCCACAGCCATGACATGGAGAGCAGGGCCGTCTACACCGATGTCGTCGCCGAGGTGCGCGAGGAGCTGGCCAAGCGGGTGGCGCTGGTGATGGCGGAGGGTGTCGCCGAGAGCCAGATCGTGCTGGATCCCGGGCTGGGGTTCGCGAAGAACGCCGAGCACAACTGGGCGCTGCTGGCCGGGATCGACAAGCTGGCCGAGCTGGGCTTCCCGCTGCTGATCGGGGCTTCGCGCAAGAGGTTCCTCGGCAGGCTGCTGGCCGATGCCGACGGCGCTCCCCGCCCCTTCGACCGCAGCGACCACGCCACGACCGCGGTGACGGCGCTGGCCGCGCAGGCGGGCGCGTGGTGTGTGCGGGTGCACGAGGTGGGTCCCAACGCCGACGCCGTCCGCGTGGCGGCCGCCTGGAAGCGAGGAGGCGGCCGATGAGCGTGGACGTCGCTGCGATCGAGACGGTCAACCAGGCTTTCTATACCGCGATCGAGGACGCCGACCTCGACAAGATGACCGAGATCTGGGCCGAGGACACCCTCGAAGGCAAGGTCTCGTGCGTGCATCCCGGCTGGTCGATGCTGGCGGGCAGGGCCGAGGTGCTGCGCTCGTGGGCGCTCATCATGGCCAACACGACCTACATCCAGTTCGTGCTCACCGACGTCCAGACGACCGTGCTGGGCGACCTGGCGGTGCTCACCTGCGTGGAGAACATCCTGACCGCGGGCGAGGAGGGCGAGTCCAGCTTCGCCGCGGGCAAGGTCGTGGCCAGCAACGTCTATGTCAGGTCGGGCAGGGGGTGGCGGCTGTGGATGCACCATGGTTCGCCCGTGCTGCAGAGCGAGGACGAGGACGAGGAGGAGGAAGCCGAACGTGACCGCTGACCGGATCACTCTCAAGGGGCTGCGCGCGCGGGGCCGGCACGGGGTGCTGCCCGCCGAACGCGAGCTCGGCCAGGAATTCGTGATCGACGCGACGCTCTTCCTCGACACCAGGCCCGCCGCCGACACCGACGACGTCACCAGGACCGTCCACTACGGGGAGCTTGCCCAGGACCTGACGAAGGTGGTCGAGGGCGAGCCGGTCAACCTGATCGAGACCCTCGCCGAACGGCTGGCCGAGCTCTGCCTCGCCAGCGAGGTCGTGCAGGCGGCCGAGATCACGGTGCACAAGCCGTCTGCCCCGATTCCGCTGCCCTTCGACGACGTGGCCGTCACGATCCTGCGGAGCCGAGCATGAAAGTGGTTCTCGCTCTTGGCAGCAACCTCGGACGCCGGTTCCAGACCCTTCAGGGCGCGATCGACTCGCTGTTCGACGCGCCCGGACTGCGCTTCGTCGCGGTGTCGCCGGTCTACGAGACCGACCCTGTCGGCGGTCCCGAGGACCAGAAGCCGTACCTCAACGCGGTCGTCATCGCCGAGTCCAAGCTCACCCCCGAGACGCTTCTCGACCGCGCCCAGAGCGTCGAGAACGCCTTCGGCCGGGTCCGCACCGAGCGCTGGGGGCCGCGCACGCTCGACGTCGACGTCATCGCGGCGGGCGACGTCGTCTCCGACGACCCTGACCTGACGCTGCCGCATCCCCGCTGCCACGAGCGCGCGTTCGTGCTGGTGCCGTGGTCGAACGCCGACCCCACGGCGGTGGTGCCGGGTCGCGGCGCGGTCGCCGACCTGCTGGCGGCTCTGGACCAGTCGGGCGTACGGCTGCGCCAGGACCTCAAGTTGCAGGGGCCGGATTGAAGCCCACCCGCCCCGCCGTCCTGGTAGGCGTGCTGGTCGTCGTCGCCCTGGTGTCCTGGCTGATCGTCAGGCAGTTCTACGCCAGCCTGCCGCTGGTGCCGTGGACGGCGATTCCGACCGTGCTGCTGCTGGCCGTCGGCGAGCTCTACAGCGGCTGGATGACGCGTGCGCGCATCGCCCGCAAGCCCGACACCAAGCCGGTGGAGCCGCTGGCGGTGGCCAGGCTCGCCGCCCTGGCGAAGGCCTCGGCGTACGCCGGCGCGGTGTTCGCGGGGATCTTCGCCGGGTTCTCGCTGACGACGGTCCAACTGCTGACCAGGGAGACGCCGCGCGCGGAGTTCTTCGTCGCCACGGGGTCGTTCATGTCGTTCGTGGTGCTGATCGTCGCGGCCCTCTACCTGGAGAACTCCTGCCGCGTCCCGAAGGAGCCCGAGGACGAGCTCAAGCGCCCCCTCTGAGCCGGCTCAGGTGGGGGTGGGCGTGCGGTCCGCTCGTCTTCCCCTGGAGAACAGGTAGATGACGGGGAGGGTGAAGAGCAGCGGCCCGACGACGGCGAAGGGCCGCTCCAGCCACCACATCAGGTTCGGTCGCGGGTCGGCCGAGGGGAAGCCGAACAGTCCCCACCACGCGCCCAGCGCGAGCGCCATTCCCGTGGTGTGGAACAGGAACAGCGGCAGCGCGAACCGGTTGATGGTCTCGTTGACGCGCTTCCATCTGGGCCGCTCCAGCACCCGCTCCATCGTCGGCCTGAGCACCTCCACCAGCCCGATCTGGAAGATGAGCAGGGCCACGATGACGAACGTGGGCGGGGCCATGTTGGACAGCTTGTCGCCGGGCACGCCGACCATCGATCCCGGGTACAGGCCGGAGTAGACCAGGCCGAACAGGCCGAACAGGCCGGTCCACAGGATGGCGAAGTCGTAGCGGCGGGGCAGGATCACGACCCGCTCGTAGAAGAAGCCCGCCTGGTGGGCCAGGCCCCACACCAGGATCATGTTGAGCCAGCCGACCCACTCGACGTGGTAGCGCAGCCGTATGACGTCGACGACGAGAGTCGCGCCGCCGAGCCAGATGAGGGCGAGCACGTCGTAGCGGCGGTGCAGCCACAGCGCGACGGGCAGCAGCGCGACCAGCATCACGTAGACGATGAGGAACCACAGCGGGCTGAGCACGAGCAGCACCACCCGCCACATCCACGGCACGTCGAACAGCAGGGTCACGACCAGGCCGATGGCGAGCCAGATGCCCGCCAGGGTCAGGCCGGGGACGGCCAGGGCCTTGATGCGCCGCCAGACGAAGGAGCCGATGCCCGTCCCCCGCTCGCAGGCCCGGTGCCAGGACAGGAGGTGGACGTGCCCGCCGACGTAGAAGAACAGCGGCAGCACCTGGAACAGCCAGGTGAGGATCCACAGGCCGGAGGTGAAGCCGAGGGGGCTGGTCGGCGAGGGCCCCTCCGGGGTCCAGACGAGGATGGTGAAGGCCCAGTGCCAGACGACCACGGTGATGAGACTGACCGCCCGGAGCCAGTCGACGTACTTGTCCCTCACTTGTCGATGTCACCCACCACGAAGAACATCGAGCCGAGGATCGCGACCATGTCGGCGACCAGGTGCCCCGGCAGCATCTCGCGCAGTACCTGGATGTTGTTGTAGGAGGCCGAGCGGAGCTTCATCCGCCACGGTGTCTTGTCGCCCTTGGAGACCAGGTAGTAGCCGTTGATGCCGAGCGGGTTCTCCGTCCAGGCGTAGGTGTGGCCCTCCGGCACCTTCAGCACCTTGGGCAGGCGCTGGTTGATCGGGCCAGGGGGTAGCGAGCGCAGCCGTTCGACGCAGGCGTCGGCGAGGTCGAGAGAGACCTTGAGCTGGTCGAGCAGGACCTCGAAGCGGGCGTGGCAGTCGCCCGCCGTACGGGTGACGACCTTGACGGGCAGCTCGTCGTAGGCGAGGTACGGCTGGTCGCGCCGCAGGTCGAAGTCGACCCCCGAGGCTCTGGCTATGGGGCCGCTCACGCCGTACTGCATGATCGTTTCGCGGTCGAGGACGCCGACGCCCCTGGTGCGGGCCAGGAAGATCTCGTTGTCGAGGATGAGGTCCTCGATGTCGGGCACCTTGGCGCGGGTGGCGGCGACGGCGGCGGTGACCCGGTCGAGCCAGCCCGCGGGCAGTTCCTCCTTGAGCCCGCCGACGCGGTTGAACATGTAGTGCATCCGCCCGCCCGAGATCTCCTCCATGACGCCCTGGATGCGTTCGCGCTCGTTGAAGGCGTAGAAGATCGGCGTGATGGCGCCGAGTTCGAGGGGGTAGGAGCCGAGGAACATCAGGTGGGAGAGCACCCTGTTCAGCTCGGCCAGCAGGGTGCGGGTCCAGACCGCGCGGGCGGGGATCTCCATGCCGAGCATGCGCTCGGTGGCGATCACCACGCCGAGCTCGTTGGCGAAGCCGGACAGCCAGTCGTGCCTGTTGGCCAGCATGATGATCTGGCGATAGTCGCGGACCTCGAACAGCTTCTCCGCGCCCCTGTGCATGTACCCGATGATCGGCTCGGCCGTGGCGATGCGCTCGCCGTCGAGGGTGAGGCGGAGCCGGAGAACACCGTGCGTCGAGGGGTGTTGGGGGCCGATGTTGAGGATCATGTCCTCCGTGGCCAGCTCCTTGGCGCCAGCTCCGATGCCGACCACGCGTTCTTCCATACCGTCATGCTGCCACTGGCGCTGATAGTGATCCAGTCAAGGAATGGTCTATTTGCGCATTTCGCCAGGTGGTGGCGGGGACATAGGGCCCATGAAGCGAGCGGTTTTCGACCTGGCCGTGCTGGTGGGCCGGGTGGTGATCGGCGTGATCTTCGTCGCCCACGGCTGGCAGAAGTTCCAGGGTGGGCTCGGCGCGGTCACGCAGATGTTCACCCAGATGGGGATCCCGATGCCGGGGCTGTCGGCGACCTTCGCCGCCGCGGCCGAGCTGCTGGGTGGTGTCTGCCTGATCCTGGGCCTGCTGGTGCGCCTGGCGGCGCTCGCGCTGGCCGTCGACATGGTGGGCGCGTTCGTGTTCGTGCACGGCAGCAAGGGCGTCTTCGTGACGAGCGGCGGCTGGGAGCTGGTCGGCGCGCTGGCGGCGGGCTGCGTCCTGCTGATGGCGGTCGGCGGGGGACACTTCGGCATCGACGGGCTGTTCATGCGCTACACCAGGAAGCGGGCCGAGCAGCGGGATACCGACCAGCAGGAGCGCGAGCGGGCGGACGGACGTCCCCCCATGGACATCTTCGACGAGCCCCGGAGGGACGACGACCTGCCGCCCGACGCGCCGCCCACCCGCCCCTAGCGGCGGGCGACCAGATCCTGCAGCGCGCCGATCAGCCGGTCGACGTGCTCCTCGGTCGTGCCGATCCCGATCGAGGCCCTGACGGCCGACGCGGCGTCGTCCTCGCAACCGCCGTCCGCTATGTCGAGCAGGTGGCGCAGGAACGGGTGCGCGCAGAACTTCCCGTCCCGCACGCCGATGCCGTACTCGGTGGACAGCGCCTCGGCGACCTGCCTGGCGGTGTACCCGTCGACGACGAACGACACGATGCCGACCCGCGGGTGGTCGGGCCCCCAGAGCGACAGCTCGCGCACCCCCTCGATGGCGCCCAGTCCCTCGCGCAGCCTGGCGATCAGCCGCTCCTCCTCGCGGACCAGCGGCGTCCACCCCGTCGCGGTGAGCGCGTCGCACGCGGCGGCCAGCGCGATCGCTCCCAGCACGTTCGGGGTGCCCGCCTCGTGCCTGGGCTCGGCGTCCTCGTGCCACTCGGTGGCCCCGTCGTCGAGGGCGCCCACCGACCTCACCGCCCCGCCTCCCTTGAGGTACGGCTCGCCGTCCGACAGCCAGTCACGCCGCCCGACCAGCACTCCCGCGCCGAAGGGCGCGTAGAGCTTGTGGCCGGAGAAGGCGACGTAGTCCAGGTCGAGCGCCGTCAGGTTGAGCTTGCGGTGCGGGACGAGCTGGGCGGCGTCTACGAGGACGCGGGCGCCGTGCCTGTGGGCGATGTGCGCGAGGGCGGCGATCGGCCACAGCTCGCCCGTCACGTTGGAGGCGGCGGTGACGACGAGCAGCTTGGGGCCCTCGATGGCGGCGAGCGCCTCGTCGGCCTGCCGTACGGCCTCGCCGGGGAAGGCGGGGGGAGCGAGGCGCACGACGCGCTGCCACGGGAGCAGGGACGCGTGGTGCTCGGTGTCGAAGACGACGGTCGTGGTGCCCTCGGGAAGGCACCGGGCCAGCAGGTTGGTGGCGTCGGTCGTGTTGCGGGTGAAGATGACCGCGTCGTCGGTGCGGGCGCCGACGAAGGCGCGGACGGTGTGGCGCGCCTGCTCGTAGCGGGCGGTGGTCAGCTGCGAGGCGTAGCCCGCGCCGCGGTGGACGCTTGAGTAGGCCGGGAGCGCGGCGGTGACGGCGGCGCTGACCGGCTCCAGACAGGGCGCGCTGGCGGCGTAGTCGAGGTTGGCGTAGGAGACCAGGCGGCCACCCTTGACCGGCACCTCGAGGTCCTCGCCCAGCACCTTGACCTGAACGGGGTTGAAGATCGTCGCAACGGACACGGCACAGCCCTTCTGGGGTCATCGGACCCCCGGCCGTGGCGCATCGGAGCCCGCGCTTGCCCGCCACACCTCGTGGCGGACCAGGTCTTCACCCGGGGCACCCCGCCGCGGACGCGAGGGTTGCCGGCCAGCAAGCCGGGGCTAAGCGCTGGCACTCATGACCTACGCCCGAACTATAACCGACACGGGGTGCCACTTCGCAAGCCGCGAACTTCTGGGGCGATCGGGTCGTTGGGGTTGGGGACAGCGAACCAAGGAGGCACATGATGATGGACTGGGTGGCAGACCCACAGATCTGGATCGGGTTCTTCACCCTGGTCGCCCTGGAGATCGTCCTGGGAATAGACAACATCATCTTCATCTCGATCCTGGCGGGGAAGCTTCCGCCCGAGCAGCGCGACAGGGCCAGGGTCCTCGGACTCGCCGCCGCCCTCGTCTCGCGTCTGCTGCTGCTCCTCGGGCTCTCCTGGGTGGTGAAGCTGACGGAGCCGCTCTTCGAGGTCTTCGGGCACGGGATCTCGGGCCGCGATCTGATCCTCATCCTCGGTGGCCTGTTCCTGCTGGCCAAGAGCGTGCTGGAGATCGGCGAGAGCATGGAGCTGAAGGACAAGGACGGCAAGGACCGCAAGGTGACCTCCTTCACGTCGGTCATCCTCCAGATCATGGTGCTCGACATCGTGTTCTCGCTCGACTCGGTCATCACCGCGGTGGGCATGGTGGACGAGCTGGGCGTGATGGTCGCGGCCGTCATCGTCGCGGTGCTGGTGATGCTGTTCGCGTCGGGGCCGATCAGCAGGTTCGTGGACAGGCACCCGAGCATCAAGATGCTGGCGCTGTCTTTCCTGGTGCTGATCGGGGTGGTGCTCCTGGCCGAGGGCTTCGACCAGCACATCCCGAAGGGCTACATCTACTTCGCGATGGCGTTCTCGGTGATCGTCGAGCTGCTCAACATCAGGATGAGGAGCAGGCACGCGAAGGCCGAATCTAATATGCAGTAGTGCGCTTTGATCCTTGGAATCCGGATTTTGTAGCTTCGCCCTACGCGGTCTACGACGAGCTGCGGCGCGACGCGCCGGTCAGCTTCTTCGAGCCCACGGGACAGTGGCTGATCGCCAGGCACGCGGACGTCAACGCGCTGCTCAGGGATCGCCGTCTGGGCAGGTCCTACCTGCACCTCGCCACGCACGAGGAGTTCGGGCGCGAGCCGGAGCCGGAGTTCCAGGAGCCGTTCTGGCGGGTGGTCAACGCCGGCATGCTCGACGTCGAGCCGCCGGTGCACACCCGCCTGCGCCGGCTGGTCTCCAAGGCGCTCACGCCGAGGATGGTCGAGTCGATGCGGCCCAGGGTCCGCGTGATCGTCGAGCGCCTGGTCGACGATTTCGTGGAGAAGGGCGGCGGCGACCTGATCGCCGAGGTCGCCGAGCCGCTGCCGGTCACCGTCATCGCCGAGATGCTCGGCGTCCCGGACGCCGACAGGCACCTGCTGCGCCCGTGGTCGGCCGACATCTGCGGCATGTACGAGCTGAACCCCTCGCAGGAGGCGCAGCACACCGCGGTCAGGGCCGCGTCGGAGTTCTCCGACTACCTGAAGGACCTCGCCCGCGCCCGCAAGGCCGCTCCCGGCGAGGACCTGATCAGCGCCCTCGCGCAGATCGAGGAGCTGACCGAGGACGAGCTGGTCGGCACCTGCGTGCTGCTGCTCAACGCGGGCCACGAGGCGACCGTGAACGTGACCGGCAACGGCTGGTGGTCGCTGTTCCGCAACCCCTCCGAGCTGGTACGGCTGCGCGAGGACCTCTCGCTGCTTCCCACGGCGATCGAGGAGCTGATGCGCTACGACACCCCGCTGCAGATGTTCGAGCGCTGGGTGCTGGAGGACATCGAGGTCGGCGGCGTGGCCATCCCGAAGGGCGTGGAGGTGGCCCTGCTGTTCGGCTCGGCCAACCGCGACCCCGAGGTCTTCGACGAGCCCGACACGCTCGACGTCGGCCGGGCGGACAACCCGCACATCTCGTTCGGCGCCGGCATCCACTTCTGCCTGGGCGCGCCGCTGGCCAGGATCGAGCTGGTGGAGTCCTTCGGCGCCCTTCTGAGGAGGGCGCCGGCGATGGAGCTGACGAGCGAGCCCGTCTGGAACCCCGGCTACATCATTCGCGGGCTCCGGTCGCTGGAGGTCTCCTGCGACTGAGCGAAGCGAGCGAGCCGGCGGGCACAGCGGGTCTTCTCACGGGGCCGACGCAGGAGGCCGGGTGAGAAGCGGTTCGACCAGCTTGGCCGCCAGGGGGCCGAAGGCCGCCAGGATCAGCACGTAGGTGGCGGCGAGGGGGCCGAGATCGGGATGGGCTCCCGCCGCCACCGCCAGTCCCGCGATGACGATGTTGAACTCGCCGCGCGGGACCAGCGCGATGCCCGCGCGCATCCGGCCCGCCTTGGCGATGCCCGCCCTGCGGGCGGCGTAGGCGCCGGTCAGCAGCTTGGTGACGATGCTGACGAAGGCGAGCAGGAGCGCGAGCAGCGCCACGGGCGGGATCTTCGTCGGGTCGGTCTGCAGACCGAAGAAGACGAAGAACACCGCGGCGAACAGGTCGCGCAGCGGCATCAGCAGCGCTCTCGCCTCGTGCGCGAGCTCGCCCGACAGCGCGATGCCGACGAGGAAGGCGCCGACGGCCGCCGACACCTGCAGCTCCTGGGCCAAACCCGCCACCAGCAGGGCCAGGCCGAGCACCTTGAGCAGCAGCACCTCGTTGTTGGGGCTGGAGACGAACGCCTCGATGAACCTGCCGAAGCGCAGCGCGATCACCAGGACGACGGTGACCGTACCGAGGGCGATGCTCAGCGAGATCGCTCCTGTCACCAGGGAGACGCCGGCCAGCATCGCGGTGAGCAGCGGCAGGTAGACGGCCATCGCCAGATCCTCGAAGACCAGCAGCGACAGCACGACGGGTGTTTCGCGGTTGCCGATCCATCCGAGGTCCGACAGCACTTTCGCGGTGATGCCCGAAGACGTGGCGTAGGTGACGCCGGCCATCGCGACGGCCGCCACGGGACCCCAGCCGAGCAGCAGCGCCGCGACCGCGCCAGGGGTGGCGTTGAGGACGATGTCGACCAGGCCCGCCCGGGCGTTGCCGCGCAGGCTGGAGACGAGTTCGCCCGCGTTGTACTCCAGGCCGAGCGTCAGCAGGAGCAGCACGACGCCGATCTCGGCGCCGATGGCGATGAACTCCTCGCTGGTCGCGAGAGGGAGGATGCCGCCCTGTCCGAAGGCGAGGCCGGCGATCAGGTAGAGGGGGATGGCGGAGATCCCCACCCTCAACGCCAGCGCGCCGAGCACGCCGAGGCCGAGGATGATGCCGCCGAGTTCGAGGAAGACTATGGCCGTGTTGTGGACTTCTCCTGCGAGAACTCCCATCAGATGGCCTCTGACGAGCTGACGAGCAGACTTCGCATCAGCCGTCCGCGAGGATGTCGGCGGCGGCGGCGGTGTTCTCGGCGTCGCCGACGACGACCACGACGTCCGCGGCCGCGAACCTGAAGTCGGGCGTGGGGCTCGCGTGGACCTGGGACCCGCGCACCACGGCGACCACGGAGGCGCCGGTGCGGGTGCGGATGCGCGCCTCGCCCAGCGTCCTGCCGTCGTACGGCGAGCCGGGAAGGACCGTTACCTGAAGGCTGACCAGCCCTTCGATCTCCCGGTGCAGCGCGTTGAGCCGCTGGACGATGCGCGGCGCGCCGAGCAGCTCGACCAGCGCGTCGGCTTCCTCGTCGTTGAGCTGTATGGCCTCGCACGCCCGGTCGGGATCGCCCCGGTCGTAGATGATGAGGTCACGCCGCCCCGAACGGTGTGAGACGACGGCGACGCGGCGGCCTGACTGGGTACCGAACTCGTGTTTGAGTCCGATGCCTGGAAGCGGGGTCTGTTCGATCTCCACATGGTTAACGTATCTGGCTAAGCCACCCAAAGGCGCCCCAGCCTGCCGGGTCGATCAGTTCGGCCTCCCGCGAGGCGCGGGCCAGCGCCCGCAGGTATCCGGGCGGATCGGTCCGCGCGAGGTCGAGCGGGGGGCGGACGCCGGTCACTCCGAGAGTGCGCAGAATGTCGCGCTGTGTGGACAAGGTTGTGGATATCGCGCCGGCTCGCCGGCCCGCGTCCGCGCACGCGTCGAGCGCGACGTGAGCGGTGATGTCGCAGGTCCCGTCGGGTATCGGCGCGACGACCGCACCGTCCCTGTATCCGGTGAGCGTGCCGCGGGGCGGTCGGTTATCCACAGGGTGTGCATAATCGACGGCGATCGCCTGACCGCCGGCCAGCCGTCCGATCACGGCCGCCCACGCCGCGCACCGCGACCTGCCGACCTCGGCCCGCTGGCCCACGCGGCGCAGCGGCCACCAGCGTTCCAGCCAGAGCAGGTCGTCCTCGCAGGGCGGCGGGCCGAGCCGCTCCTCGCCCGTCTCGATGTGGACGAGCACCACCCGAGGGCCCTCGGCGGTCTGCTCCACCACGTCGAAGGGGATGTTGTCCAGCCATTCGTTGGCGATCGCCATGCCGGTGATCCCCTGCGGGATCGCGTGGCTCCACGCGATCTCGTCGGGCAGCCCGGCGGGGCGGGAGGACAGGTCGACGGCCGTGACGCTCAACCGGTCGCGCAGCGACGGCGGAGCGGCCGCGAGCACGGCGGCGGACAACGCTCCGTCGCCGGCGCCGATGTCGACCAGGTCCAGCCGGTCGGGCCGGCCGAGATCGGTGTCGAGGCGCCGCAGCAGCGTCAGCACGGCCCCCGCGAAGACGGACGAGGCGCCGACCGAGGTGCGGAAGTGCCCTGAGGGGCGTTCGCGCAGGTAGAAGCCGCTCTCCCCGTAAAGTGCCCGCTCCATCGCCGCTCGCCAGGTGAGCCACATGTCACGGACTATCTCATGGTCACCCGATGACACGCCCAGTGATGTAATGACTACTCCCTGTCGCTGCTTTGCGCTACGGTTACCCGGTGTCATCGGACGGTCGCCCCGACCTTACCCCCAGTGGGCCCGGCCGATCGTCGATGCAGGCATCGGTACCGCGGCCGCGCGCCGCGCAATGAGAGGACACCCCCATGCTCAAGAAGACTGTCGTCGCCGCCGGCGTGCTGGCCATGATGGCGTTCGGCGCGCCCGCCGCCCACGCGGACAACGTCACCAGCGGTGACAACGGCGTGCTGTCGGGCAACCAGATCATCGCGCCGATCTCGATCCCGGTGAACGTGTGCGGCAACGCCGTGGCCCTCTTCGGCGTGGCTGTCGCCGGCTGCAAGGGCGGTGCCTCGGTCGTCAACCGGTGGTGACCTGAAGACCGCGCGCCCGTCCTGCGACGAAGCAGGGCGGGCGCGCTTTCACACCCGCGCTTTCACACCAGGGGCCGGCCCGTCGGCGGTGGGTCGGCCCTCTGGTGCGGGAACGGGCGCCGAGTCACCATGGCTCGGCGCCCGCCCTCTGGCGGGGGTGTCCCATATGTATGCCCTTGTCAGGCTTTGACTCAGCCCAACATGCGGCAAAAGAGCCATGACCGTGGCTGCTGTAGAGCGCCGGATACCCTGGTCAGCAGTGTCGGATGACAGGGGAGCGCGACGTCATGGACGCAGGTGATCGCCCGGGCCGGCTGGCCGTCGGCGTACTGGGCGCGGGCAAGGTGGGCTCGGTGCTCGGCGCCGCGCTGGCCCAGGCAGGCCACAGGATCGTGGCCGCCGGCGGCGTCTCCGACACCTCGCAGCGCTGGGCGGCCGAGCGGCTCGGCGTGCGCACGTTCAGCCCGGAAGAGGTCGTCGCCAGGGCCGAGCTGATCCTGCTCACCGTCCCCGACGACGCGCTGCCCGAGCTGGTCGCGGGTCTCGCGGCCACCGGCGCCGACCTTCGCGGCAAGCTGCTCGTCCACACCAGCGGCGCGTACGGGCTGGCCGTACTCGATCCCGCCACGCAGGAAGGCGCGCTGCCGCTGGCCCTGCATCCCGTGATGACCTTCACCGGCAGGGACGACGACCTCAACAGGATCACCGGCATCTCCTTTGGCGTCACCTCGCCCGACCCGCTGCGCCCGATCGCCGAGGCGCTGGTCATCGAGATGGGCGGCGAGCCGGTCTGGATCGCCGACACCGACCGTGCCCTCTACCACGCGGCCATCGCGGGGGCGGCCAACCACATGGTGACGCTGATCGCCGAGTCGTCCGAGCTCCTGCAAAGGATCGGCGTCGAGCACCCCGGCAGGATGCTGGGACCGCTGCTCGGGGCCGCGCTGGACAACGTCCTGAGGCTCGGCATCTCGGGGCTGACGGGGCCCGTGGTGCGCGGTGACGCCGGCACCGTGCGCAAACACGTCGACGCGCTCATCCTGGCGGCACCCGAAGCGGCCGACGCATACGTGGCACTCGCTAGGCTCACGGCGGACCGGGCGCTCGCCGCCGGGTTGCTGAAGCCCGAGGCGGCCGAGCGACTGCTCGACGCGCTCGGGGGGAACATTTGGACCTGATCGGGCCGGGACGTTCCGCCTGGACCTGATCAGTCTAGGAGGAATCGATGGAACTGATCGTCGCGCACGACCGCGCCGACCTCGAGAAAGCCCGCTCCTCGGGGAGCGTGGCGCTCGTCCCCACCATGGGCGCCCTGCACGAGGGGCACCGCTCGCTGATGCGGCAGGCCCGCGCACTGGCCGAGCAGGTCGTGGTCAGCGTCTTCGTCAACCCGCTGCAGTTCGGCCCCGGCGAGGACTTCTCCCGCTACCCCCGCACCTTCGACACCGACCTCGACGTCTGCGCGGAAGAGGGGGTGGACGTGGTCTTCGCCCCCTCGGCCGACGACATGTACCGCCCCGACCGGCAGGTAGGCGTCTCGGCGGGCGAGATGGGCGCGATCGTCGAGGGCGCGGTCCGCCCCGGGCACTTCGACGGCGTGCTCACCGTCGTGCTCAAGCTGTTCAACCTGGTCCGGCCCGACGTGGCCGTCTTCGGCCAGAAGGACGCCCAGCAGCTCGCGCTTATCAGGCGCATGGTCGCCGACCTCGACCTGCCCGTGGAGATCGTCGGCGCGCCCACCGTGCGCGAGCCCGACGGGCTCGCCCTGTCCAGCCGTAACCGGTACCTCACCACCGACGACAGGCGGACCGCCCTCGCCCTGTCCCGCGCCCTGCTCGCGGGAGCAGCCGAGAGCGCGCCCGCCTCCGTGCGCGCCGCCGCCACCGCGGAACTGGCCGCGTCGGGGCTCGCGGTCGACTACCTCGTCCTCGTCGACCCCGCGACGTTCGCGGAGGTTCCCGACTCCTTCAGCGGCCAGGCGGTCCTGGCGGTGGCGGCTAGAGTCGGCACCACCCGCTTGATCGACAACGTCCTTGTGACGTTCTGAGGAGGCGCTTGTGTTAAGGACCATGATGTCGTCCAAGATCCATCGAGCCACGGTCACCCAGGCCGACCTGCACTACGTGGGCTCCCTCACCATCGACGAGGACCTGATGGAGGCGGCCGGCCTGCTGGAGGGCGAACAGGTCCACGTCGTCGACATCGACAACGGCGCCCGCCTGGTGACCTACGCGATCACCGGTCCGCGAGGGTCGGGGATCATCGGCGTCAACGGCGCCGCCGCCCGGCTGATCTCTCCAGGCGACCTGGTGATCATCATCGCGTACGGCCAGCTCGACGACGCCGAGGCGCGCTCCTTCACGCCTCGGGTGGTCCACGTCGACCGCGACAACCGCATCGTCGAACTGGGCTCCGACCTGGCGGCGGCCGTAGAAGGAGCCATGCGGGGCGACGTGGTCCACTGATGAAACATGGGGGGCGGGAAGGGAGCACGGGCCGCCGGGCGTTATCGTCATATTGACGAAATCTGAGGAGGTCCCCCATGAGTGCACCGGCGATCCCCATGAAGCTCACCGCGCCCGCCCCCGGGTGGACGGTCGAGGCCGACGTCGTCGTGGTGGGCTCGGGTGTCGCAGGGCTGACCGTGGCTCTGCGCTACGCCGAGCTCGAACCCGCCGCGAAGATCCTGGTCGTCACCAAGGACGTGCTGTCGTCCGGCTCCACGAGGTGGGCGCAGGGCGGCATCGCCGCCGTGCTCGACCCCGCGGACTCGCCCACCGAGCACCTGGACGACACGCTGGTCGCGGGGGTCGGGCTGTGCGACGAGCAGGCCGTCAGGACGCTGGTGACCGAGGGGCCCGGCGCGCTGCGGAACCTGATCGCGAGGGGCGCCAGGTTCGACACCGACGAGCGGGGCGAGCTGCAACTCACCCGCGAGGGCGGCCACCACCGCAACCGCATCGTGCACGCGGGCGGCGACGCGACAGGCGCCGAGGTGCAGCGGACGCTCATCGAGGCGGTGCTCGCGCACGCCACGATCGAGGTGATCGAGCACGCGCTCGTGCTCGACCTGGTCAAGGACGCCGAGGGCCGGGCCAGGGGCGTGACGCTGCACGTGATGGGCGAAGGCGCGCGCGACGGCGTGGGCGAGGCGCGGGCCAGGGCCGTGGTGCTGGCCACCGGCGGCATGGGCCAGGTCTATGCCTCCACCACCAACCCCGTCGTCTCCACGGGCGACGGCGTGGCGCTCGCGCTGCGCGCGGGGGCCGTCGTCAGGGACCTGGAGTTCGTCCAGTTCCACCCCACCGTGCTGTGGCTGGGGGAGGAGTCGACGGGCCAGCAGCCGCTGATCTCCGAGGCCGTGCGCGGCGAGGGCGCCCACCTCGTCAATGCCCGGGGCGAAAGGTTCACCGACGAGCTCGCGCCGCGGGACGTCGTGGCCAAGGCGATCACGAGCGAGCCCGGGCAGGTCTACCTCGACGGCCGCCACTTCGGCCTCGACAAGTGGAAGAACCGCTTCCCGACGATCTACGCGATCTGCCTCGACCACGGGATCGACCCGACCACCGAGCCGATCCCCGTCATGCCCGCCGCCCACTACGCCAGCGGCGGCGTCAGGACGGACCTGCGGGGGCGCACCTCGATCGAGGGCCTCTACGCCTGCGGCGAGGTCGCCTGCACGGGCGTGCACGGCGCGAACAGGCTGGCCTCCAACTCGCTGCTTGAGGGGCTCGTCTTCGCCGAGCGGATCGCCGAGGACATCCACCAGGTACGGCCGGCCCCCGGCGAGCCCGTGGTGTCCACCGCCGAGGAGGGCCTCGTCGACCCCCGGGCCCGCACGCGCGTCCAGGCCCACATGAGCAGCGGCGCGGGCGTGCTGCGCAGCAGGTCCTCGGTGGTCAGGACGGGGACCGCGCTGCGGGACGCCAGATGGACCCCGGTGGCCGTCCAGCCATGCGTGGAGTCGTGGGAGAGCACGAACCTGCTCACCGTGGCCTCGGTCCTCGTGGCCGCCGCCCACGCCCGCCTGGAGACGAGGGGCTCGCACTGGCGGGAGGACTTCCCCGACCGCGACGACGAGAACTGGCTCGGACACCTGGACATCACGCTGACACCGGAAGGACTGACCATGACCTACACCCCGCACGGGACGGGGCCGCGCCTGGCGGACGAACTGGAGTCCGCGGGCCTCGACGCCGCCATCGTCGACGAGGTCGTCTCGCGCGCGCTCGCCGAGGACCTCCAGGAGGCGGGCGACGTCACCTCCCTGGCCACGATCCCGCCGGGCCAGCTCGCGACCGCAGACGTCGTCGCGAGGGCCGACGGCGTGGTCGCGGGCCTCGCCGTCGCCGAGATGGTCTTCCGCAGGCTCGGCGTCACCTCCGTCGAGCGCACCGTCAAGGACGGCGAGCGGGTGCGCCGCGGCGACGTGCTCATGACCGTCCAGGGCGAGACGCGCCACCTGCTCACCGCCGAGCGCACCGCGCTGAACCTGCTCACCCACCTGTCCGGCGTCGCGACGCTCACCGCCCGCTGGGTCGCCGCGGTCGAGGGGACGGGCACCAGGGTGCGCGACAGCCGCAAGACGCTGCCGGGGCTGAGGGCGCTGGAGAAGTACGCGGTCAGGGCGGGCGGCGGGGTCAACCACCGCATGTCGCTCTCGGACGCCGCCCTCATCAAGGACAACCACGTGGTCGCCGCGGGAGGCGTCGCCGAGGCTTTCCGCAAGGTGAGAGATCTGTATCCGGACCTCCCGATCGAGGTGGAGGTGGACAGGATCGACCAGATCGCGCCCCTCCTCGCCGAAGGCGCCGAAGAGATCCTTCTGGACAACTTCACGGTGGAGGAGCTGGCCCGGGCCGTGAAACTCGTCGACGGGAGGGCGCGACTCGAGTCGAGCGGAGGGCTGACCTTGGAATCGGCCCGTGATGTAGCCGAAACTGGCGTGGACTACGTTGCTGTGGGAGCGCTCACGCACTCGGCACCTGCGCTTGACATAGCCCTGGATCTACGGGGGAACTAAATGCTGCTAGCGATCGACGTCGGCAACACGCACACGGTTCTCGGCCTCTTCGAGGGCGAGGAGGTCATCGAACACTGGCGGATCGCCACCGATGCCCGCCGTACCGCCGACGAGATCGCGGTCGTCGTGCAGGGGCTGCTGGCCCAGTCGCCCCTGCTGAAGGGCGCGGACGTGAGCGGCATCGCGATCTGCTCGACGGTCCCCTCTGTCCTCAACGAGATGCGCGAGATGTGCCGCCGCTACTACGGCGACGTCACCGCGGTCATCGTGGAGCCGGGCATCCGCACCGGCGTGCCGGTCAGGATGGACAACCCCAAGGAGGTCGGCAGCGACAGGATCGTCAACTCCCTGGCCGCCATCGACCAGTACGGCGGGCCCTGCATCATCGTCGACTTCGGCACCGCGACCTCCTTCGACGCGGTGTCGGCCAAGGGCGAGTACGTCGGCGCGGTCACCGCGCCCGGCATCGAGATCTCCGTGGACGCACTGGCGGCCGCGGGAGCGCAGCTGCACAAGGTCGAGTTGATCAGGCCGCGGTCCGTCATCGCGAAGAACACCGTCGAGGCGCTGCAGTCCGGCATCATCTACGGCTTCGCCGGCCAGGTCGACGGCATCGTCGAGCGGATGGCGGCCGAGCTCGCCGACGACCCCGACGACGTCACGGTGGTGGCGACCGGCGGCCACGCCTCGCTCGTGGTCAGGGAGTCGCGCTCGATCGACGTGCACGAGCCGTGGCTGACGCTCATCGGGCTCAGGCTCATCTACAACCGCAACACGACATGACGAAGGGCCCCCGCGGGAAGGGGCCCTTCGGCGCAGTGACGATCACACTTCCTCGGCGTCGTAGATGTCCCACCACTTGCCGCACTTGCTGACCTTGTGGGTGTAGGGGTCGTACTGGCAGACCTTGACGCGGACCGCGTAGACGTCGTCCTCGTGGAAGGAGAAGGTCTTGTAGCCGGGGTAGCCGCAGTAGTAGCGGGAGTAGACCTGGTACCAGTCGTACTCGTCGTCGGCCGCCTGGAACTTCACGTAGGCGCACTTGCCGCCCTCGCTGTACTTCCTGTTGTCCAGGTCGTACAGCCGGCCCTTGACGTGAACCGAGTTGCCGTCCTCGTAGTCGCCCTCGACGCCGATCCAGCCGTTCGCCCTGGCGAGGCCGTACTTGGAGTAGTAGGGGCCCCAGTAGTCGTCGTAGTCCGAGGCGGAGGTGGTGGAGGAGGAAGTGGAGGCGTTGGCGGTGGCGGGGAGCGACAGAGCGAGTGCGCCGGTGGCGGCCACTGCGAGGAAGCCTGTCGCGAGCTTCTTCATCATGATCTCTCCTTGAGCCCCACGGTTCCGGCTCCCTGCCGGATCCCCCCTGGGCTCTATGCGTCAGTTCTAAGCCCCTCTGCTTGCACTCCCTTTGCAAAGAGCTGACGAACTCTTGCATTGCGCCATATCGGTACCCTTTGGTGTTGTGAGCGACGAACTTCCCGAGCAGATGCGCATCCGGAGGGAGAAGCTCGACCGCCTTCGCGCCGAGGGCGTCGACCCTTATCCGGTGACCTTTCCCCGTACGGCGACCAACGCCGAGATCAGGGAGAAATACCAGGGCCTCGACCCTGACACCGCGACCGGCGACAAGGTCGGCGTCGCGGGGCGCGTCATGCTCAACCGCATCGGCGGGAAGCTCTGCTTCGCCACCCTGCGTGACGGCAGCGGCGACCTGCAGGTCATGATCTCCCTCGACAAGGTCGGGGAGGAGTCGATGGCCGCATGGAAGCGTGACGTCGACCTCGGCGACCACGTGGGCATCGAGGGCGAGGTCATCACCTCCCGCCGCGGGGAGCTGTCCATCCTGGCCGACAGCTGGCAGATCACCTCCAAGTGCCTGCGCCCGCTGCCGGAGAAGCACGTCGGCCTCACCGACCCCGAGGCCCGGGTACGGCAGCGCTACGTCGACCTCATCGTCAACGACGAGGCGCGCAGGATGGCCCACGTCCGCAGCGCCACGGTCCGCGCGGTGCGCGACTTCTGGCACGAGGAGGGCTACCTCGAGGTCGAGACGCCGATGCTGCAGCCGATCCACGGCGGCGCGGCGGCGCGTCCCTTCAAGACGCACATCAACGCCTATGACATGGAGCTCTACCTCCGCATCGCGATCGAGCTCTACCTGAAGCGGCTCGTGGTCGGCGGCATCGAGAAGGTCTTCGAGATCAATCGCAACTTCCGCAACGAGGGCGCGGACTCCACGCACAACCCCGAGTTCACGATGCTCGAGGCCTACGGCACCTATCTCGACTACAACGACATGGCCGACCTCACGCAGCGGATGTACCAGAAGGCGGTCGTCGCCGCTCTGGACACCACCGTGGTCGTCCACGACGGCGTCGAGATCGACCTGGGTCTGGCGCAGTGGCCGCGCATCACGCTGTACGGGTCGGTCTCCGCGGCGCTCGGTGAGGAGATCACCACCGAGACCCCGCTCGACCAGGTCAGGAAGTACGCCGACAAGCGCGACATCCACTGGGACCCGAAGTGGGGCCAGGGCAAGCTCGTCCAGGAGCTCTTCGAGGAGCTCGTCGAGCACACGCTGATCCAGCCGACGTTCGTCATGGACTACCCGCTGGAGACCTCGCCGCTCACCAGGCAGCACCGCGACGATCCGCTGCTCACCGAGAAGTGGGACCTGATCGGATTCGGCACCGAGCTCGGCACGGCCTACTCCGAGCTGGTCGACCCGATCGAGCAGCGCCGCCGGCTCACCGAGCAGTCGGTGCTGGCCGCCGGGGGCGACCTCGAGGCGATGCAGCTCGACGAGGACTTCCTCCAGGCGCTGGAGTACGCGATGCCGCCGACGGGTGGCATGGGCGCGGGCATCGACCGGATGATCATGGCCTTCACCGGCAAGAACATCAGGGAGACGATCCTGTTCCCGCTGGTCAAGCCCTCCCACTGACCCTGCCTCTGCCCCGGTCCCGCACGGGCTTCCCGCGAGGGACCGGGTACGGCAGGCGAGCGGCTCTCGCCGTACCGGACACGCGTCGTGACGCGTCAAGGTGTGAGGACCAGGCGGCCGCGCAGGCCTCCCGCGGCCAGGCGGGCGTGCGCGTCGGCGGCCTTCTCCAGCGGGTAGGTGCCGGCGACCCTGGCGGTGAGCCTGCCGAGCCCGGCGAGCCGGGCGATCTCGGCGAGCTGGCGCGGCTCCTCCCTGAAGAACACGGTCGCCACGTCGGTCCCGCGCAGCGCGACGGGTGCCACGCCGGCCGTCAGCGTGATGAAGGTGCCGCCGTCGCGTAGAGCGTTCAGCCCCGCGAGGCCGGTCACCGCGGCGTCGATCACGGCGTCCACCCCGTGGGGCACCCGCCGCCTGACGCCCTCCCCGAGGTCCTCCTCGCGCGGGACGAACCATTCCGCACCGAAGCCCCGCACCAGTTCCTCGTCGTCCCTCCCGGCCGCGCCCACCACCCGCAGGCCGCGGGCGGTCGCGAGCTCCACCGCGAACCCGCCGACCGCGCCGGCGGCGCCGGTGACGAGCACGGTCCTGCCCTGGTCCAGCCGCGCCCTGTCGAGCGCCTGCCACGCGGTCAGCGTGTTGAGCGGCAGCGTGGCCGCCTCGACGGCGGAGATCCCCTGCGGCGCGGGCGCGACCGCGTGGGCGTCGACCACCACGTACTCCGCCTGCGCCTTGGTCGGCAGCTCCAGCCGGCCGACGAGGGCGATCACCTCCTGGCCGGGCGTGAAGGCCACGTCCTCGCCGACCTGGTCGATCACGCCTGCCGCGTCGAAGCCGAGCCCGTAGGAGGCGAGCCTGCGGGCGACGCCGTAGTCGACGAGGGTTCCCGCCGCGACCGCGAGGTCGAACAGGTTCACCCCCGCCGCCGCCACCTTGATTCGCACCTGGCCGCTGCCCGCCTGAGGGATCGGAGCCTCGATGAGCTCGGGCGAGCCTGAACCGCCGATGAGCGCACGCATTGTCGTCATGCCGCCGACCCTAGGGAGAGCTGCTCTCTTCTGGTAAGAAGGCACCTGGAAGTGCGTAACCCACCCGAAGGAGCCCCGTTGGCGACCATGACGGCGGCCGAGCGCCGCGCCGAGGCCAAGCAGGCTTATGACGCCTATATCGCGCAGTGCCCTTCAAGGAAGCTGCTCGACGCGCTTAGTGACAAATGGGTCAGTCTGGTGCTCACGGCTCTCGCCAATGGGCCGCTGCGTTACAGCGATCTCGCCAGGACGGTGGCGGGTGTGAGTCAGAAGATGCTGACCCAGACGCTTCGCGGACTGGAAAGGGACGGCCTGGCCTCCAGAACGGTGACCGCCTCGGTGCCGGTGCGGGTCGATTATCGGCTGACGCCACTCGGAACGAGCCTGCTGCCACTCATGGCGGCGATCAAGGAATGGGCCGAGAGCCACATCGAGGATGTCGAGCTCGCCCGCGAACACTATGACGCCCAACGGGACGGCGAACAATCGGGGCGAAATTCCGGATAAGGACAGTTTCCTGTTAGGCGGTTGTGGACCGTTCTACGCACCACACGCCATGCGAGTTCTTCATATAGAAACGATCAAGTCAATAGCCGCCGTCAAGCGCCGCACGAATCGACCTTGACGACCTTTCCCGTATGCGTTTACCGTCTGCGAGACGAGCAGCTTGCTCGGGCCGAGACGTCGCCGAGTTGTGCTGTTGGGGGGAGGGCTCCCGATGGATGTGCTCACCGACGACGGAGTCGTGCTGAGCCAGGACGACCTGGAACTCCTGGCGGAGTTGGCCAAGGGCGTCACGGTCGACCGCGTGGGCAGGACGCTGGAGATCAGCGGTCGCACGGTCCGCCGCCGCCTGCGGGTCATCTGCGACAGGATCGGCGTCGCCACGGCGATCGAGGCGGTGGCCTGGGCGGCGCGCCGAAGACTCATCTAGCCGGCGCGGTTGCGTCTCGCGTACGGCCTCCATCCGGTTCCGGCGCGAGCGGCTCCCGGCTAGTCGGCGATGCGGACGGCTCCCGCGAAGGGCCTGTTGCCGATCGTGGCGATCCGGACGACGTCGCCGGTCTGGGGCGCGTGCACCATCATCCCGCCGCCGATGTAGATGCCCACGTGGTGCAGGTCGCTGTAGAAGAAGACCAGGTCACCCGGGCGCAGCTCCTCGCGCGTGATGTGCGTGCCCGCGGTCCACTGGTCGCCGGTGTAGTGCGGCAGGCTGATGCCGACGCGCTGGTAGGCGGCCATGACCAGCCCCGAGCAGTCGTAGGAGCCGGGACCTTCGGCCCCCCACACGTACGGCTTGAGCTGCTGCGTCAGCGCCCAGCGTGCGGCCTCCGCCGCCTTGCCGCTGCCGATGATCGGCAGGTTGACCTTGGTGGCGCGGGTGCCGGGCCGTCCCGCCTCACCGATCGCCCGCCTGAACAGGCTGCTCTCGACCTTGGCCACCATCGAGGTGATCTTGTCCCGCTTGCCGCCGAGGTCGTCGACGAGCTTCTGGACCTCCGCCAGGCGCGTCTTGGCCGTCGCCCTGGCCTTCTCCGCGGCGGCGATGGACTCGGCGAGCTCCTTGACCTCCTGGCCCTGCTGCTGGTTGATGGCGAAGGAGGTGGCGGCGGCGTCGAGGAAGGCGCCGGGATCGGTCGCGTTGGCGAAGGCGAGGCCGTCGGTGAAACCGCCGGACATGTAGGTGCTCTCGGCCAGGAGGGTGGCCCTGGCGCGCTTGGCTGCCAGATCGGCTTCGCTGGTGGCCAGGATCTTCTTGGCGTTGTCCGCGGACTTCTTGACGCTCTTGAGCTTCTCGCGCTGCCCGTTGTACTGCTCGGTGAGCGTCTCGATGTCGTTGTGGAGCTTCTCGACCTGCTTGGAGAGCTCCCTGAGCGACGGCTTGGGGTCGGCCATGGCCGAGCCGAGAGGCGTGGTGAGGACCAGAACGGCCATCGCGGCGCCCAGGATCGCGAACCGCTTCCGGCGGGAACCGGGTTCGTGGGGGCGGGCGTGCTCGCCCGCCGACTCCCCTTCGCGGATGCGCCTGCGCTTCACCAACCAGCTCCTCTCGTAGTCGCCGACCGGGTTAGCTGACGGGTTCGGGCCGGAGCAGCCCTACCGAGCCCGAGCTCGGATTCACCCCTTGACGGCTGGGCGGCCGCCGGCGGGTCCCCGGCTCCCCTTGTGGGGGATTAGGCGTGTCTCCACGCCTGGCCGCGTGGGGGACATCGTCGGTGGACACTAGTGCAAGCAAGGTTCGTGCTCAACCAGAACTGCCAATCCAGTAGAGGATGCGCATCCAAAGGATCACGGGCAGATCACGCAAAAGCCCGATCGACCAGGGGATTGCAAAGCCTTTACTGAGTTTCGCGAAGGTTTGTCGGGTTTGTCGTGCAGAGATGCATAGCGTGCCCGCCTCGCTACAGTGCGTCATGTGACGGTAGTTAAGGGTGGGCCGAAACGAGCTAGGTACGCTGAAGGGCCATGGAGCAGGTCGTCGAGCGCACAATGCAGGACACCGAGATCGTCGTACGGCGAGCCCGCACGCCGGACGTCAGGTCGATCAGGCGCCTGGTCGACATCTACGCGGGCGCGGGCCGCAAGCTGCTGGAAAAGGCCACGGTCACGCTGTACGAGGACGTCCAGGAGTTCTGGGTCGCCGAGCGCGGCGGCCAGGTCGTCGGCTGCGGCGCGCTCCATGTGCTCTGGGAGGACCTCGCCGAAATTCGCACGGTCGCGGTCGACCCCGCCGTCAAAGGTTCAGGCATCGGTCACCGTATTGTTACCGCGCTGGTGGGAACGGCCCGTGACCTGGGGCTCCGCAGGGTCTTCTGCCTGACGTTCGAGGTCGACTTCTTCGCCCGGCACGGCTTCGTCCCGATCCAGGGAACACCGGTGTCACCCGAGGTCTACGCCGAGTTGCTGGCCTCCTACGACGAGGGTGTGGCCGAGTTTCTGGATCTGGAGCATGTCAAGCCCAACACCCTTGGCAACACCAGGATGCTGCTCCATCTGGAAGCAGTTGACTATGGCGTTGACCAAGAGGAAAGGTGATTGTTGATACTCATGTCGATACGTTGGGCAACAGCAAGCATGTGTCCTGACATGTGCCACATGCGCCATCGAAGCGAGGTGACACGGTGAGCACCGGACAGCCGCCGTATCCGCAGGATCAACCTGATGACAATTCCGGATACGGTCAGCAGAACGCAGGACGCCCGGGCGAGCAGCCCGATCCTGACGTGACGATCGTGGGCTACCGCCATGAAGGCGGCGGCTACGGTCAGCCGTCCCAGGGCCAGCCCGACTACGGCCAGCAGCAGGGCTACGGCCAGCAGCAGCAGGGCTATGGTCAGCAGGGCTACAGCCAGCCCGGCTACGGCCAGCAGCAGGGCTACGGCCAGCAGGCCGCGTCCTCGGGTCAGCAGCCCGGCTACGGCCAGCAGCAGCCCTCCTACGGCCAGCAGCCCGGCTACGGGCAGCAGGCCCCTTCCTCGGGGCAGCAGCCCTACGGCCAGCCTGACTACGGCCAGCAGCAGCCCGGCTATGGGCAGCAGCAGCCCTCCTACGGTCAGCAGCCCGGCTATGGGCAGCAGCAGCCGTCCTCGGGCCAGCAGCCTTCCTACGGTCAGCCCGACTACGGGCAGCAGCAGGGCTACGGTCAGCAGGCATCCTCGGGCCAGCCGCCCGAGTACGGCCAGCCCGGCCACGGCCAGCAGCAGCCCGGCTATGGGCAGCAGCAGCCTGGTTACGGCCAGCAGCCCGGCTACGGGCAGCAGCAGCCGTCCTCGGGCCAGCAGCCTTCCTACGGTCAGCCCGACTACGGCCAGCAGGGCCAGTCGCAGCCCGGCTACGGCCAGCAGTCCCCGTACGGCCAGCAGCAGCCCTACGCCCAGCCCGGCTACGGCCAGCAGCAGCCCGCGTACGGGCAGCCCGGCTACGGCCAGCCCTACGGGGCGCCGGCAGGGGTGCAGCCGCCCGGCGCGCCCGCCCCGCTCGCCGAGTGGTGGCAGCGCCTGGTCGCCCGCATCGTCGACGGTGTGATCTTCGGGATCTTCTGGTTCGTGCTGGGTCTCATCCTCGCCATCTTCTTCGTGGCCAGCTACAACCTCAGCACCGGTGCGACGAGCGGGCTGAGCGGGTTCGCGGCGTCGGCGATTGCGGCGGTCCTGGCGACGCTGTTCTACGTTGGCTACGAGTACCTGATGACCAAGGCCAAGGGGCAGACGCTGGGCAAGATGGTCATGGGCATCAAGATCGTCCCGGTTGGCGGTGCTCTGACTCCGGGCGGACTGTCCGGCGATGCCGCGCTCAAGCGGGCGGGTGTCACCTGGGGCGGCGTCATTCTTCAGGTGGTGCCGGTGGTGGGCGGTCTTCTCTCGTTCGCCGCGATCGGTGTCAACGCCGCTTCCCAGCTCTGGGACAAGCCGCTGCAGCAGACCTTCGCCGACAAGGTCGGCGGAACCGTGGTCGTGAAGATCAAGTAAGCGGACACTTAAAAAACGGGGGCCGGCTGGACGCCGGCCCCCGTTTTCGCGTCTTGGCCCTGTAATCGCCGTCGGCGGGCGTACAGAATGGGCCTTATGGTCGCGCCGCCGCCGGGAGTGCGGGCCGTACCGGCTGATTGGTGGGAACGGCTCGTCGCGCGAAGCATTGAGGCCCTCGTCATCGGGGTCTTCTATTACATTCTGTTCATCGCGGCCTGGGGTTTGTTGCGAACTGTAGGGCTTCTCGAGGTGTACGGCGACTGGTTGCCCGGCTTGTTCGCCTGGCTCGTCGTCGGGTTGGCTTATGCGGGCTATGACTGCCTGGCTCATTACCGGCGCCGCCGTACCTTCGGGAAGGCGATCATGAAGATTAGGCTGGAGCCCGCGCCGGGCCGCCGGCTGTCGCCGGGGGACCTTGCGAAACGCGCGATCCTCTATCCCGGGCCCATCGCCCTGGCGGAGATTCCGGGAGTCAATGTCGTAGTGGGAATCCTGGTGTTCGCCGTCGGGCTGTCTATCTTGATCGACAAGCCCTTGCAACGGGGGTTGCACGACAGATGGGCGGGTTCCTTGGTGATCAAAGACCCTCACTGAAGTGTGCATCTACCCCCAGACGCCGATTTTTCAGGATTTTCCGGGCGATCGGGTAAGAACTCTGGAGAGACTGGCATTAGGCTAGGTGGCACACCCCGCCTGGTGGTCGCCCTCTTTGGGGGCGCTATCGTCGGGTCGGAGAGTCGACAACAGCCGCGCCGCGCCCGTCGCCGAGCGGCTTGTGCATAAAGGGCGCGTCTCCCACAAACCCCATGAGGCGGAGTGGAGCGGAATGAGCCGCCGGGCGCCGTCCAAACAGGACGGGTCCGCCGGGAACCGGATCTGACCCAGTAGTCAGGGAATCCGCGAAGCGCTGAATTGTCTCGTCGCCTTTCCGGGTATATGTTTGGCAGGCGAATGAAACAATGCTCCGGGAAAGGATTCCGTAGATGGCCAAGCAGATCCAGGAGATTCTCATCGATGACCTCGATGGGGGCGAGGCCAATGAGACGGTCAGCTTCGCCATTGACGGAGCGTCCTATGAGATTGATCTCAGCGATGTTAACGCCAAGAAGCTGAGGGACGCGCTGACGCCTTTCGTGTCGTCGGCCCGCAAGTCGGGCGCCGTTGCGGCCCGTCGCCGGGTACGCGGAGGCGCGCGTTCGATGAGCCGTGAGAAGAGCTCCGAGATTCGGCAGTGGGCCAAGGCCCACGGCCTCCAGGTCAGCGAGCGGGGCCGCATCTCCTCCGCGATCGTGGAGAAGTACGAAGCAGCCCACTGACATCATGCGCTTATGCCGATCGCCTAGAACCCCGGAGATCGCCATAAGCGCATGATCGTGTTTGCCCGTGAAAACCGGGTCTGTCGCGCTGCCAGTGGCCGGCGCGCTAAACGTCGTTCGCTTGCGGCGTATCGGGAACACAGCACCCCCAGTAGGTAGTTGGATGGAGGGTGAACGCCCTGCTCTCGGGGAACGTCTCTGCTATAGAGCGTGTCAGCGGCAAGAGGCATGGTTCGCCGAGCCAGGGCTAGCATGCGGGAGGACGGGACCGGATTTACCGGCCTGACTGACCGCTCTGTGAGGAGCGACGAGATGTTCGAGAGGTTCACCGACCGAGCAAGGCGGGTTGTCGTCTTGGCCCAAGAAGAGGCCAGGATGCTCAACCACAACTACATCGGCACTGAGCACATTCTTCTTGGTTTGATCCATGAAGGTGAGGGCGTAGCCGCCAAGGCTCTGGAGAGCCTCGGCATCAGCCTTGAGGGTGTGCGTCAGCAGGTCGAGGAGATCATCGGCCAGGGCCAATCGGCTCCGTCGGGGCACATTCCGTTCACCCCGCGGGCCAAGAAGGTTCTTGAGCTGTCGCTCCGTGAGGCTTTGCAGCTGGGTCACAACTACATCGGCACCGAGCACATCCTGCTCGGGCTCATCCGTGAGGGTGAGGGTGTGGCGGCTCAGGTGCTGGTCAAGCTTGGAGCCGATCTCAACCGTGTGCGGCAGCAGGTCATCCAGCTGCTCCACGGCTACCAGGGCAAGGAGCCGGCCGCCGCGGGTGGCCCGCAGGAGTCCGCGCCTTCCACCTCCCTGGTGCTCGACCAGTTCGGCCGCAACCTGACCCAGGCGGCCCGTGAGGGCAAGCTGGATCCGGTCATCGGCCGTGAGAAGGAGATCGAGCGGGTCATGCAGGTCCTCTCCAGGAGGACCAAGAACAACCCCGTTCTCATCGGCGAGCCCGGCGTCGGCAAGACCGCCGTCGTCGAGGGCCTGTCGCAGAAGATCGTCAAGGGCGAGGTCCCCGAGACGCTGAAGGACAAGCAGCTCTACACGCTTGACCTCGGCGCGCTGGTGGCCGGCTCCCGTTACCGCGGTGACTTCGAAGAGCGCCTCAAGAAGGTGCTCAAGGAGATCCGCACCCGCGGCGACATCATCCTGTTCATCGACGAGCTCCACACGCTCGTCGGCGCGGGCGCCGCGGAGGGCGCGATCGACGCCGCCAGCATCCTCAAGCCGATGCTGGCCCGCGGCGAGCTGCAGACCATCGGTGCCACCACTCTTGACGAGTACCGCAAGTACCTCGAGAAGGACGCCGCGCTGGAGCGCCGCTTCCAGCCGATCCAGGTGGCCGAGCCCTCGCTCAGCCACACGATCGAGATCCTCAAGGGTCTGCGCGACCGCTACGAGGCGCACCACCGCGTGTCCATCACCGACGACGCGCTGGTGGCCGCCGCGCAGCTGGCCGACCGCTACATCAGCGACCGCTACCTTCCCGACAAGGCGATCGACCTCATCGACGAGGCCGGTTCCCGGATGCGCATCCGCAGGATGACCGCGCCGCCGGACCTGCGCGAGTACGACGAGAAGATCGCCAACGTCCGCCGCGACAAGGAGTCCGCGATCGACGCGCAGGACTTCGAGAAGGCGGCTGCCCTCCGCGACCAGGAGAAGCAGCTCCAGCTCAAGCGCGAGCGCCGCGAGAAGGAGTGGAAGGCCGGCGACATGGACGTCGTGGCCGAGGTCACCCAGGAGCTCATCGCCGAGGTCCTGGCCACCGCCACCGGCATCCCTGTCTTCAAGCTGACCGAGGAGGAGTCCCAGCGCCTGCTCCGCATGGAGGACGAGCTCCACAAGCGGATCATCGGCCAGGACGACGCCATCAAGGGCCTGTCGCGGTCCATCCGGCGTACCCGCGCCGGTCTGAAGGACCCGCGCCGTCCCGGCGGCTCGTTCATCTTCGCCGGCCCCTCGGGCGTCGGTAAGACCGAGCTGTCCAAGGCTCTGGCGGAGTTCCTCTTCGGCGACGAAGACGCTCTGATCATGCTGGACATGTCGGAGTTCATGGAGAAGCACACCGTCTCCAGGCTGTTCGGCTCCCCGCCCGGCTATGTCGGGTACGAAGAGGGCGGCCAGCTGACCGAGAAGGTGCGGCGCAAGCCGTTCTCCGTGGTCCTGTTCGACGAGATCGAGAAGGCCCACCCCGACATCTTCAACTCGCTGCTGCAGATCCTGGAGGACGGTCGCCTGACCGACGCCCAGGGCCGGGTGGTCGACTTCAAGAACACGGTCATCATCATGACCACCAACCTCGGCACCAGGGACATCTCCAAGGGCATCGGGGTCGGGTTCGCGAAGTCCAACGACGCGGAGTCCAACTACGACCGGATGAAGTCGAAGGTCCAGGAAGAGCTCAAGCAGCACTTCAGGCCGGAGTTCCTCAACCGTGTCGACGACATCGTGGTCTTCCACCAGCTCACCCCGAAGGAGATCATCAAGATCGTCGATCTGATGCTCACCCAGGTGGACGAGCGCCTGAAGGACCGCGACATGGGGCTCGACGTCTCGCCCGCCGCCAAGCAGCTGCTGGCCGACCGCGGCTACGACCCGGTGATGGGCGCCCGTCCGCTCCGCCGTACGATCCAGCGCGAGCTGGAGGACTCTCTGTCGGAGAAGATCCTGTACGGCGAGCTGCGTCCCGGCCAGGTGGTCAAGGTCGACATCGAAGGCGAGGGTGACAACGCCAAGTTCACCTTCACCGGCGAGACCGCCTCGCGCGTTCCCGACTCGGCCGCCGCCATCGCGGAGCCGATCCAGAACTAGCGCAAGGTTCTCCCAGGGCCCGCGCGGGACTTCCCGCGCGGGCCCTGCGTCGTGCTCCGCCCGAAGACGCGCCCCCGAGCCCCATCGCGCACCCCACCTCACCCCGCCCTGCCACCCCGCGCCCCCCGCGTCCGGCTGCGCCGAGGGTCCCGCATGACGCCCCCCGTGTCCGGCCGCGCCAAGGGTCCCGCATGACCGGCCGCCGTCGCGGTTCGTTCGTTCCCCTCGCTCGTGTGGCCGGGTGCCGCGCGCGGGTCGGTTCGTCTCTGTGCACTCGTGTGGCCGGGTGCCGCGCGCGGGTCGGTTCGTCGGCCGGTGCGCGCCCGCGCCAGGCGGCGTACCCGAGGGAGCGCCGGTGGGCTCGCTCAGGACGCGGTCAGGCGCAGCACCAGCGAGCCCACGACCAGCAGGAGGAACGGGAGCGGGGCGACGAGATGCGTATAGACACGGGCGCGCAGGATGGCCACGACGGCGCCGAGGTAGTACAGGATGAGCCCGGCTGACGCCGCGACCGCGATCGCGGGCACGCCGATGCCCACGAGCAGTCCCACCACGCCGGCCGCCTTGAGGGCGCCCAGCGGGGGCAGCCACGAATGCGGCACGCCGTACCTGGTCATGTTGTCGAGAATCCACCTGGGGCGGATGAAGTGGTTGAGTGCTGAGTAGGCGCTGGCCGCTGCGGCCAGCACGGTGACGACGACATAGGCCGTGAACATGGGCACTTCCGTGGGATAGAGGTCGCGCTACGGGGAAGCCTGCGAACTGGTGTTCCCCTTCACGGTCAACTCTCGCGAGAGCCCTGCGTCCTCGTCCAATAGTTGCTTCCATAGCCTGGCGGCATGGACGTCGACACTCGGCTGTTGCGCTACTTCGTCGCGGTAGCGGAAGAGGGGAACCTGACCCGCGCTGCACAGCGGCTCTTCGTGGCGCAGCCGACCCTGACCAAGCAGATCAGGCAGCTGGAAAACCAGCTGGGTGTGGAGTTGTTCACGCGGTCCAGGGCCGGGATGCTCCTCACCGAAGCGGGCCGGGTCCTGGCGGATCAGGCGCCCACCCTCCTGTCCGGCTGGGACCGGGCGCTGCGGGAGACCCGCGCCGAGGCCCGCAGGGAGACCCGGGTACTGCGGGTCGGATTCGTCGCCAGTGCCGCCAACGAGTTCACGCAGCGCATCGTCGCCGCGTTCGCGCGGCACCGCCCCGGCTGGCAGGTCGCCATGCGACATTCCGACTGGACTGATCCCACCGCCGGTCTCGCCGACCGCGAGGTGGACGCCGCGTTGGTGCGCCTGCCGTTCCCCGGTCAGGACGCCTTCTGCGTGGAGGAGCTGTTCGCCGAGCCCCGCTGGGTCGCGCTCCGCGACACGCATCCCCTGGCCGCGCAGGAGCAGATCCCGTTCCAGGACCTGTGGGATGAGCCCTTCGTGGCCGCCCCACGTGAAACGGGCTCGTGGCGGGACTACTGGATGGGCAACGACGCACGCGAGGGCAGCACCGCACGGGTCGGCGCCGTCGCCCGCAACACCGATGAATGGCTGACCGCGATCGCCAACGGATACGGCATCAGCCTCACGCCGGCGGCCTCGGCCCGCTTCTACCGCCGCCCCGGCGTCACCTACCGGCCGGTGACCGGCATCAGTCCCAGCCGGGTCGGCGTCGCCTGGCCCGCCGCCGCCGGCAGCGACCCCGTGATCCGCGACTTCGTTCGCTGCTGCGTGGACAGCTGCCCCGCCCAGGACGACGGACCTCCCGCCTGACCCGCGCCATCGCGGAAGGCGCGCCGCCCAGCAGGACTTCGCTTCCCGCCGTCACGGCGCACGTCGAGCCGCACGAGGGGCCGGCTCGGTGGCTCACGCGGGCGCCGGCCGACGGGCGGCGAGCGGGATGGCGGACGCGGCGCATCGGTTTGATGTCAGATTGGTGACTCCAGGTTGAGATCGGCTATACCGCCACCGGAAGTAGTACTACAATCTGTAGAGCAAGGCCTGCCAGTCCCGCACAAGTGACCCACAAGAAGGCGTCCTTAGGGTGGGGCTAATCCCTGAGGCGTAGTCAGGAGTCAACTCAGGGCGGACGCGGAGGCCACCGCCGGGCGGGCAAGCTCGGTATACGTCCGGGCAATGGACACAACACCCAGTGCAAGCCGTGGAGGAAGCCGATGCGCCTGCGTCACGATGACGGAACGCTCGTTCACTTGGCCTACAACGCCGGCGTGCACCCCGCTGAGGACCTCGAAAACCTGATCGCCCACCTGACCCGCTACGCCGTGCCCGTGCGCAAGCGCCTGGCCGTCGAGCGGATGGGCATCGGCCTGTGGCTCTCGCCCGCCGTGGCGGACCACCTGATCGCCGACCGCATCGAGCTCGTACGGCTGCGCCGTTCCCTCGAGGAGCGCGGCCTCGAAGTGGTCAGCCTGAACGGCACCGGCGGGCGCAACCAGGAGGTGCCCGGCCCCGACTGGGCCAAGCCCGAGCGCTACCGCTACACGATGTCCCTCGCCAAGATCCTCGCCTTCCTGCTGCCGGAGGACGTGCGGTTCGGCAGCATCTCCACGATCCCGATCGGCTGGCGCCGCGACTGGCCCGCCGACCTGCACACCATCGCCACCCGCAGGCTGGAGCGCCTGGCCCGCGAGCTGCGCGGCATCTACAGCGTCACGGGGAAGACGATCCGGGTCGGCTTCGAGCCGTGGCCCGGGTGCGTCCTCGAGACGACCGAACAGGCCCTCGAGCGGGTGGGCGGCATCGACTCCGAGCACCTCGGCGTCTGCCTCGACGCCTGCAACCTCGCCTGCGGCGGCGGCGAGGAGCCTGGCGCCGCGCTGCGCGGGCTCGCCGAGGTCGGCGCGCCGGTGGTCAAGCTGGGGCACGTCCACAACCACACCGACACCGGCGCGGTCCTGCACGACACGCTGACCGCCATCCTGTCGGGCGCGGTGAACGGCACCGCCCATATCGAGGTCGAGACCCACAACCTGATGGTGCCGGGACGCGCCAAGGGGCCGGGGGCGCTGGTGTCGCTGCTGGCCGAGGAGCTCGACTGGGCCCGCACCAACCTCACCTCCCTGGGCCTCCAACTCGCCGCCTGACCCCCTTCGCACGGCCTCGAGTCGGCAGGCACCCGCGCCGAATCACTGGAGCGGCGTGTCAGGTGGGAAGCCGGTAGGTGCCGTCGTCCAGGACCTCGGCCAGGCCGTCGGCGATCAGCCCGTCGAGGGCGCGCTCCCGCTGGACGGGCTCGTCCCAGACCGCGTCGAGCGCCGTCTTCGGGACCGGGCCGTGCGCCGCGCGCAACACCGCGAGCAGGCGCCCCCTGCACTGCCGGTCGGTGCCGTCGTAGGTCTGGCCCTTGCGTGCCTGGCCAGGTGGCTTGCCGGCGAGACGCCAGGCGCACTGCGCCTGAACGGGGCACCGCTCGCACTGGGGGCTGCGTGCCGTACAGATCAGGGCGCCGAGCTCCATGACCGCCACGCCCCACACGGGCGCTCCGACGAGGGGCAGCAGGTCGTGAGCGAGGCGGCGTTCGGCGGCCGTGGTGGCGGTCGGCGGGTACTCCTCCGCGCGGACCGTCCTGCCGAGCACGCGGCGCACGTTGGTGTCGAGCACCGGGTGGCTGCCGCCGAAGGCGAAACTGGCGACGGCCGCTGCGGTGTACTCGCCGATTCCGGGGAGCGCCAGCAGCGTCGCGTGGTCGGCGGGCACCTGGCCGCCGTGCTCGGTGGTGATCGCCTTGGCGCAGGCGTGCAGGCGCAGCGCCCTGCGCGGGTAGCCGAGCCGCCCCCAGTGGCGTACGGCCTCGCCGGGTGGTTCGGCCGCCAGATCGGCGGGGGCGGGCCAGCGTTCCATCCACTGCTCCCACACCGGCAGGACGCGGACGACGGGGGTCTGCTGGAGCATGATCTCGCTGACCAGGATGCCCCACGGGGTGGCGTCGTGGCGGCGCCAGGGGAGATCACGGGCATTGTCGGCGTACCAGTCGAGAATCGGCTCTCGTAGGAGGTTCGGGTCGGCCACCCGCTCAGACTAGTGGGTTACGGCGTGTCGTCACCCTCCGTGCGCGAGCCATCAGCATCCTGTGACTATGGATCCGGATACCCTGCGTGGCGGCACTGGGGATGTCTACTGGCGAAGGCGTATGACCGTACTCGTCGGGGTGCTGGTCGTGGTGGCCTTCGTGGCGTGGGCGTGTTCGGCCACGAGCGGACCGCAGGACGCTTCGAACGCCGGGAGGGCGTCTTCGCCGTCAGCGGAGCCGGTCCTCGCAGGATTGCCCTCCGTGACGATGACGCCGACGCCGAAGCCGTCGAAGACCCGTGCCACGCCCTCGTCCTCTCCCGCGCCGCCTCCGTCGCCGTCGCCGTCGCAGCCGGTGCGCAGGGCGGGGATGCCGTGCGAGGAGAAGGACCTGGTGCTCAATCTGGAGCAGCGGCAGGAGGTCTACACGGCGCAGGCCCAGCCGACCTTCATGCTCACCCTGGTCAACACCGGTCCCGTGATGTGCACGGCTGATGTGGGGCCGCGCTCGATGGAGGTACGGATCACCTCGGGCACCGACCGGGTGTGGTCGACGTCCGACTGCGTGAGCGGCGCGGGCGTTGAGATCCACAAGCTGGAACGCGGCATCCCCTACGTCCGCAGCCTCGACTGGAACCGTCGCCGCTCAGGCGCCGACTGCGCGGGCAGGGGGGCGGACGCGCTGCCGGGCACGTATGTCGCGGTGGTGCGGACGGGCGGCATGCGCAGCCCCAAGGCGGTCTTCCACCTGCGCTGATCTCGTCGCGCAGCAGACCCTCTCGGATGGTGACGGCTCGTCTCCCGTGGCCGATGTCACCGGCACCGGGGTTCAGAAAGGGAAGGGTCACACGTAGCGTTCGAGGATGCTGGACTCGGCCAGCCGGGACAGCCCCTCGCGCACGCTCCTGGCCCTCGACTCGCCGACCCCGCCCACCGCCTGGAGATCGTCGACGCTCGCGGCCAGCAGCTTCTGCAACCCGCCGAAATGGTCCACCAGCCGGTCGACCACCGTCGCCGGCAGCCGGGGGACCTTCGCCAGCAGCCGGAATCCGCGCGGGCTCGCCGGGCTGTCGAGCGTCTCGTTCGCCGCGCGCCCCAGCACCTGCGCCACCGCTGAAAGGTCGAGCAGCTCGCTCGCCGACAGACCGTCGAAGTCGTTGAGGATGTCGGCCACCCTGCGCTTCGTCCGCGCCGATGACGCCGGAAGGTAGTCGCGCACGATCAGCTCGCGGTCGGAGTCGACGCCCGCGACCAGCTCGTCGAGCTGCAGGGACAGCAGGCGGCCGTCGGTGCCGAGCTCGACGACGTAACCCCGGATCTCCTCGGAGATCCTGCGCACCATCTCGAGGCGCTGGGCGACGGCGGCCACGTCGCGGACCGTCACCAGGTCCTCGATCTCCAGCGCCGACAGCGTGCCGGAGACCTCGTCGAGGCGGTGCTTGTAACGTTCGAGCGTGGCCAGGGCCTGGTTGGCCTTGGACAGGATGGCCGCCGACTCCTCCAGGACGTAGCGGATGCCGTCGAGGTAGAGGGCGATGATCCGCATCGACTTGCTGATCGCGATGATGGGGAAGCCGGTCTGCCGGGCGACGCGCTGCGCCGTACGGTGCCTGGTGCCTGACTCGTCGGTGGAGATGGACGGATCGGGGACGAGGTGCACCGCGGCCCGCACGATCTTGTGATCGCCGGAGCTCAGCACGATCGCACCGTCCATCTTGGCCAGCTCGCGCAGCCGCGTCGCGGAGAACTCCACGTCGAGCTCGAATCCGCCGCTGCACAGCTCCTCGACGACGCCGTCGTAGCCGAGCACGATGAGGCCGCCCGTCTGGCCGCGCAGGATGCGCTCCAGTCCGTCTCTGAGCGGAGTGCCCGGAGCGACCGAGGCGAGGGCTGTACGACGACGGTCGTCAAGACTCCTGTCGTTTGCCACCTGACCCCCGTATCCTAGTCAAATCCCAGCTTACCGGCCAACCTGTGTGCCGTACCCGCAGTCTCATCAACCCCATCCTCACCCGAGAGACCCCTCTCGGCTGGGCAGGCTGTTGTCGCAGGACAACCTCGCCTCCGTCTCCCGGCGAGCCGCAGTCAGGGGGACGAACCCGCTCCTGTCTGTACGGCACGCCGACGATAGGCCACCGTGGTCCGCCGGTCCCGCGCTGTCCATCACGCTACTGCGGGCCCACGGGGCCGGGCGCCGTTACGTCAGATCTCAGGACCGCTGTCCCCCTGCCCGTCCCGCGCGATTTCATCTCCTTTACTGATGATGGAGACCGGGATGCCCGTTGCCGGATCCGCGCAGTCGTTATCCAACCGTTGCCCTGACGACCGGGCACAGCCAGGCGCCGAACTGGCCGGACCGAGCGACCAGGTCAAGCGACCGGCCCGATCGACCGGTCCGATCGACCGGTCCGATCGACCGGTCCGAGCGACCGGGCACGGGCAGGCGTCGAAGCGGTCGGGCTGGGCGGCCGGAACCAGGGCCGTGGGCGGCGAATGACGGGGGCAGGCGACCAGAAGAGGGTGGCGGGCTGACGCGTCAGGTCACGTGGGTGAGGGCGTCCCAGACGTTCTCCGCCTCCATCACCTCGAAGCCGGGCGCGAACGCGACCGGCCCGACCGGGACGAGCGCGCGTTGCTCACCCGGACGGCGACGGCCGCCGTCCTCCAGCGAGCCCCGTGGCACGAGCGCCCGCTTGAACCCCAGCCGCGCCGCCTCTGACAACCGGCGACGGACGTCGCGCACGGGCCTGAGCTCGCCCGCCAGCCCCACCTCGCCCAGGGCGATGAGCCCTTGGGGGAGCGGCTTGTCGCCCGCCGCGCTGGCCACCGCGAGCATGACCGACAGGTCCACGGCGGGATCGGCCAGCTTGATGCCCCCGACGGTGGCCGTGAAGACGTCGCAGCCGCCGAGCCTGGCGTTGAGCCTGCGTTCGAGGACGGCCAGGATCATCTGCACCCTGAAGGGGTCGAGGCCGGAGGAGGTGCGGCGCGGCTGCTGCGCCTCGGTGCGCGCGACCAGCGCCTGGACCTCGGCGGGCAGCGGCCTGGTGCCCTCGACGGTGACGGTGACGCAGGTGCCGGGCACGGGCTCGCTGCGGCGGGAGACGAACAGGCCGCTCGGGTCGGTGATGCCCTCGATGCCGCGTTCGTGAAGGTCGAAGCAGCCGACCTCGTCCGTCGGGCCGAACCTGTTCTTGATCGCGCGAACCATGCGCAGCCTGGAGTGGCGGTCGCCTTCGAAGCTGAGCACGACGTCGACGAGGTGCTCGAGGGTGCGGGGGCCCGCGATCGAGCCCTCCTTGGTGACGTGGCCGACCAGGATGGTGGCCATGTTGCGCTCCTTGGCCAGCCGTACGAGATTGGCGGCCACCTCGCGCACCTGCGTGACGCCGCCGGGGACGCCGGTGGCCTGGGCCGAGCCGACGGTCTGCACCGAGTCGACGATCAGGAGCTGGGGCTGGACCTTCTCCACGTGGGTCATCAGCGCCGACAGCTCGGTCTCGGCGGCGAGGAAGAGATTGTCGCGGATCGCGCCGATGCGGTCGGCGCGCAGGCGGACCTGGGCGGCCGACTCCTCGCCCGTCAGGTAGAGGACGGTGGTCCGCTCGGCGATGCGGGCCGCGGCCTCCAGGAGGAGGGTGGACTTGCCGATGCCGGGCTCGCCCGCCAGCAGCAGGACCGCTCCCGGCACCAGGCCGCCGCCGAGCACCCTGTCGAGCTCGCTCACACCGGTGGTGCGGGCGGCCGCGATCTCCGCCTTGACGTCGCCGATCGGTACGGCGGGGCCGCTGGTGGCGCCCGGCTGGACCACGTGGACGCCCGCTCTCGCGCCCTCCTCGTCGACCGTGCCCCACGCCTGACACTCGCCGCATCTGCCGACCCACTTGGTGGTGCGCCAGCCGCACTCGGCGCAGCGGTATCCGGGCTTCTGCGCGGTCTTCGGTGCCATGCCGAGCAGGCTAGCCTGAGCCGCCGACAATCCGCCGCGTCCTGGTCGCGTCGCCCGAGGAGCTGGGGCCGTCGACCACGGCGCCGGCCTGCCCGGCCGCGGCCATGGCGGCGGAGCAGTCGACCGTGTCCTGTCGAAGCGTACGGGCCGGGCGGTCACGGCGGGGAAGCGCGGGCCGCGTCCTGGACAGGCACGGGCCGGCCCGGCCGGGTGTCAGAGTGGGGCAGGCCCGTGTCGTTCCGAAGCCGCGGACCAAGTCCGGCCGAGTGGTCAGAGCGGGGTGTCCCGTGTCATCGACGGCCCGGCTGGGCCCCGCCATCGCGCTCACGGTCGGCTCGCCTCATCCCGAAGGAGCGGGCTGCCTCGGCCGCGCGCTCACGGTCGGCGCGCGTCATCCCGAACGCTCGGCCACCCTCGGCCGAGCGGTCAGCGCGGTCGTGGCTCGCGTCGTCCCGCAGGCCAGGACGAACTCTCGTCAGGCCACGTCCGCGGTCGCTTTCGCGCTCCTCGTCGCGCAGGAAGGGCCGGCGGGACTCTCCCTCCAGCTCGATGCCCCTGACGATCCTGCCCAGCTCATGAACCAGCGACTCGCTGGCCATGACGGTGACCACGACGCCTTCGCGGTGGAGCCAGCCGATGTACTTCCCGCGGCCGACCGCGCCGAAGCTGTCCTGGACGAGCACCTTGCGACCGCCGAGCGTCGCGGTCCTCAGGTGCCCGGAGAACCCTCCGATGTCGAACGGGCTCCTCTTCAGCTGGGAGAGCGTCTGGACGTCCGGTGCGCAGATCACCCGCACCCCCAGGAACCTCTGCCTCGGGCTGGCGTCGCTGCGCGCGTCGGTCCACTGGTAGCCGTACTCCGAAACGTCGTCGAGCTCGCTGGTGATGACCTGACCCACCACGAAGCCCGACGGGAGGTGGGTGACGCGGACGCCCTCGATGGCGCGACCTCCCTTGGGCGGCTGGTCGGGGGTCGACTCGTCGGAGCGCTTGACCTCCGCCCTGCTCGGGACCGGACAGCCGGCCCGCGCGGCGGCGTGGGCGGGCGGGGCGATCAGCGTCCCGGTCGAGACCAGTGATGCCACGGACAGCGCGAATGCCTTCTGAAAGCGGTTCATGACGCTGTTGTACGCGTCCGCCGGAGCGGTGGTTCGTGGTTGCCTTCCATGTGGCGGTGCGCAAACTGCAAAAGTTAAGTCGATTGCAAATTTGGAGTCGACTGTGAACCGCTCACCGGAGGCGAGGCCGAGATCGCCGGTCACGACCTCCTGCTCGGTGGGACGCGCCTCTGTCGTCGCGCGAGCGGCTGAGGTCGGCGGGAGGGGGCGTCCTCAGGCCGCCGGCCGCGGGACGCGCAAGGACCGAAGGGCTCAGACGAGGCCGAGTTCGGCTTCCAGCATGCGCTTGGGCTTGGCGCCGACGACCTGCTTCACCGGCTCGCCGTTCTCGAAGAGCAGCAGAGTGGGGATGCCCATCACGCCGTACCTGGTCATGATCTCGGGGTTCTCATCGGTGTTGAGCTTGCCGATGGTCAGCCCGTGCTCCGCCTGGATCTGGTCGAGGACCGGCGCCACCATTCTGCAGGGCCCGCACCATTCCGCCCAGAAGTCCACCAGGATCGGCTCGGAGCTCTTCAGCACGAGCTCCTCGAAGTTCTCAGTCGTCAGCTTGATCACGTTTCTCCTTCGCGAAACATCCCGGGCATGCGGCGGTGAGCTGGCCCGCCACCTCGGCCCTCCTGTCGAGCAGGACGCGGATCTCCTCGTCGATCTCGGCCAGCTTGCGCCGGTAGACGGCGACGGACTCCGCGCAAGCGGCGCCCGTCGCGTGCCCCGCTCGCAGGCAGTCGACGAACGGGCGGGCGTCCTCGAGCGTGAACCCGACGGTGAGCAGGGCCCGGATCTCGCTGACCAGCCTCACGTCCTCGAGGGAGTACTCGCGGTAGCCGTTCGATCCCCTGCGCGCGCTGAGCAGTCCGTGCTGCTCGTAGTAGCGCAGGGAACGGGTGCTCGCGCCTGTCCGCTCGGCCAGCTCTCCGATCCGCATGCCCCCACGCTAAACCTTGACGCCAGTGTCAAGGTCAAGCCGGGCCGAGAAATGCCGACAAGGCGCCAAACCGGATGGACCGGGCATGCCGGTGGTGTGGCGCTCCGGGATGGGCGGGCACGCGAGGGGAGCGGTGACGGTCCGGCCGGGTCGGACGGCGCGGTCCGGGTCCGGCCGTGGCGTGGGGCGGTGGCGAGGGCTCAGAAGTAGCGCCAGCGCAGGACGTTCGGGTAGGCGAGCTCCACCCCGCTCGTCTCCCTGATCGCCTCCTCCGCCACCTCCGGCGTGAACTCGATGCGCAGCACCGCCTCGAGATCGGCCCTTCGCTCGAAGACCATCCGCAGATCGAGCTCGTCCCGCTTCCAGCCCTGCCGCGACCAGAAGGCCTCCACGTCCTTCGCTGAATACGTGGGCACCGTCCGCTGGAACCAGCCGCCGAACGAACCCCGGGAGGCGTCCAGGTCGATCACGAACGCCGCGCCGCCTCGCCTTACCACGCGGGACAGCTCGCGCAGCCCCGGCTCGCACCCGGGGCCGAAGAAGTACGCCCACCTGGCGACGACCACGTCGACGCTCGCGTCGGGCAGCGGGAGCGCCTGCGCGGTGGCCGCGTGGACGGAGACGTTGGCCAGACCCGAGCAGCGGCGGCGGGCCAGGCCGACCAGGTCGCCATGGGGTTCGACGCCGATCACCTGGGCGGCGGAGGCGGCGAGGAGGGGCAGGTGGTAGCCGGTGCCGCAGCCGATGTCGAGCACGGTCGCGCCGTCCCACGGGCGGATCGCGCTCATCGCCGCGTTGGCCACGCCCTCGGGGTCGACCGCGCGGTTCTCCAGCTCGTAGATCGCGGGGGTGTTCCAGATGTTCGGGCTGGGGATGGCTCCCTTGGCGATGCGCGGCATGGCCCCACGGTACGGCCTCGCGCGTAGGCTGGCAGCGTGGCAGATGTCATCCGCGTGCCCAATGCGAAGATCGCATTGTCCACGGCTTCGGTATATCCGGAACGTACCCCTGATGCCTTCGAGCTGGCCGCGCGCCTCGGCTACGACGGCGTGGAGATCATGGTGGGGGCCGACCCCGTCAGCCAGGACATCGATGTCATCGAGCGGCTGTCGGACCACTACCAGGTGCCGGTCCTGGCGATTCACGCGCCCTGCCTGCTGGTGACCCAGCGCGTGTGGGGGCGCGACCCGTGGGCCAAGCTGCTCAAGGCGCAGAAGGCCGCCGAGCGGCTGGGCGCGCAGACGGTCGTGGTCCATCCGCCCTTCCGCTGGCAGCGCGACTACGCGCGCGACTTCGAGAACGGCCTGGCGAGGATGCGCGACGAGACTGACGTGATCTTCGCGGTGGAGAACATGTTCCCGCTCAAGGCGCGGGGCAACGACGTCGTGCCGTACTCACCGGACTGGAACCCGATCGACTACGCCTTTCCGCAGGTCACCCTCGACCTGTCGCACACGGCGGTCTCGGGCTCCGACGCGATGGAGATGGCGGTCAAGCTCGGAGACAGGCTCGCGCACCTTCACCTGGCCGACGGTCTCGGGGTGTCGAACAAGGACGAGCACCTGGTGCCGGGCAGGGGCAACCAGCCGTGCGCGCCGATCCTCGAACGGCTGGCGACGACCGGGTTCGGCGGACTGGTGGTGCTGGAGATCAACACGCGCAGGGCGGCCAGCCGTACCGAGAGGATCGACGATCTGGCCGAGGGTCTCGCCTTCGCCAGGCTGCACCTTGCGGCGTCTAGATGAGCTCGGCGTGGGGCAAAGTGTTCTCATGAGTGTCACTGGCCCCTCTCGCGCGCTTGGCAGGGTGTTCGACCGGGTCGCCGACGCCTACGACGCGGCCCGCCCCGGCTACCCCGACGAGCTGTTCCGCGCTCTCGGCGAGATGTCGGGGGTGGAGCTGACGGGCGCGACGGTGGTGGACGTCGGCGCGGGCACCGGCATCTCCGCGCGGGCCCTGCGGGAGCGGGGGGCGCGCGTGGTCGCCCTCGACCCGGGCCGCGAGATGCTCGCGCGGCTGGTGGCGCGCAACCTCTCCTCGAGTACGGCGGAGCCCCGGGGGCAGGGCGTCGTGGTCGCCGTGCAGGGGGACGGCAACGCGCTCCCGATCAGGGACGGCGGTGCCGACCTGGTGACCTATGCCCAGTCGTGGCACTGGCTCGACCCCGCGGCGTCCGTGACGGAGGCGCGGCGCGTGCTGCGCGACGGCGGGGCGATCGCCGCCTGGTGGAACACGACCGACGCGGGCCGCGCCGACTGGCTGGCCGCCTACGAGGTGCGTCTGGCCGAGTCGTGCCCCACGTACTGGGGCCCCGCGCTGCCCGAGTGGAACGTGCCGCAGATCGCCGCCGCGCTGCCTGTCGAGGAGCGCTGGCTGCGCTGGACCCGCCTGGTCGCCGTCGACGACTTCCTGCTGGACCTGCGCTCCCACTCCTACATGGTGACGATGCCGCAGGAGGCGGCCGACGAGCTGGTCGCCATGCAGCGGGCCGAGCTCCTCAGGGTCTTCCCCGAGGGTGTGCTGACCGTCCCCATGCGCGTCTACCTGGCGGTCGGCCGATGACCGTCAAGCGCCGCACGGGACGCAGGCCGGGCGCCTCCGACACCCGGGGCGAGATCCTGGCCGCGGCCAGGCAGGTGTTCGCGGAGAAGGGGTTCGACAAGGCGTCGGTTCGCGGCATCGCCCGCGAGGCGGCCGTCGATCCCGCGCTCGTGCACCACTATTTCGAGACGAAGGAGGGCCTGTTCGTCGCGGCGATGCGCCTGCCCATCGACCCGGTCGAGGTGATGGGCCGGCTGCTGGAGGGGCCGCGAGAGGAGATCGGCGAGCGGCTCGTGAGGCTCATCCTCACGGTCACGGCCGACGAGGAGGCCAGGACGCCCGTGCTCGCGCTGATGCGTTCGGCGATGACCAACGAGCAGGCCGTGCACATGATGAGGGAGTTCATCACCAACGCGCTGCTGTACCGGGTGGCCGACGGTCTCGGCATCGCGCACCTGCGGATCGAGGCGGCGTTCGCCCAGCTCATCGGGGTGGTACTGGCCCGGTACGTGCTCAAGCTCGAACCGCTGGCCTCGGCCGATCTCGAGGAGCTGGTGGAACTGCTCGGTCCGACGGTACAGCGCTACCTGGCCCCGTAGAGCATCGTTCTACTATGGTCGCGGCGTGCTGTACCGACCAAAAGTTACCCGTCGGTAGGATAGTGCGCAGCCAACGCCGTCTGTGGGAGGACACGTGCTCTGGGTAGCCATCATCGGGCTCGCGATGACCGCGGCTGCGGTCGCGCTCGCGGGCCGCCGGGCGCTGTTCCTGTTCAAGCTCGCCACGGTGGGCCCGCCCGCGCCCGAACGGATCGAGTACGCCAAGGAGCACGCCGGCGACGAGATCAAGGCGCAGCTCGTCGAGGTCTTCGGGCAGAAGAAGCTGCTGAAGTGGACCCCGTCGGGCATCGCGCACTTCTTCGTCATGTGGGCGTTCTTCATCCTCCTGACGGTCTACATCGAGGCCTACGGCGCGATCATCCAGGGCGCGATCACCGGAAGGCCGGACTTCCACATCCCGCTCATCGGGCAGTGGTCGGTGCTGGGCCTCCTGCAGGACTTCATCGCGGTGGCGTGCGTGCTCGGCCTGATCGTGTTCGCCGCGATCAGGATCAAGAACTCCCCGAAGACCCTGGGTCGCAGGTCGCGCTTCTCCGGCTCGCATCTCGGCGGCGCCTGGCTCGTCCTGTTCATGATCTTCAACATCATCTGGACGCTGTTCCTGGCCCGCGGCGCGGCGGCGGCCAACGGCAACTTCCCGTACGACGGCGGCGCGTTCGTGTCGCTGGCCCTGGGCCAGGTGCTGCCCGCCAGTCACCTGCTCGAGCAGATCGCGCTGCTGCTGCACATCGGCTTCATGCTGGTGTTCCTCGTCATCGTGGTGAACTCCAAGCACCTGCACATCTTCACCGCGCCGCTGAACGTGCTGTTCTCCCGCCGTCCCGACGGCCTCGGCGGCGCCCCCGAGCTGCGCATCGACGGCAAGCCCGTCGACTTCGAGGACGAGGACCTCGACCCCGAAAGGCTCGGGCGCGGCAAGATCGGCGACACGACGTGGAAGGGCTTCCTCGACTTCTACTCCTGCACCGAGTGCGGCCGCTGTCAGTCGCAGTGCCCTGCGTGGAACACCGACAAGCCGCTGTCGCCGAAGATGCTCATCCTCGACCAGCGCGACCACGCCTTCAAGGTCGCGCCGTACCTGCTGCAGGGCGACACCAGCCACGCCGACACCGACGTGCTCGCGCTGCTGGAGAAGCCGCTGGTCGGCGAGGAAGGCGTCATCCACCCGGACGTGCTGTGGTCGTGCACCAACTGCGGCGCCTGCGTCGAGCAGTGCCCTGTCGACATCGAGCACATCGACCACATCCTCGACATGCGCCGCTACCAGGTGATGGTCGAGTCGTCGTTCCCGTCCGAGGCGGGAGTGATGGTGAAGAACCTGGAGAACAAGGGCAACCCGTGGGGCATGTCCGAGATGAAGCGGGCCGACTGGATCGAGGAGCTGGACTTCGAGGTCACGCTCATCGACGAGAAGATGCCCGAGGACACCGAGTACCTGTTCTGGGTCGGCTGCGCGGGCGCGCTTGAGGACCGGGCGAAGAAGACCACGAAGGCCGTCGCCGAGCTGCTCCACATCGCCGGCGTGAAGTTCGCGGTGCTCGGCCCCGCCGAGGCGTGCACCGGTGACCCGGCCAGGCGCCTGGGCATGGAGTTCCTGTTCAACATGCTCGCCCAGCAGAACATCGAGACGCTGAACGAGGCAGGCGTCAAGAAGATCGTCGCCACCTGCCCGCACTGCTTCAACACCCTCGCCAACGAGTATCCGCAGCTCGGCGGCACCTACGAGGTCGTGCACCACACGCAGCTGCTGGCCAAGCTCGTCGACGAGGGCCTGCTCACCCCGGTCACCCCGATCGAGGAGAAGATCACCTACCACGACCCGTGCTTCCTCGGCCGCCACAACAAGGTCTACAGCCAGCCGCGCGACATCATGTCGAAGGTGCCGGGCGTGCAGACGCAGGAGATGCACAGGCACAAGGACAGGGGCTTCTGCTGCGGCGCCGGCGGCGCCCGCATGTGGATGGAGGAGCGCATCGGCAAGCGCATCAACACCGAGCGGGTGGACGAGGCGCTGACCACGAATCCGGACACCGTCTCCACCGCATGTCCCTTCTGCATGGTGATGCTCGGTGACGCGATCAACGAGAAGAAGAACAACGGCGAGGCCAAGGAAACCCTCGAAGTGGTCGACGTCGCGCAACTGTTGATCAAGTCTGTCAAGGGTTGAGTCGGAAGTCCGCAACACCGGGTGTTGCGGACTTTCGCATGTCAGACACGCGACGAAGCCGAAAAGCTTTCTCCACATAACGGGAAAATCACGGTAACCTCAACGTCGCATGGCTTCATTCGACGGGGAGGGGGCTGCGGATGCGCGTCGTCGTGACGGACGCGGAAGTCACCCTGGCTGACGTGCTCTCCCTGCGACTCGCCATCGAAGGACCGCTGAAACCCGGGACGAAACTGGTGCTGCGCCATCGTGCGACGGGCGTGGAGCGGGAGGTCGCGCTCGGCGCCTCGAGGGCGAAGGCGCGCGACGCCACTCTCGCGGTATCGCTGGCGCCGTTGACGCTGGCGGCGGGTCGCTGGGACACCTATCTGCGCCAGGAGGACGGCAGGACGCGCATCAGGAGCGTCGACCCTGGCTTCTCCCTCGACCACCTCGACACTTACGCGCTGTCGAAACGCACCGTCGCCTACCGCGCCTACCGCACCAGGAACGGCTACCTCGCGCTGAAGGTCTCCGACGCCGAGCCCGCGGCCGAGGTGCGCGCGGTCTGGTTCAGAGAGGGCAGGTTCGAGGTCACGGGGCTGCTCGCCTACACCGGGCTCGATGACGACGACTCAAGGCACGAGGCCAGGCTGTCGCTGCGGCGCAGGCAGCCTTCGCTGGTCAGGGACGCCCGCGAGGGGGTCAGGACGGCGCCGGCGCCCACCACCGTGGCCGCCGCCGCGACCGTGCAGGGCGTGCGCTTCCACGCCGCCGTCTCCCTGGTCGACGTGGTGGCCGCCGACCCCGAGGGCGTCGGGATGTGGGAGCCGTCGCTGGAGGTGGAGGGCGTGCCCACACCGCTACGGCTGGCCTCCCGCCTCGACGACGTGGACGGCAAGCGGCGCCGCCTGAACTACCCGGCGATGAGCGTCGACGGCGTGCCCGTACGCCCCTGCTACACCGCCGACGACGAACTGCGGATCGAGGTGGGCGCGTGAAGGTCAGCCTCGTGCTCCCTTCCGCATACGGCATGCGCGGCGACGTCCGCTCGATACTCAACCTGGCCTCGGACCTGGCGGAGCGGCACGAGGTCGAGGTGATCAGCGTCAGGCGGCAGAAGGAGAAGCCGTTCTTCGCCGTCAGCGACAAGGTGCGGATGCGCTCGCTCATCGACGCGAGGCCGGGAGCCCGGCATCTGTTGCCGCGGGGGCAGATGCGCACGGAGGTGGCGCTGTGGCGGCTGCTTCGCGCGCTCAAGAGTGACGTTCTCGTCACCACCAGGCCCGCGATCAGTGTCCAGGCGGCCAGGTACGCGCCGAAGGAACTGCTCAAGATCGCGCGGGAGTGGGGGCGGCCTGCCGTGCCGGGTCCCGTGCAGCGGTTCTACCCGCGGCTCGACGCGGTCGTGACGGCCACGGAGAGCGGGCGGGAGGACTGGGAGCGGCTGCTGGAGGGCGGGCCCTCCGTCCACATGGTGCCCGACGCGCTGCCCGGCGGGTTGTGGCCGCGTTCCAGGATGGACAACAGGATCGTGGCTACCGGAGGGCGCTGGGTCGCCACCCGCGCCTACGACCGGCTGATCAGGGCGTTCGCGATCGTGGCCGACAAGCGCCCCGACTGGCGGCTCAGGCTGTACGGCGGCGGCCCGGAGGAGCGCAGGCTGCGTGACCTGGTCTGCGACCTGAACCTGCACAACCACGTCTACTTCATGGGGACCACGCCCGACCTCGCGGGAGAGTTCGCCAAGGCCTCCATCGTCGCGACCACCTCGCGCGCCGAGACGCAGGGGATGGCCGTCCTGGAGGCGATGGGGTGCGGCGTGCCCGTCGTCGGGTTCGACGGCGCCCGCGGCCCCGCCGAGTACATCATCACCGGCTACAACGGCGTGCTCGTGCCCGAGGGGCAGATCGAGATGTACGCCGCGGCGCTGCTCACGCTGATCGACGACGACCGCAGGCGCAGATCGCTCGCCGCGGGCGCGCTCGACACGGCGTCCAGGCACGGGGCCGCCGAGGTCTCGGCTCTGTGGGAAGGATTGATCGGCGGCCTCCGCTGAATGGGTACCTTTGATGCATGCATGGGTACAGCGGAGACAAGCAGGCCTATCTGACCCGTCTGCGACGGATCGAGGGTCAGATCAGGGGCCTGCAGCGCATGGTGGAGGACGACGCGTACTGCATCGACATCCTCACCCAGGTCTCGGCGGCGACGAGGGCGCTACAGGCGGTGGCGCTCGGGCTGCTGGAGGAGCACATCTCCCACTGCGTGACCGACGCGATCAGCTCCGGCGGGCCCGAGGCGGAGGCGAAGGTCAAGGAGGCGTCCGCGGCGATCGCCCGGCTCGTTCGCTCGTGACTAGTCACCTCGGGCTTCGGTGAACCATCCGAATAACCGTGTCCCGGACCCCGCGGGAGTCCGGGACTAGGTCAATGTGATGGTCTTCAGCGGCTCGCCGAAGTCCGCAATCCGAGCGCGTCGTCGAGTTCGTCCAAGGTCAGCCGCCGTTCACTGATGGCTACGGCGGTCAGCACCTCGGCGTAGAGTGCAATCTCGTCCAACGCGACACGGTCGTGGACCCGAGAGTCCAGGTCGTCGTGCCCCACCGCGTCGTCCTTCCTTCCGCAGCCCACACCCTCTTCGAGGTTACGGCGGAGGCCCTTCCGGCGACATGGCCCATCGGGGTCATTCCTTGCGGCGCCATCCTGCCCCCCCAAGGATCATTTCCCGATTCCGAGATCACAATTCGGAGAATTCTCGTCCTAGAACGATATTTACCGAGTAAGGGTGAAATAACGGGATTAGTGGTTTAGATGGGGATCGTCGCGCTCATGGATGAGCCTGTGCACGATCGCGGCCGCCCCAGGGAAACCACGCTCGGGCGCGGGCGTGCGGGTGAGACGGCACCAGGCCAGCCCCGCCGCGTAGGCGGCGCCCAGCACCGCCGCCGCGCCGTCTCTGGTGGGCGGTACGGCGTCCAGCCAGCGCGGGCCCACCTCGAACCCGTCGGGCTCGGTGTGCTCGCCCCTCGGCGCGGAGAGCTGGACATGGAGCGCGTGACGAAGCCGGTGATCCAGCCATGCCGCGACCGTCGGCAGCCCCTCGGGCGCGTCGGCGTGGTCGGCGGCGAGGAGGGCGGCCGCCGTCCTGTGCGGGTCGCTGGAGAAGGCCACGGCCTCCAGGAGGTCGCCGACGGTGTGGCGGAAGTGCTCTCCGGGGTCGGTCTCGGCGAGGACGGCCCGCGCGAGGCGTTCGGGCACCCTGGACAGCCAGGCTCCCCGCAGCGCCTTGTCGGCGTCCCTGGCGGCTCTGTCGCCTTCCCCCGCGCCCGCCTCCCCTGAAGAAACGGTGCCGGGCCGCCCCGAAGAGCCGGAGCCGGGCCGGCCCGCGGTGCCTGTGCCGGGCTGCCCTGAGGTGCCGGTGCCGGGCGGGCCCGCGGTGCCGGTGGCGGGCTGTCCTGAGGTGCCGGTGCCGGGCCGGCCCGCGGTGCCTGTGCCGGGCTGTCCCGAAGTGCGGGAGCCGGGCGGGCCCGCGGTGCCGGTGCCGGGCCGCCACGAAGAGCCGGTGGTGGGCGGCGCCGAATCGCCAAAGGAGCCGGGCCATCCCGGAGCGCCGGTCGGCGTCCTGTCCGAGGTGCCGGTGGAGGCCGGTCCCGACGTCCCCGTCGAGGCCCCGTTCCACTGGCCGGTGGGCGACCACGCCCCTGTGTCACGCGGGTCGCCCGTGGCGGCCCCTCCGGTGTGAGGTCCGGTGCGGCCCGGCCATGACGTCTGCCGCGGCTGCCCGGTGGGTCCGTGATCCGCCGTGTGCTGGACGTGCCCAGTCGTGCTCTGGGGCCCGCCGGTCGTGTGCGGGTGCCTGCCGGTCGTGTGCGGGTGCCCGCCGGTCGTGTGCTGGGGCCTGCCTGTGTGCAGGGGACCGCCGGTCGTGTGCTGGGGGCCGGAGGGGAAAGGGGGCGGCGGGGGGAACGGGCCGGTCGCGGGCCCCTGTGGCACGACAGGACCCGTGGCGAGGCGTGGCAGCGGACCCGTGGCGGTCCGGTTGTCGAGGGAGGGGTCGTGGAGCGTGGGCTCCAGCATCGCGATGAGCGCCTCGGCCCTCGGGCGGAAGCGGGCGTCGGCCGCCACGATCCCCGCCGTGTCGGCCATGAGGGCGGCCAGGCGCAACGCCGCGCGGGGAGCGCCGGAGCGGACGCGCTCGCCGTACAGGGTGACGAGGGACCTCAGCGGCGGGGACGGCAGCCAGCGCACCCACTCGTCGCCGGGCAGCGGACGGCCCAGGTACTCGCCGAACACCGACAGGAGCTGCTCGTTGCCGTCGAAGGCGGGCGCGTAGGCGCACCACATGATCGTCGCCCAGATCGCCGCCACCGTGCTCGGCACGTCGCCCGCGAAGACCTCGCGGAAGGAGGTCAGCGGGTACTCCTCGACGGAGCGCCTGCCGTTGGCCCTGACGAGCGCGCGGATCTCCGCGGTGAGGGCGGCCGGCACGTCGGGCCCGACGAACGCCTGGCTGGACCAGCGTTCGGCGGCGAAGTCAGGGCCGGTCGGCACCAGATGCGGCAGCAGCACGCCTCTGTAGTGCTCGGCGCGGGCGGGGCAGTTGCGCGGCGGCGCGGACAGGTGCCAGCGGCCGTCGCCGGGGTCCTGGAGGTACCAGCGGGCGTGCGCGCCGAACACCCACCTGCCACCGTCCGGGGTGGCCAGCGCCCTGGAGGCGATGGCGTTGGCCCTGGTCTGGAGAGGGAGGGTCGCCCAGCGCGGGTCCGTGACCATTGCGCGGACGTCCGCCTCGATGGCCGTGAACCGCATGGCGGCATCGTAGCCCGCCGCCGAGACCCGGCAGAATGACCCGATATGAGAGCCAAGATCGCGGTGTCGTTGCTCGCTGCCTGTGCCCTCGCGGGGTGTGGCACGGCCGCGCCGAGCACGCCGCCGAAGCCCAAGGCGCTCACCGTGGCCGATGTCAGAGCCCCCGATCCGGGCGGCGAGGTCGGCTCCGCCTCCAGCGAGTTCTCCAGCGCCGCCGACCTGACCGTGTGGAGCAGGCTGAGCGACACCCAGGGCGACCCGAGCAGGCTCGCCAAGATCGACGTCGACGCCACCGCGAAGGGTGCGCTCTACCTGGAGCCCACGACGTCCACCTGGTTCGACGCCTTTCGCGGACCCTTCGTCTACCAGGAGCTGGCGGGCGACATCGTCCTGCACACCAGGGTCAAGGTCGAGGGGAAGAAGAGCGGGCCGCCCCTGCGCAAGTTCTCGCTCGGTGGGGCGATGTTGCGCGTGCCGCAGTCCAACGACAGGCCGAACTGGCTCTCGATCACCACCGGTACGGGCGACAAGGCCGAGCGGGTCGAGCTGAAGGAGACCGCCGACGGCAGTTCCAAGCCGAAGGAGGTGCCGGTCGAGGGTGGCTGGATCGAGCTGGTCCTGGCCAGGACGGGAACGGTGGTCTCCGCCCTCTACAAGGAGGACGGCGGCGTCTGGAAGGTCGGGCAGCGGTGGCTGCGCCCCGACCTGCCGAAGGTGCTGGAATGGGGCGTGACCGGCTACAGCGACTGGGACGGCTACGGCGCGCTGAAGAAGGACGCCGCCAAGGCCAACGCCGCCAAGACGATCAAGGGCAGGCCCGATCTCAAGATGACCGTCGACTACGTGCGCTTCCTGCGGCCGGCCACGCCCGCAGGCGATCTGATGACGGCTCCCGACGCCGTGCTGGTCAAACTGCTGACGCCTGCCGGTGCCTGAGGGCCTTGGCCATGTACCGGTCGGGGGTCTGCGCGAAGCTCGCCCTGTCGTCGTCGGTGAGCTCGCGGACCACCCTGCCGGGCATTCCCGCCACCAGCACGCCTGAGGGGATCTGCTTGCCGGGACCGACCAGCGCGCCCGCGGCGACCAGGGTGCCCGCCCCGATCCGCGCACCGCCGAGCACGATCGCGCCGATGCCGATCAGCGCGCCGGTCTCGACGTGCGCGCCGTGGACCATGGCCTTGTGGCCGAGGCTCACCCGCGGTTCGAGTACGGCAGGCTCGCCCGGATCCGCGTGCAGGCAGCACAGGTCCTGGACGTTGCACTCCTCGCCGATCTCGATGCGCTCGTCGTCGCCGCGCAGGACCGAGCCGTACCAGATCGAGGCCCCACGGCTCACTCTGACGTTCCCGACAACCACCGCGCCCGGCGCGATATAGGCGTCTGGGTGAATGTCAGGAATTGCACTGTCGTCCAGGGCTGCGATGTACATCTTGGACATCGTAGTAGTCCCCGCTTGGTGAGAATCGTGCCTGGCCAGCTCAGCGGCGTCTGAGCGGGCGCGCAGGCCGCGATTGTCATTAGGATTTCCCGGGCAGGTATGGCGTTCGGGTTGCGGACTTGGGCAGATGGCAGGAAAGTCGTCTCCTGACACGTCGTTGTCGGACCCTCACAAACCGCAAGCTCCCCACCTAGGTACTCCTCATGACAAACCAGCACGAGAGCTTTCCCGACCTGATGCAGGAAGACTCCTTCGAAGTCGTCATGCGCGGCTACAGCCGTCGTCAGGTACACGACTACATGATCCGCTCCCGCAACCAGATCAGGGATCTGGAGGAGCGGCTGGCACGAGCGATCGACCAGGCGGAGCAGGGCCGAATCGAGCTCGCAGAGGCCAGACGCAGGATGGTCGAAGCGCCACAGAGCTACGAGGACCTCAGCCCGAGGCTCGCGCAGATTCTCAGGCTGGGCGAGGAGGAGGCGGCCGCCAAGCGGGAGGACGCCGAGACCGAGGCCAACAGGTTGCGCGAGTCGGCCAGCATGGAGGCCGAGCGGATGGTCTCCTCGGCGCGCGAGACCGCCGACAACATCCTCACCAGTGCCCAGGCCGAGGCCGAGCGCCGCGTGGGCGAGGCGACGGGCGCCGCCGAGCGCATGCTGGCGCAGGCGGGCGCCGACGCGGAGGAGACGCTGACCACCGCGAGGGCCGAGGCCGAAGAGGCGTTGCGCGTGGCCAGGGGTGAGGCCGACAGGGTGCTCACCTCGGCCAGGCTGGAGTCCGAGAAGACCGTCGAGAGCGCCCGCGAGGAGGCCGAGTCGACGCTGGCGGCCGCGCGTGCCGAGTCGGAGATGATGGTGAGCACCGCGCAGGCCCAGGCGCAGTCGTCGCTCGCGGCGGCCGAGCAGCGGGTCAACGCCCTCGACGAGCACGCGGGCCGGCGGGTCACCTACCTCACCGACACCCACGGCGAGGTGGTCAGGCGCCTCAACGAGATCAGCTCGGTGCTCGGCGATCTGATGCGCAGGGAGAACACGGCGGGGCCGCTGATCCCCGTCGTCGAGCCCGTGGTGGAGCCCGCGGTCGAGGAGGTCGACGAGGTGCGCGTGATCGTCGAGGACGACGAGCCGGCCGAGCGGGCCGAGCGGGCCGAGCGGGCCGACGTGGCGGAGGAGCAGCGTGAGGTCTCCGAGGACACCGACGTCAACCTGGGCACACTCGCGCACAAGTAGGCGGACAAGCTAGGGCGGAAGCCCCCGCCCCCGATAGGGTCGGAGACTTCCGCGCCTGGGGGCCCGGTGCCGGAGCCGCCGAGACGCTGAACCCGGCACCGGGCTGCTCGTGGCCTCGGTACGAGGCCGGGGCGCGTGCCGTGGATCCCCCGCCTAGAACGATCCACAGCACGCGCGCTACGGGGCGGGTCCCGCCCGCCTCTCCTGATCCCTCAGCTGCTCGCGGAGGCCCTCCGGGTCGTCGGCGTCGATGGTCATGGCGCAGCCCGCGTCGCGCTGCTCAGCGCTCAGCGGGTGGTGCCGCGTGGCCCACCAGCGGCCCGCGTCGCTCCGCCAGATGGTCCAGTGGGGGTACTCCAGGGCGATCTCGGCGAGATGCCGGTCAAAGGACATCTGGTCACCCTTCCCGGGTCCCCACTTACGCTTCCCTCTCTTAGAAGGTGCGGCACATCTCTAGAGAAATCAATGATCGCAGGGGACAGGTCAACCTATCGCTTGACAAAACGGCTTGACCTAAGCGTCGAAGTCGTACTGGAGTACGTAGGACGCGGAGTCGAGGACCATCTCGTTGTATTCCACGGGCAGACCGCCTGAGGTGTAGGCGGTCCTGGAGATCACGATCACCGGAGTGCCCGCGGGCAGCTCCAGCAGGCCCGCCTCCCTGGGTTGGGGCATGCGGGCGCGCACCTCCTCGGTGAAATGGGCGGGCGGCAGGCCGAGATCTCTCAGCCGGGCGTAGACGCCGCCTGGGCCCGTGTCCGGCAGCGTGATCGCGCTGCCTTCCACCAGGTGGGCGGGAAAGTAGGACGTGGCCAGCTGGACGGGCCGGGCGTCGACCGAGTAGCGGCGGCGCCTGATCCACACCTCCGTGCTGTCGAGGACTCCGGCGGTCGCCTCGCCGGCCCGCGTGCGGGCCACCTCCACCGCGTCCACGGTGAAAGGACGGCCGCGCGTGTCGGCGTCCCAGATGGCCCGTCCCTGTCCCCACTGCTCGCGGGACAGACGTCGTGATCCGTGCCTGCGGATCGGCTTGAACTGTCGCACATAAACCCCCGAACCTCTCTTCGGCACCGCCAGCCCTTCATTGATCAGCACGGCCAGCGCCTGGCGCGCGGTGGCGCGGGCGATTCCGTGTTCGGCCATGAGTGCGTTCTCGCCCGGTAGTCGGTCCCCGTCGCGCAGTTCGCCGGACAGGATCCTGACGCGCAGGCCGTCGGCGATGCGCCGATAGATCGGGGGCTCCTGAGGTACCGGGGATTCAGACACGTTTGATCACCCTCTGTCACCAACCAGGTTTGGCGTCTCCAGAGAACTTGCCCCGCCTTGTCCACGATCGCACAGATACGCAGGTTGGTCCCGAGCTTCTTTTGAGTGGATCGTGCCCGTGTGGTGACCCGCGCGAGTTTTCGCGGGCCGTTACCGTGGAACGGTCCTGGCCGCTAATTGGAGCCCCACCAGCGGCGAGTAATCAAAGCGGCAACGATCGCCCCCGTGGTGTTGATCAAGACGTCGTCGATCGAGGAGAAGCGTCCGAGGCGCAGGCTGTACTGCAGCAGCTCGACGGTCACGGAGGCACCTGCGGCCACGCCCGCCACTCGGGCGAGGCTCGCGAAGCGGGCGGATCGGACGGGAAGCAGGGCCCCCAGGCAGGCGAAGACCAGGAGGTTGCCTCCGACCTGCACGAACACGGTCGCCGGCGGCGCGGAGAAGATCCACGTGAGGTCTCTGAACGGGACGAGATTGACACCGCTCTGACCGCTTGCCGGCGTGAGAATCATCCAGATCCACGGGGCCGTGCCTGCGACGATGCCCACGTCGGCGACGGCGGTGCGGGCGGGCGCGGGATGCCCGCGCCCGCGGCGCGCGCGGGCCAGCGCCACAGCCGCCAGTACGGCCAGCGGAACCCCCAGGAATCCCGCGATGATGACATGTCCCCACAAATCCCATGTTTGGCCCACCACGCAATAATGCAGGTACGGAAAAGTGTCCGAAAGGACAGCCAAATCTCGGCAGGTGTGGAACAAGTTCGGGCCCGCGCGGCCTCACGGCGCCCGCACCGGCTCGCCACGGTCGGTGACCGGACGCCCGGTCTAGATCGATCGCGTCAGCGCCCGTGAGACCCCCAGCGCGGCCGTCTTCACCGCGGGCGCCAGCCGGGTCGGATGGAAGCGGGCCAGCGGCACCGACACCGACAGCGCCGCGACGACGGCGCCTCCACTGAAGACGGGCGCCGCGATGCACGCACCGCCGAGCTGTGCCTCCTCCCGCTCGTAGGCGAGGCCCGCGGCCTGGACCTGCCCGATGGCCTCCTCCAGCCGCTTGGGGTCCACGATCGAGTGCGGGGTGAGCCTGCGCAGCGGCCGCGAGAGCACCTCGTCGATGAACTCGGGCCCCGAGTAGGCCAGCAGCGCCTTGCCCACCCCCGTGCAGTTGAGCGGCAGCCGTCCGCCCACCCGTGAGGGCAGCGAGAACGACTCGTGACCGCGGATCTTCTCGACGTAGACCACGTCGAGCCCGTCGCGGACTCCCAGGTGGATCGTCTCGCGGGTGGCCTCGTAGAGGTCGTGCATGAACGGCAGGGCGGCGTGGCGCAGGTCGCGTTCGAGAGGGACGATGCTACCGAGTTCGAACAGCCGGCGGCCGAGGTAGTAGCCGTTCTCCCTGCGCGTGACGGCGCCGATCTCGGTCAGCTCGGTGAGCAGCCGGAAGGCGGTGGTCTTGGGCAGGTGGCAGTGCTGGGCGACGTCTATCAGCCGGAGCGGGCCACCGGTCGGCCGGAACGCGTCCAGGACCAACCATGACTTCTCCAGCATCGACAGGCGATCGGTGTTCCGTGTCACGGAACGCATTGTTGCCGGAAACCGCCGGGAAGTTCTATACCCCTTGGTGGAGGAACGATGTCATTTGAGCAGGTAGCCCACTTCATCGGGGGCTCGTGGGTGGCCGAGGGCGAGCCGTTCGCATCCTACGATCCCATGACCGGACAGGTGAACAGGCAGGTCCATGAGGCGGACCAGGCCGTGGTCGACAGGGCGGTGCGCGCCGCGCGCGAGGCCGCGCCGGGCTGGGCCGCGCTCCCCGTGGCGGAGCGGGCCGCGTGGATGCGCCGCCTGGCCGAGGGGATCGAGGCGCGGTTCGACGACCTGGTGGCCGCCGAGATCGCCGACACGGGCAAGCCGCTGGAGCAGACCCGCACCCTCGACATCCCGCGCGGCGCCGCCAACTTCCGCGCCTTCGCCGAGATCGCCGCGCAGCGCCCTGCGGAGGCCTTCCACCTGCCGGACGTGCTCAGCTACACCGTGCGCAGGCCGCTCGGCGTGGTCGCGGTCGTCGTGCCGTGGAACCTGCCGTTCCTGCTGATGACGTGGAAGCTCGGGCCCGCGCTGGTCGCGGGCAACACCGTCGTGGTCAAGCCGTCGGAGAACACTCCCGGCTCCGCCGCGCTCTTCGCCGAGATCTGCGCCTCGGTCGGCCTGCCCCCCGGTGTGGTCAACGTGATCCACGGGTACGGCGAGACGGGCAGGCTCCTGGTCTCCCACGAAGGGGTCGACGGGGTGACGTTCACCGGTTCCACCCGCACCGGAGCGACGATCATGAAGTCGGTCGCCGACCGGGTGAAGCCGATCTCCTTCGAGCTGGGCGGGAAGAACGCTGGAGTGGTCTTCGCCGACGCCGACCTCGACAGGGCGATCGAGGGCAGCGTGCGGTCGGTGTTCACCAACGGCGGCCAGGTGTGCCTGTGCACCGAGCGGCTCTACGTCGAGCGGCCCGTCTTCGAGGAGTTCTGCGCCCTGCTGGCCGAGCGGGCCGCGTCGGTCGTCCCCCAGCCGATGATCTCCGCGCAGCACAGGGAGAAGGTGCTGTCGTACTACGCGCTCGCCCGCGACGAGGGCGCGAAGTTCCTCACCGGCGGCGGCGCTCCCGACGGGCCCGGCTACTTCGTGGAGCCGACCGTGGTGACCGGGCTGCCGGAGTCCTCCCGCTTCAACAGGGAGGAGATCTTCGGTCCCGTCTGTCACGTGGCCCCGTTCGACACCGAGGCGGAGGCCGTCGCGCTGGCCAACGACTCCGACTACGGGCTGGCCGCCACCCTGTGGACGAGCAGCCTCGACAGGGCGCACCGGGTCGCCCAGCGGCTGGAGGCCGGGCTCGTCTGGGTCAACACCTGGTACCTGCGCGACCTGCGCACCCCGTTCGGCGGCGTCAAGCTGTCGGGCATCGGCCGGGAGGGCGGCACCCAGTCGCTCGACTTCTACTCCGAGCCGACCACGATCACGATCAAGCTGGAAGGTGGCGCATGAACGACGAGTGGTCCGCGGCCGTGGACGCCCGCACCCAGGCGGCCGACCGGTTGCTGGAGGCCCAGCGCTCGGGCAAGCCGTGCGCTCCCGTCAGGGACCTGGTGAGCACGGCGGGCGAGGGCTACGCCGTACAGGAGATCAACACCCGCAGGGCGCTCGACGAGGGACGCAGGCTGGTCGGGCGCAAGATCGGCCTGACCAACTTCGCCGTGCAGAAGCAGCTCGGGGTGGACCGGCCCGACTTCGGCATGCTGTTCGCCGACATGGCCTACCTTGACGGGCTGCCGGTGCCGTACGAGAGGTTCCTGCAGCCGAGGGCCGAGGCGGAGATCGCGCTGGTGCTGGGCGGCGACCTGGCCGGCGGGCCCTTCACGGTCGCCGAGGTGATCAGGGCGGTCGACTTCGTGCTGCCCGCGATCGAGATCGTCGACTCCCGCGTCGTCGACTGGGACATCACGCTGGCCGACACGATCGCCGACAACGCCTCCAGCGGCGCCTTCGTTCTGGGCAACACGCCGGTCGGGCTGCGCGGGCTCGACCTGCGCCTGGCCGGGATGACGATGACCAGGCGCGGGCAGGAGGTGTCCACGGGCGCGGGCGCGGCCTGCATGGGTCACCCGCTCAACGCGGCCGTCTGGCTGGCCGACACGCTCGGCCGCACCGACTACCCCCTGCGGGCCGGAGACGTCGTGCTGACCGGCGCGCTCGGCCCCGTGGTGCCGGTGGAGGAAGGCGACGTGTTCGAGGCGGTCATCGACGGTCTCGGCTCGGTGCGGGCGGTGTTCGAGTGAAGCTGGCGATCATCGGCTCGGGCAACATCGGGACCGACCTGATGTTCAAGGCCCTGCTGTCGAAGAAGGTCGAGGTCGTGGCGATGGCGGGCATCGACCCCGCCTCGGACGGCCTTGCCAGGGCGCGGCGCAGAGGCCTCGAGACGACCTCCTCGGGGGTCGAGGGGCTGGTGTCGCTGCCGTCCTTCGACTCGGTCGACGTGGTGCTCGACGCCACCTCGGCGGGTGCCCACGCGCACAACGCCGCCGTCGTCCTGTCGCACGGCAAGCGCATCATCGACCTCACCCCCGCCGCGCTCGGCCCCTACGTGGTGCCCTCGGTGAATCTGGACGCCCACCTGTCGGCGCCCGACCTCAACATGGTGACGTGCGGAGGGCAGGCGACCATCCCGATCGTGGCGGCGGTGTCGAAGGTGGCCAGGGTGTCGTACGCCGAGATCGTGGCCTCCATCGCGTCGAAGTCGGCGGGCCCCGGCACGCGGGCGAACATCGACGAGTTCACGGTGACGACCGCCAGAGCGCTGGAGCAGGTCGGCGGCGCGGCGCGGGGAAAGGCGATCATCGTGCTGAACCCGGCGGAGCCGCCGCTGATCATGCGGGATACCGTGTACTGCCTGGTGGACAGCTGTCAGGAGGACGAGGTGGCCGCCTCGGTGGCGGCGATGGTGGCCTCGGTGCAGGAGTACGTGCCCGGCTACCGGCTCAAGCAGGAGGTGCAGTTCACGCCCGTGGCGGACGACGAGCCGGTGTGGACGCTGGCGCACGGGGCGAAGGGCGGGGTGAAGGTGAGCGTCTTCCTGGAGGTGGAGGGGGCGGCCCACTACCTGCCCGCCTACGCGGGCAATCTCGACATCATGACCTCCGCGGCTCTGCGCACCGCCGAACGTCTCGCCGAGACCGTCCCCCTCGGCACCGCGACCGTGTCCGCGGGCGCCGCCCCGCAGTCCGGGGAGGGATGCCGGGCATGAGCGCGCGCATCTACGTGCAGGACGTGACGTTGCGGGACGGCATGCACGCCATCCGCCACCGCTACACGATCGACCAGGCCACCGCCATCGCCAGAGCGCTCGACGCGGCGGGCGTGGCCGCGATCGAGGTCGCGCACGGCGACGGCCTGGCGGGCGGGAGCTTCAACTACGGCCCCGGCGCCCACACCGACGAGGAGTGGATCGAGGCCGTCGCGGGAGCCGTGCGGAACGCCAGGCTCACCACCCTGCTGCTGCCCGGCATCGGCACCATCGAGGACCTGAGGAAGGCCCACGCGCTGGGTGTCACCTCGGTCAGGATCGCCACGCACTGCACCGAGGCCGACATCTCCGCCCAGCACATCTCCACCGCCCGCGAGCTGGGCATGGACGTCGCGGGGTTCCTGATGATGGCGCACATGGCCCCGCCCGAGGTCCTGGCGGAGCAGGCCAGGCTCATGGAGTCGTACGGCGCGCACTGCGTCTACGTCACCGACTCCGGCGGCGGCCTCACCATGGACGGCGCGAGGGAACGGATCAGGGCCTACCGCGACGCGCTCAGACCCGAGACCGAGATCGGCATCCATGCCCACCACAACCTCAGCCTCGGCGTGGCCAACTCCGTCGTCGCGGTCGAGAACGGCTGCACCCGCGTGGACGCCTCGCTCGCCGGGATGGGCGCGGGCGCGGGTAACGCGCCGCTGGAGGTGTTCGTCGCCGTGGCCGACCGCATGGGCTGGGAACACGGCTGCGACCTCTACGCGCTGATGGACGCGGCCGACGACCTGGTCAGACCGCTGCAGGACCGTCCCGTCCGGGTCGACAGGGAGACGCTGACGCTCGGTTACGCGGGCGTCTACTCCAGCTTCCTTCGGCACGCCGAGGCGGCCTCGGAACGCTACGGCGTCGACACCCGGGAGATCCTGGCCGAGGCGGGCCGCCGCCGGATGGTCGGCGGCCAGGAGGACATGATCGTCGACATCGCATTGGACCTGACGAAATGAAGCTGGCCCAGGCGCTGCACGAGGCGGCGCTCACCAGGATGCCGATTCCACAGCCTGTGGACGGACTCGACGTCGCCACCGCCTACCAGGTCCAGGAGGAGGTCGTAGGCCTGCGCGGCGAGCCCCTGTCGGGGGTCAAGCTGGGCTTCACCAGCGAGGGCAAGCGCCGCCAGATGGGCGTCGACGACCTCATCCTGGGGCGGCTGACGCCGTCGATGGCGGTCGTCGACCACGACAAGTACATCCACCCGAGAGTTGAACCCGAGGTGGCCTACCTGGTCGGGCGCAGGATCGAGAGCGTCGGGGACGCCACGCGGCCCGGAGCCGTCGCCGCCGTCGCCGCCGGCATCGAGGTGATCGACTCCCGGTACGAGAACTTCAGGTTCTCGCTGGAGAGCGTCATCGCCGACAACACCTCGGCGGCGGGCTACGCGATCGGGCCGTGGCGGGCCTACGACGTCGACGACTGGAACCTCGGAGTCGTCTTCGAGATCGACGGGCGGCCAGTGCACGTCGGATCCACCGCGGCCATCCTCGGCGACCCGCGCAGGGCGATCGTCGAGGCGGCGCGGCTGGCCGTACAGGTGGGGCTGGTGATCGAGGAGGGGGCGATCCTGCTGGCGGGCGCCGCCACTCCGGCCGAGCCGTACCGGCCCGGCGCGCACGTTCAGGTGGAGATCCAGCGGCTGGGGAAGGTGACGCTCTGATGCTGGTCGGGGGAAAGGCGACGCCGAGGGGACGGTTCCCGCACGTCAGGCGGGCAGGGGACTTCCTCTACGTGTCCGGCACGAGCTCCAGGCGGCCGGACAACACCTTCGCGGGAGCGTCCGCCGACGAACTGGGCACCACGGACCTGGACATCCGCCTGCAGACCAGAGCGGTGATCGAGAACATCGGCGACATCCTGCGGGCCGCGGGGGCAAGCCTCGCCGACCTGGTCCAGATCACCACCTACCTGGTCAACATGAACGACTTCAAGGGCTACAACGAGGTCTACGCCGAGTTCTTCGACGAGACCGGACCCACGCGCACCACGGTGGCCGTCCACCAACTGCCGCACCCCCACCTGCTCATCGAGATGCAGGCCGTCGCCTACCGACCGGAGGAACCCGCATGATCCCGCCCATCGACTTCAACCAGTGGATCGACGAGCACGCCCACCTGCTCAAGCCGCCGGTCGGCAACAAGGTGGTCTTCGAGCAGGCGGACGACTTCATCGTCATGGTCGTCGGCGGACCCAACCAGCGCACCGACTTCCACATCGACCCCTTCGAGGAGCTGTTCTTCCAGGTCAAGGGGAACATGCGGCTCAACGTCATGACCCCTGAGGGGCCCGAGACCGTGCACATCCGCGAGGGCCAGATGTGGCTGCTGCCCGGCAACCTGCCCCACTCGCCGCAGCGCGAGGCCGACTCCGTCGGCCTGGTGATCGAGCGGATCAGGCCGGAGGGCACGCTGGAGAAGTTCCGGTGGTACTGCCAGCAGTGCGACGCCATGGTCCACGAGGTGGAACTGCAGGTCCGCGACATCGTCAAGGACCTGCCGCCGGTCTTCGAGGCGTTCTACTCCGACGAGAAGGCGCGCACCTGCGACAGCTGCGGGGCCCTGCACCCCGGCAAGGGCTGACCGCGTGATCGTCGACGTCCACACGCACTACGTCGCCAAGGGCTGGCCCGATCTGGGCTGGCCCGGCGCGCCCCGGCTGCGGATCGAGTCCGAGCGCGAGGCGATGATCGTCGTCAACGACCGCGACTTCCGCAGGATCCAGGCGGACTGCTGGGATCCCGAGGTCCGCCTGGCGACGATGGGCGTGGACCGGCAGGTCGTCTCCCCGACCCCGGTGTTCTTCGGCTACGAGCGCCCGGCGAAGCAGGCCGCGAACGTCGCGCGCGTCTTCAACGACCTCGCGCTGGAGATCTGCGACGGCGATTGGCTGATCCCGTTCTGCCAGGTGCCGCTGCAGGACCCCGACCTGGCCTGCGAGGAGCTCGACAGGTGCCTGGCGGCCGGCCACAGGGGCGTCGAGATCGGCAACCACGTCGGCGACAGGGACCTCGACGACGAGGGCGTCGTGCAGTTCCTCCAGCACTGCGCGGACAGGGGCGCCCCCGTGTTCGTCCACCCGTGGGACATGCCCACGGGACCAAGGCTCGACAGGTGGATGGCGCAGTGGCTGGTCGGCATGCCGGCCGAGACGCACCTGTCGATCCTCGCCATGATCCTGGGCGGCGTCTTCGACCGGGTGCCGGAGACGCTGAGGATCTGCTTCGCCCACGGAGGCGGCTCGTTCGCCTTCTGGCTGGGCCGCTTCGAGAACGCATGGCATCGCAGGAGCGACGTCATCGGCACCTCGGAGCATCCCCCGTCGCACTACCTCGACCGTTTCAGCGTCGACTCCGTCGTCTTCGACGAGCGGGCGCTGCGGCTGCTGGTGGACACCATGGGGGAGGACCGTGTGATGCTCGGCTCCGACTACCCCTACCCGCTTGGCGAGTCTCCCGTGGGGAAACTGGTCAGCGGCGCGGGTTTCCTCTCCGACCGGGCTCGCGCCAGGATCCTGGGAGGCAATGCCGAGACCTTTCTTGGAGAAACACCGTGAATCGTGAAGACTGCCTGGCTCTTGACGCGGCCGACCCGCTGAAGGAGTTCAGGGACGAGTTCGTGCTGCCCGAGGGTGTCGTCTACCTCGTCGGCAACTCCCTTGGCGCGCTGCCCCGCCGTACGTCGGAGAGGGTGCGGAAGGCGGTCGAGGAGGAGTGGGGTCGTGAGCTGGTCGGCGGGTGGAACAGCGCGGGCTGGTACGCCCAGCCGCTCACCACGGGCGACCGGCTCGCCCCGTTGATCGGCGCCGCCCCCGGGACGGTGGTGGTGGGCAACACCACCTCGATCGCGGTGCACCAGGCGGTGGCCGCGGCCATGCGCCTGCGTCCTTCTCGGCCCGTGGTGGTCGCCGACGTGACCAACTTCCCCACCGACAACTACATCCTGGAGGGGCTCGGCTGCCAGATCCGCGACTTCGCCGAGGGCGTGGGCGACGACGTGGCCGCGGTGCTGCTGTCGGAGGTCAACTACCGCACGGGTGAACGGTACGACGTGGCCGAGGTGACCGCGCGCGTGCAGGCCGCCGGCGCGCTGATGATCTGGGACGTCTGCCACAGCGTGGGCGCGCTGCACGTGGACGTCTCGGCGGCCGACTTCGCGCTGGGCTGCACCTACAAGTACCTCAACGGCGGGCCGGGCGCGCCGGCGTTCCTCTACGTGAACCCGCGCCACCACGAGTCCGCCGAGAACGTGCTGTCCGGCTGGTACGGCCACGCCGAGCCGTTCGCCTTCGAGCCGCGTTTCCGCCCCGCCGACGGCATCAGGCGCTTCACCGTCAGCACCCCGCACGTGCTGTCGTTCGCCGCGCTCGAGGCCGCGCTCGACATCTGGGAGCGGGTGGACATGGCCCAGGTCAGGGCCAAGAGCGTCCAGCTCACCGAGACGTTCGTCGAGCTCGTCGGCGACGCGCTGGAGCTCGCCTCTCCCCGCGAGGCCGAGCGCAGGGGCAGCCAGGTCAGCTTCCACCACCCCGACGGCTACCCGGTGATGCGGGCGCTGATCGACAGGGGCGTGCACGGCGACTTCAGGGCGCCCGACATCCTCCGCTTCGGGTTCGCGCCGCTGTACATCAGGCACGTCGACGTCTACGACGCGGCCCAGACCCTGCTGGAGGTGCTCGACAAGGAGCTGTGGCGCGACGAGAAGTACGCCCAGCGGCTCGCGGTCACCTGAGCGACCCATCGGCCTCCCTCGCGGGAGGGAGGCCGGAGTTCACCGGCACCGGCGATCCGGGGAAGCGTCGTTCTCGACACGATCGAGAAGCTGCCCGCGCCCGACGCCACCGCCGCGATCGTCCGCGTGGGCGGCACCAAGGGCTCGTGGAAGGGCGTCACGGGGGTCGCCGACCTGGCTCCCAGCGGCCGACCAGCGACGACGTCCGCTTCCGCGCGGGCAGCGTCACCGCCCGCATCCTGCGCCCGCTCGGCATGCGTGACAGTAGTCGTCTACTCCATCAACTCCACCGACGCGAAGGCGTCGGGCCAGAACCGGCGCGGGCTGGGCGTGGCACTGGCCGCCATGGTTCCGTAACGCGGAACGAGGCATTGGGGAACGGGATGCGCACCCTCCACTCTGGTGCGCATCCCCCGAAAGGTCACAAGATGTTCAGAGCGACTCTGGCCACCACCGCCTGCCTGGCAAGCCTGCTGGTGGCCGCTCCCGCGCAGGCCGAACCCGACGACGCCTTCCCCACCGTCTGCGGTGACCGCCGGCCGAGCGACCCCGCGCCCGGCGAGTACGGCATGCAGCTCGACGGCTCGTTCCGCCATCCAGCACTCACACCGGCCGGCGAGGAGCGCTTCCGCTTCCCCGGCGGCGCGCAGGACCTCTTCCCCAAGACCAAGGGCTACGACCCGAAGAGCTACGTCGAAGGCCCGATCAAGGTCGAGGCCGCCTACAGGGGAGCGGACTTCACCCCGGACTACTTCCACACCTGGCAGAACATCGTCGACTTCGACGGCCGCCGCTACCTGTTCCAGTACGACCGCACCGAGGCGCGCGTGTACGACGTCACCGACGTGCGCAAGGTGAAGATCGTCGAGAAGCTGACAGGCAAGGACTGGAAGAGCGCCGACTACTGGGGCGCCTCCACCATCCAGTGGCGCGACGGCCACTACGTGATGATCCAGTCCTTCGAGCAGAAGCGCCAGGTCGACCAGCTGGGCGACGCGGTCGAGCGCACCAAGTTCCACAACCCCTCGGGCGTGAAGCAGCTGCGGCAGGAGACCACCTTCAAGGGCTTCAAGGTCTACCGCCTCGACGGCCCGCGGAGGAAGGACTGGAAGCTGCTGTCCACCGTCACCACCGACCCCACGCTGACGGACCCGAAGCCGGGCGTGCAGCAGGGATCGGGATCGCTGGACGTGCCGTACTGGACCGGCGGCAGGTACATGTTCATCGCCGTCGCCCCGCTCGACACCTGGCGCAACACCGAGGTGCCCACCTACCTCTACTCGCCCGGCTACCAGGCGTGGGACATGTCGGACCTGAAGCGCCCGAAGAAGGTCGGCGAATGGCACCGCAAGGGCCAGGTCGCGGGCGAGGAGGCGGCGTACGCGAAGAACCCGCGCTGCGGCAACCAGACGTCGTGGATGGGTGCGCGGATGCCGTTCTTCGTCTCGGGCACGTACGGCTTCGCCGCGATGGGCGGCTACGGGCTGTCGATCCTCGACATCTCCGACCCCGCCGCGATGAAGGAGATCGGCCACCTCGACCTGCCGATGTCGGTCGGCGGCACCGAGGCCGACAACGTGGACGTCTCCCAGTACGCCAGGACCGGCATGGTCTACGTCTCCGGCTACCCGCTCGGTGAGGACTGCCACGAGCCGTACAAGGACGTCTTCCAGGTCGATGCCCGCGACCCGCGCCGCCCGCGCATCGTCGGCACGTTGCCCAGGCCCGAGCCGGCGGCGGGGGCGAGGTTCGCCGACTACTGCCAGCGGGGCGGCAGCTTCGGACCCAAGCGGTCGGGCTCCTACACCTCGCCGGGGGATCCGAAGCAGGGCCTGCTGACCTACGCCTTCTACAACGCGGGCGTGCAGTTCTTCGACACCACCGACGTCAGGCGGCCGAAGCGGGTCGCGCAGTTCGTGCCCAGCGGGTTCAGCAAGAACGTCCCCGACTACGCTCTCGGCAACCAGACCCACGCCGTCTACGTCGAATGGGATCGCAAGATCGTCTGGGTGTTCACCAACGACGGCGTCTACGCCGTCTCGTCGGCCAGGCTGCTGGGCGCGCCCACGCTCGGCAGGCCTGCGGCGCCGTACCGGAATTCGGACAAGTAGTATCGGAGGCGCCCACAAGGCACCCCTGTACGTCCGCGGTTCCGTGCGGCCTGCACACCCGCGGGTCTCCCGGAGCGCGCCCGGCTTCCGGGAGACCCCCGCCATGCTGCTGACCTTCGCGGTCACCGCCCTTGTCATGATCATGATTCCGGGGCCCGACGCGGCCCTGATCATGCGCAGTTCCCTCACACACGGCCGCGTCGCCGGACTGCTCACGATGGCAGGAGGCCTGCTGGGCCTCACGGTCCACGCCACAGCGGCCTCGCTCGGCCTGTCGGCGCTGCTGGCCGCCTCGCCGACCGCGTTCACGGTGCTCAGATGGCTCGGCATCGCCTATCTGCTCTGGCTGGGCGTCCAGTCGTTCCGCGCCAAGCGGCAGGAGGCGCCCGCCGCGGGGCGGCGGCACATCCGCAGCGGCTTCTTCTCCAACCTGCTCAACCCGAAGGTGCTGCTGTTCCAGGTCACCTTCCTGCCCCAGTTCATGAAGGGGCCCGACGACGCGCTGCTGCTGTCGGCCGTCTTCGCCGGGCTCTACTTCCTGTGGTTCCTCGTCTACGTGCTCGTGATCGACAGGATGGGCGCGCTGCTGAGCACGCCCCGCGTACGGCGGCGCGTCGAGCGGATCACCGGCGTGCTACTGGTCGGCTTCGCGCTGCGCCTGGCCGTCCAGTAGCTTGATCGCCCGCTTCGGGGCGATCGCCCGGTAGCTCTCCTCCACCCAGTCGAGCAGCACGTCGGTCTCGGGCAGCTCGCTCTCGAACGGGACCGTCACCCAGCCCGCCTTGCCCAGCCCGTAACCGCTGGGCTCGGCGCCCTCGACGGTCAGCGCGTGGCCGTGCGACTCCGACAGCAGCTTCACGCCGAACGCCGGGTTCCACTTCTCCGTCGGCTCCTCGATGCCGAGGAAGACGAACACCTTCTTGTTGACCTTGATGACGCTCTCACCCCACGGGAAGTCCTCGTGGGTCTCGGGCAGGCTCAGCGCGAAGTCGTGGATGGCCTGTCGGACGGCGTGCCAGTCGCTCATGGCTCACTTCTACCCCTGAGCTCCGACAGTTTGGCCTCGATCACCGGCCGGATGCGGTCACGGGCCTCCATGCGGGCGACCCCTTCCATCAGCATCCTGTCGTAGTCGGTGTCGAGGTGGCGTACCGAGGCCACGACCGCGAGGGTGATCGCGTTCTCGTCCATGGCCTTGGCGGCGGCCGAACGGCCGACTCTGCCGCTGCCGCGCTGGGCGGCGTGGGCGGCGATCGACTCGGCGCGCTCGGGCGGGCAGCGCGGGAACAGCCGCACGATCTCCGCCGCCATCCTGGCCTGGTAGTCGACGTCCTGCTCGGCCCTGCGCTCGCGGTCGCGCACCCGGCGGGCCTCGCGTGCCTCCTCGTCGCCCAGACACTGCTCCTCCGCGCGGGCCAGCGCGGCCTCCTCCACCAGCACGCCCTGGCGCTGGTAGACCTTGCGCCGCCGGTTGTACCGCACGACCACCGCCGACAGCACGCTCTCCTTCTTCGCCCGCCGGCTCAGCGCGGCGTTGCCCGAGGGGAGCAGGACGAGGTGGTCGAGGTCGCCACAGGTCAGGCAGAGCGGGCGGTCCTCCTCCATGATCAGGTAGGGCCCGGTGTCGCCGCACGACGCGCACGTCCACGGCTCCAACGGGGAGACCACGACCAGGTCGGGCGCCTTGCTCTGCCGTTCGGTGAGCTGCTTGACGCGCGCGTCGCTGAGATCGGGGGAGATCCAGTGCACCCTGAAGGGGCCCTGCTCGCCCGAGGTGGTGAAGCGCAGTTCGCGGCGGTCCCTGCCGCCTGACAGGTAGGGCGTCTCCACCGGGCGCAGACCCTTGGAACGCGCCCACGCGCCCAGCGCCGCGGCGGCGTCCAGCAGACGCGCGTCGTCGACGGCGGCCAGCTCGGCGAGCGTGGCGGCCCTGCCCTGGCGCCAGGTGTCGACGTGCCTGCTGTGCAGCCAGCGCAGGCCGGTGACGACGTCGAGGAAGGTGACGTACTTGCGGGTGGTGAGCGCGATCTCGGCCGCGTCCGCGACCCTGCGCGCCAGGTTCGGTCGGCTCACCGAATACCTACAGCGTGGAGGCCCCGTCCTTCAGGGTGGGGAGGAAACGCGGCGCGGCGCGTCACTGTGGTCTCCTGGTTTTGTCGGTGGCGGTCGGTACGTTGATCGGCGTGTCCCGCTACCGGCTCCAACCGACGCCCGCCCAAGGGGCGGCGCTGGCCGAGCACTGCGGGCACGCCCGGTATGTGTGGAATCTCGCTGTCGAGCCGGCGTACACGAGTCAGCGTTGCTCGGCGTGCGGGATCGTGGATCGAAAGGCGCGTGAGAGCCAAGCCGCCTTCCGGTGCCGGTCCTGCGGATACTTCTGCAACGCCGACGTGAACGCGGCCAGAAACATCAAACACGCGGCAGGGCATGCCGTGTCCGCACGGGGAGGTCCGCCGTTGGGCGGACCTGCGAACCGTGAACCTCAACGTGACTTCCTCCTCGTGGGGTAGTTGCTGTTGGAATCCCCCGCTTTCAGGCGGGGGAGGATGTCAAAGCACACCAGTGTGCCGCGGGTGGTGTCTCGGGGGCGCGCACGCCCGTCCGCGAATCACTCGGAGGGCGGCGGGATTTCGTCGCCCACACATTTTGCGCCATGGAGGTTCCCGGAGCGCCCGCCGTCATCCTTCGGGTCGGCGCCCTCGGATGGGCGGCGGCTCGGGTCTTGCGGGGTCCGGAGGGGCCCGAGAAGGCGCGCGCCCACCGGCCGGCGTTGGGGGGCGGACGCGCCCGGTGGTCGGGTTTGCGCGGAGATGGGGGGCGGTCAGGAATCGCTTGAGACGATCGCGGCTAGGTCATCACCGTGCGTGTGATCGTCCTGCTCTGCCTGCTGTCCGCCGTCTCCTGCGCGCCCGCCGCGACTCCCACGGTGACCGGCGCCTTCGGCGAGCGGCCCGTCATCCAGGTGCCCGCACACCGCCCCGAGCCCACCCCGGCGGTGACGGTGCTGTCGGAGGGCTCGGGCCCGCGCACCACGAGGGGCGACGTGGTGCTGGCCGAGGTCGAGACCCGCCGATGGGACGGCACCAAGCCGTACCTCTCGACCTACGACACCGACCAGCCCGTCACGGTCGTCCTCGACGGCAGGCACGTCTCGCAGGCGTGGGAGCGGGCGCTGGCCGACCGGCCCGTGGGCAGCAGGGTGATGCTGGTCAGCCCCGCCCACCTCGGGTACGGCCCGCGCGGCACACCCGCGGGCGCGGGCGGCGGCGAGACGCTGGTGGTCGTCTTCGACATCCTCGCCGCCTACCCGCCGGACGCCAGGCTGGTCGGCCGGCGGCTGCCCGGCCTGCCGGACACCCTCCGCCCTGGGGTCCTGATCGACGGCTCGGGCCCTCCGGTGACGCGCGGCGCCAGGGTGGTCGTGCAGTACGTCGGCGCCCGCTGGCCCAGCAGGACGGTCTTCGACTCCTCGACGGCCAGAGGCGGCCCGAGCGCCGTCGTGCTGAAGGAGGGCGCGGTCCCGCCCGGCTGGGTGGAGGGGCTGGCCGGCAGGCGGGTGGGCAGCAGGGTGGCGATCACCACGCCCGCCGTCGCCACGGCGGGCCTGACCACGGGAGGGATGACGGTCCCCGCGGGAACCGGGCTCGTCTACGTGGTCGACATCATCGACGTGCTGTGACGAGGGACGGGGTCCGACGAGGGCGTGGCGCGACGAGGTCGTGATGTGTGACGCGGGACGGGGTCTGACGAGAACAGGGCCTCCACCGCGCCGTGGAGGCCCTGCCGACGTTCGACGATCAGCCGCAGTGCTCGAAGGGGCTGTCGTAGGTGGAGGAGCCGGCCTTGCCGCCCCACTTCACGCACTTGTCGGCCGCTGAGGCGCGCACGGGCCCGGCGTAGTAGGAGTAGTTGCCCGAGTCGGTGATCCGGGTACTCCCTTGCACTTCCAGGTAGGCGGTCGTCGCCGTGGGGGTGCCGAGGGAGGTGCTCTTCATCGTGGCGACGCAGTTGTAGCCGTTGCCGCTGTTGTAAAGCAGGTAGACGGTGCCGGAGGAGCCGAGCGCCGCCGAGTCGATCACGTCGTAGCCGGTGCCGCAGACTTCCTGGGGGGTGTGCGGGTTGCTGCTGCCGCAGTTCCTGGAGGTCAGCGTCTGTACCGGGTAACCGAAGGTCACGCCGTTGAAGACGGCCTTCTGGATGTTGGACGGGTAGCTGCTGCCGAGCCGCACCTCGTAATGGAGGTGGGGCGAGATGTAGTTGCCGGGCTTGCTGGTGTTGCCGACGGTGCCGATCTTCTGGCCCTGGGAGACGGCCTGGCCCGCGCTGACCGAGCGCACGTTCAGGTGCGCGTAGTAGGTGGCCCAGCCGCCACCGTGGTCGATCTTGACGAGGTTGCCGTAGCCGTTGGCCGAGCCCTGGTGGGCGGAGATGACCACCGTGCCCGCCGCGGCGGCGACCACGGTGTCGCCGAGATCGGCGTCGGCCGTGCTGCCCCTGTTGAAGTCGATCTCCCACGACTGGTGGGCGCTGCTCGCGCTGGAGTTGCCGTTCCACGACTGCCCGCAGGGGAAGGGCATCTGGAAGTTGGTGGCCATGACGCCCACGTCGGACGTCACCTGGTTGGGCGGATCGCCGCCCTCCTCGCCCGGGTCGGCGGCGGCGACGCTCAGGAACAGGGCTAAGCCCGCGATGGCGACTGCTCGGAGTTTCACTGGGACCCCTTCCGCACCGGATATGTCTTGCCAGGGCCCAGGGTGGGGATAATCCGTATAAAAAACGTACAGAGGGCTGCCATGGTGTCCTTCCATGTGCTCGGCCCGCTGGAGGCGTGGGCCGGAGTGCGGCCACTGCGCATCTCCGGCAGGAAGCCGCGCATGCTGCTGGCCACACTGCTTCTCGACGCCAACCACCTCGTCAGCGCGGACCTGCTGGCAGAGGTGCTGTGGGAACGCCCGCCCCGCTCGGCACAGGCGAACCTGCGCACCTACGCCAGCTCCCTGCGCTCGTCCCTCGGCGCGCGCATCCGCGCCGAGGGGTCCGGATACCTGATCGAGGTCGCTCCCCAGGATCTCGATCTGCTGCAGTTCGAGCGCCTGGTGGCGCGCCGCGACCCCGACTCGCTGGCCGCCGCGCTCGCGCTGTGGCGCGGCGCGCCGCTGGCCGACCTGCCCGACCACCCGCTGTGGACGCGCAGGCTCTCCCCCCTGCACGAGGTACGGCTGGCCGCCGCCCGCGAGCTGATCGACGCCCGCCTCGAACGAGGCGAGTACGGCGAGGCGGTCGCTCTGCTGCGCCCGCTGTGCGCCGAGCATCCCTTCCGCGAGGACCTGTGGGGGCAGCTCATGCTCGCCCTGCACTGGAGCGGGCGGCAGGCGGAGGCGCTGGCCTGCTACACCGCGATCAGGAGGCAGCTGGTCGCCGAGCTCGGCGTGGAGCCCGGAGCGGGGCTGCGCGAGGTGCAGGCCAGGGTGCTGGAGGGCGGCCCGCCGCCCGGAGCGGTCGCGGTCAGGGTGGCCGAGGCCGTCGCTCCCGTCCCGCGCCAGCTTCCCCCTGACGTTCCCGACTTCGTGGGCCGCGTCAGCGAGTCGGTCGCCCTCGCGGGCCCGTTCTCCCTGGCGGTGGTCTCGGGGGCGCCGGGGTCGGGCAAGAGCGCGCTGGCCGTCCACATGGCACACGCTCTGGCGGGCAGGTTCCCCGCGGGACAGCTGTTCCTCGGCCTGGCCGCCGCCGACCCCGCCGATCTGCTCGCCCAGGCGCTCAGGGCGATGGGCGCGACCTCGATCCCCTCCTCGGCCGCCGAACGCTCGGCCCTCTACCGCTCGATCCTCGCCGACCGTCCGATGCTGGTGGTGCTCGACGACGCGATGGACGCCTCGCAGGTGCGGCCGCTGCTGCCGGGCCCCGGCTCGGCGGTGATCGTGACCAGCAGGGCGAAGCTCACCTCGCTGCCCGGCGCGCTGCAGATCCACCTGGAGGCGCTGTCGAGGTTCGAGGCCGAGGACCTGCTGCGCAGGATCGTCGGCGAGGCCAGGACGGCGCGGGAGCCGGAGGCGACCACGGCGATCGCGCGGGCGTGCGGCTTCGTGCCGCTGGCCGTGCGGATCGCGGGGGCCAGGCTGGCGGCGCGGCCGGGCTGGTCGCTCGCGGTGTTCCAGAGCCGGCTCATGGACGAGAACCGCAGGATCGGAGAGCTGCGCATCGGCGACCTCGACGTCCGCACGGGCCTCGACCACAGCTACCGTGGCCTGCCGGAGGAGGCCGCGCGCACCCTGCACACCCTTGGCAGGCTGGGCGGCGCCGCGATACCCGGCTGGGTGGTCGACGCCGTGCTCGACAGGCACCGCGCGGACGACGTCACCGACGCCCTGGTGGACGCCGACCTGTTACGGCTGGTCGGCACCGACAGGCTCGGCCAGCCGCGCTACCAACTGCCCGACTTGGTCCGATGCCACGCGCTCGAACAGCGGCCCGATCCCGTCGCGCTCGCCAGGGTGGTCGCGGGATGGACGGCCACCACCGAGCTGGCCACGGCCAAGCTGCCCACCACGGTGTTCACGCTCAGCTCGGCCGCCGCGGAGCGCTGGTGGCTGCCGCGCGGCACCCTCGACATGCTCACCGCTGACCCGCTGGCCTGGTTCGAGGTCGAGCACGGGGCGCTGGAGGAGGCAGTGGGGCTGGCCGCGGCGGCCGGCATGGCGGAGCAGGCGTGGGGGCTGGCCGCCGCGATGGTTCCCTACCTCGACCTGCGCTGCCACTTCGACACCTGGCAGCGCACCCACCGCACCGCCCTGGCGGCCGCCAGGGTCGCGGGCGACATGTACGGCGAGGCCGCCATGCTCCGCGGTCTCGCGCAGGTCTGCCTCTACCAGGACCGCTACGCCGAGTCGGAGGAGATGTTCGCCCGCGCCCGCAGGGCCTTCCGCGAGCTCGGCGACACCAGGGCGGAGGCCACCTCCGTCTGCGGTCTCGGCGCCGTCGCGCAGTTCCGCGGCCGGCATCCCACGGCGCTGTCCCATTTCCGCCGGGCCCTGGCGATGTTCGACTCGATGAGCGACCTCAACGGCGAGGCCTATACCCGGCAGGCGATAGGGAGGGTCTGGCTGAAGTCGGGCGACCCCGTCCAGGCCGCGCACTGGCTGGGCCAGGCGCTGCGGCTGGCCAGGGAGCTCGGTGACGTCCACCGCGAGGGCTGCGTGTCGGTCCAGCTCGGCGGACACCACGTCGAGCGCGCGCTGGAGATCTTCGAAAGCCTCGGCGACCTGCACTGCGGCGCCTACGCCCTGCAGCGGCTGGCGGGGCTGCAGGCCGCGCGCGGCGACCTCGTCCCCGCCTCGACCGCGCTCGAACGCTCGCTGGCCGTCTTCAGGCGGCTCGGCGACCGCAGCGGGCAGGCGTCCTCGGCCGAGCTCCTCGGGGAGTTGTACCGCTCGGCGGGCAGGGCGGAGCTGGCCAGCGGCTATCTGAGCGAGGCGGTCGCGCTCAGGGGATCACTCGCCGCAGAAGGCGTCTGAGCCGTCCGTCCCGCGCGGGGGGCGGGGTGCCGTCGAGGGCGGCGAGCGCCTCGGCCGCGCTCGGCCGCTTGTCCGGGTCCGGGTGCACCATCTCGGCGAAGAGGCCGGGCGCGGCGTCGGGCAGCAGCTGGTGGGCGATCACGCCGGCGGCGTAGACGTCGGACGCCTCGGTCATCAGGTCGGGCCTGTCGTGGCACTCGGGGGCGACGTACTGGGCGTCGAGGACGTTGTTCAGCTCGTTGGCCACGGTGTAGGCCCTGGGCTCGTTGGCCACGGTGTAGGCCCTGGGCGCGCCCTTGGCGTAGTCGAAGCCGGTGAGGATCGCCTGGCCCGCCTCCGTGACCAGCACGGAGGCGGGGGTCAGCGCCCGGTGGACCACGCCGTGGGCGTGCACGTGCGCGAGGCCGGACAGCATGCCCTGCAGCGCCCCCTTGATCAGCTCGGTCCTGCGCTCCTGGAGCTGCAGGTGGAGCGCCCTGCCGCGGACGTCGTCCAGCACGAGCACGAACCTGCTCTCGTCGTCGATGGCGAAGAAGTCGCGCGACCTGACGACGGCGGGGTGGGCGGGGATCCTCGTCAGCGACTGGTAGGCGTTGGCGATGCGCTGCCGCTCGGCCGCCCGCTGCTCCTGGTCGGCGAGGGGGTCGGCCTGGTAGACGCGGAGCCGTACGGTCTCGCTGCCCGGCACGGTGGCGTTGAACGCGCGGTATTCGGTCACCTTGCTGTCGCCGCCGAGCCGTTCGGCCACCTCCCAGTTGCCGAACCTGGGCGGGGCGGTGCTGCGTCGCACGGTGGCGTTGAGCGCGTCGAGGATCTTCGGCAGGTACGGCTTGGTGTCGCGGGTGCCGCCCCGCCGTACCCTGCCGGGGTCGGCCAGGGCGGCGACGAGGGAGGGCAGGTAGGTGACGTTGACGGCCTCGCGACCCCCGGGGTCGACCAGCTCGGCGTCAGGGGAGGACAGCACGACCAGGCTGTCGACGTAGACGCGCTCCAGCTCGCGGTGCTTGTCGACGAGCAGGCCCTTCAGTGCCCTCGCGGTGCCGCGCAGCTTGACCACGGGCGAGCCGAACGCCTCCCTGCGCGGAGGGAACCAGCGCTGTCCCGACACCTCGATGCGGCCCCTGGTGCCCTTGACGTCGATGACCACGAGCGAGTGCCCGGTCAGGACGATGAGGTCCACCTCGAACAGATCGCCGCGGCGCGGGATCTCGATGTTGTGCAGCAGGAGCCAGTCGTGGGGCGCGTGGTCGCGGAGGTGGGCGATCACCCGCCGCTCGGCGTCGTTGACTGGACGTCCGCCGCCGACGATCTCTGCCATGGAGTCCATCCTTGCAGATTTTCGATTGACAACATGTTGTCGATATGACAAGATATTGCCATGAAGCGAATCGTTCACCTCGCCGTTTACGACACCCTCGCCGACTGGGAGACCGGATACGCCACCGCGCACGTGCGCGGCGAGCACTACGACATCGTCACCGTCGGCGAGAGCGCCGAGCCGATCACCACCATGGGCGGCTCGCGCATCCTGCCCGACATCACGCTCGACCAGCTCTCCGCGGCCGACAGTGCGATGCTGATCCTTCCGGGCGCGTCCCTCTGGGACGAGGGCGGCAACGGCGCCTTCGCGAAGAAGGCAGGCGAGTTCCTCGACGCGGGCGTGCCCGTCGCGGCGATCTGCGGCGCCGTCCCCGGCCTGGCCAGAGAAGGGCTGCTCGACGACCGCGACCACACCAGCGCCTTCCCCGGTTACGTGCAGGGCGACGGCTACAACGGCGCCGAGCACTACGTCGACGCCGACGCGGTGACCGACCGCGACCTCATCACCGCGGGGCCGACCGAGCCCGTGGCCTTCGCCAGGGAGGTCATGGCCAAGCTCGAGATCCTCGGCCCGGAGAAGCTCGACGCGTGGTTCAGGCTGTTCAAGTACAGCGACGCGTCGGCGGCCGAGGTGCTGATGGCGCCATGAGTGACCCGGGAGAGCTGTTGTCCGCTACCGCGCTGACGGCTTTCCGGCTCAACGGGCAGTTCATGGAGGTGGCGGAGGGGCTGGCCAGACCGGCCGGCCTCACCGCCACCTGGTGGCAGGTGCTGGGCGCGGTGCTGAAGGAACCGCTGCCGGTGGCGGGCATCGCCAGGGTGATGGGGATGACCCGCCAGGGGGTGCAGCGCATCGCGGACCTGCTGGTGGAGAAGGGGCTGGCGGAGTACCTGCCCAACCCGGCCCACCGCAGGGCCAAGCTGCTGCGGCCGACTCCCGACGGCATGATCGCGGTCAGGCGGATCAACCCCGGGCACCGGGAACTGGCCGAGCGGCTGGCCGCCGAGCTGGGCGAGGCCGAGTGGACCGCGGCCCTCCAGGCGCTGGGCAGGCTGTCGGCCGCACTCGACGCGATCGAGAAGGTCTAGGCGGCCGCCATGGCTTCGGCGCCGGGGCGCGGCCCGTTCCGCAGCACCGCGCGGTTGGGCAGGGCGAGCAGGGCGACGAGAGCGATCAGCGCGCCCGACACGCCCAGCCACGGGATCACGGTGGCGGCCGCGGAGGCGTGCGCGGCCCGCAGCCCGTGCAGGGGCGCGTCCGCGGCCACGACCGAGCCGTAGGCGGTGCCCGCGATCGCGAGCGCCACCGAGCCGCCGATCTGGCGGAAGAAGGTGAGGTTGGCCGAGGCGGTGCCGATGTGCTGCGGCGCCACCGAGGTCTGCACGGCGACGGTGAGACCCGAGAGCATCGGGCCCATGCCGAGGCCGATGAGCGCCATCCACGCCGCCAGCGCGAGGCTGGAGGTGCCGAGACCGAGGTTCGCGCACAGGAGCGAGCCGACGACCAGCAGGAACGGCGCGCCGACGAGGTAGGGCTTGTACCTGCCGCTCCTGGAGATGAGCGCGCCCATCGCGGCGCTGCCGATCACCATCGCGAGCATCAGCGGGTAGATCCGCAGGCCCGAGTCCGTGGCGCTGGCGCCGAGCGCCTCCTGGAAGTAGCGCGGAAGGAAGACCACGCCCGCGTACATGCAGAAGGCCGTGAAGAACGAGGTGAGGTTGACCAGGGTGTAGGTGCGGTCGGCGAACAGGTGGAGCGGCATGATCGGGTGCTCGGCCCGCCGCTCCACCAGGACGAACGCCACCAGCGCCACCAGCGCCCCGAGGATCGGGCCCGCGACGGCGGGGGCCGTCCACGTGTTGCCGTCGACGCCCTTCTCTGTCAGGCCGATGAGCAGGGCGCTGATCGCGACCGTGAAGACCGCGATGCCGAGGTAGTCGGGCTTGCCTCCGCCCGTGCCCTTCAGGTACGGCAGCCGCCAGGCGATGATCGCGATCAGCGCGATGCCGATCGGCACGTTCACGTAGAAGGCCCAGCGCCAGCTCGCGTGGTCGGTGAAGAGGCCGCCGAGGAACGGCCCGGCCAGATAGCTCAGCGCCATCACACCGCCGACGCTGCCCTGCACCCGGGCGCTCCGCTCGGGAGGGAACAGGTCGATGATCAAAGCGAGCGACAGTGGGAGCAACGCGCCGGCGCCGAGGCCCTGCAACGCCCTGAAGGCGATCAGCTGCGGCATGTCCTGTGCCAGGCCGCACAGCGCGGAGCCGACGAGGAAGAGCACCACGCCGATCAGGAGCAAGGGCTTGCGGCCGTGCTGGTCGGACAGCCTGCCGTACAGGGGAACGGTCACGGTGGAGGTCAACAGGTAGGCGGTGACGACCCAGGTGTACAGGTCGGTGCCGCCGAGTTCGGCGGTGATCTGCGGAAGCGCGGTGCCCACGATCGTCTGGTCGAGCATCGCCAGGAACATGCCGCCAAGGACGGCCAGGATCAGCAACATGCGTCGAGAGTGACATGTAAGAACTTACATGTCAAAGCTTAGTTATCATGGAGCCATGTCCCTACGGATCGCGCTCCTCGGCCTGCTGACGGCGGCCGGCCCCTCCAGCGGCTACGACCTGGCCAAATCGTTCGAGTCGTCGCTCAACTACGTCTGGCAGGCCAGCCACAGCCAGATCTATCCGGAACTGGTGAAGATGGCCTCCGACGGGCTCGTCACCGCCGACGCCGAGGGAGCGAGGGGCCGCAAGACCTACACGATCACTCCCGAAGGCGCCGACCAGCTGCGGGCATGGCTCAGGGAGCAGGCGCCGAGCCTCACGGTCAGGAGCGAGAGCGCGCTACAGGCGTTCCTGCTGCCGGTGCTCGCCCCGCAGGACGCGGTGGCGGTGCTCGAGCGCTTGCGGGAGCGGTACGTCAAGAAGTTGGAGGCGCTGGAGGCGCTGTGCGCCGACTCGTCGGCGGGCGAGAGGTTCGGACGTTACGCGCTCGACCACGGGATCAGGCACGTAAGGGCGACCGTGGCGTGGGCCGACGACACCATCGCCGACCTTCGCGCCCGGGGATGAGACCGGCGGCCTCAGGGCCGGATCACGTTCTCAGCCGGCCGGCCCGGGACTCCAGATAGCGTCGCTCGGCGATGCTGGCGGTTGACTTCGCGGCGCGCCGGTAGTGCTCGTACGCCCTTGCCGTGTCGCCGGTCTTCTCCAGCAGATGCGCCCGTACGGACAGCAGCCGGTGATGCCCGGCCATCCGCTGGTCACTGTCCAATGTGGACAGCAGGGCCAGCCCGGCCTGCGGGCCCTCGGTCTCGGCGAGCGCGATCGCCCTGTTGAGGGTGACCATCGGGTTGGGCGCGATCCGTTCCAGGACCAGGTAAAGGGCATGCACCTGCGGCCAGTTGGTCTCCTCGGCCGTGGCCGCGTCGGCGTGCGTGGCGGCGATGGCGGCCTGCAGCTGGTACGGCCCCAGCGACGGGCCGGCCAGCGACGCCTTGACCAGCTCGGTGCCCTCGTCGACCAGCCCGCGGTCCCACTTCGTGCGGTCCTGCTCGTCCAGCGGCACCAGGTCGCCGGCCGCCGTCGTCCGTGCCTCCCGGCGGGCGTGGGTCAGCAGCATCAGCGCGAGCAGCCCGGTCACCTCGCCGTCCTCGGGCAGCTGCGCGTGCACCATCCTGGCCAGCCGGATGGCCTCGTGCGCGAGGTCGGCGCGGTGCAGCTCGCTGCCAGAGGAGGCGGTGTAGCCCTCGTTGAAGATCAGGTAGAGCACGTGCAGGACGACCCCCAGCCGCTCCTCGCGCTCCGCGCCGTCCGGCAGGCTGAACGAGCTGCCGGCGGCCTTGATGCGCTGCTTGGCCCGGCTGATCCTGGCCGCCATCGTGGCCTCCGGCACCAGGAACGCGCGGGCGATCTCGGCCGTGGTCAGGCCGCCGACCGCCCGCAGCGTCAGGGCGGTCTGGGAGGCCGCGGTCAGCGTCGGATGGCAGCACAGGAACAGCAGGACGAGCGTGTCGTCGGTGTCCGGTACGTCCTCGGGCACCACTTCGGTTGCCGTCGCCGACTCCCGCTCGCGGCGCGCGTGGTCACTGCGCATCTGGTCGATGAGCCGCCGGGAGGCGACAGTAACCAGCCAGCCGCGCGGATTGTCCGGCACTCCCTCGGCCGGCCACTGCACGGTGGCGGCGAGGACGGCCTCCTGCACGGCGTCCTCACACCCTTCGAACTGCTCGTGCCGACGTACCAACGTGCCGAGGACCTGCGGCGTGAGCTCACGCAGCAGGTCCTCGATGGCTGGTGCTGTCATGCCTCCAATTGTCCGTCAGCGAACATCACCTGCCGCACCTCGATCCCCAGCCCCTCGATCGCGGCGTCCGGGATCTGCGCTGCCAGCTCGATCGCCCGCTCCTTGTTCTCGCAGTCGATCAGGTAGAAGCCGCCCAGATACTCCTTGGACTCCAGGAAAGGCCCGTCGGTCACCACCGGCTGGCCGTTGCGTACGGACACCACGGCGGCCTGTGACGGGTCGACCAGCGCCTGCGTGGTGATCAGCTCGCCGGACCTCTTCAGCGCCTCGATGAACGCGCCGTGGCCGTGGCCGATCCCCGCCTTCTCCTCGTCGGTCAGCGCGTCCAGCACCGCCGGGTTGATGTGCATGCTGATCAGGAACTTCATCCTGTACTCCTCGTGGTTCGCGAGCCCCGGCCGGGCCCTTCGAGTGGTGGTCGGAGCCGCCGCCGTCGTCTTGACATCCTCCGCCGGAGAATTCGCATGAGTTTTCCGCGATCGCCTCGCCCGGCCCGCGAGGTCGTCATACCCGGCGACGCCCCACCGTGGCAGACGCGCGAGATTTCCCGTACCGATGTCAAGAACCTCCCGGCGGCTCCGACCAACCGGCGAAACGTCGAGAGAACAGGGAGTTTCGGATATGCGAGTCAACCGGGCATGGCTGGGACTGGTCGTCCTGGCGCTGCCGACATTGCTCGTCGCGATAGACACGACGGCGTTGCTCCTCGCGCTCCCACAGCTGAGCGCCGACATGGGTGCCACCAACGTCGAGCAGCTGTGGATCAGTGACAGCTACGGATTCATGGTGGCCGGCATGGTCATCACGATGGGGACGCTCGGTGACCGGATCGGCCGCCGACGGCTGCTGATGATCGGCGCGGCGGCGTTCGCGCTGCTGTCGGTCGTGGCCGCCTTCGCGACCGACCCACTGATGCTGATCGTCGCGCGCGCGCTGCTGGGCGTCGCCGGCGCGACCCTGGCGCCGTCCACCCTTGCCTTGATCACGAACATGTTCCGCGACGAACGGCAGCGCGGGCAGGCCATCGCGATCTGGGCGACCTGCCAGTTCACCGGCGGCGCGCTCGGCCCCGTACTCGCCGGATTCCTGCTCCAGCACTTCTGGTGGGGATCGGTGTTCCTGGTCGCCGTGCCGGCGATGGGGTTGCTGCTGCTCGCAGGGCCGGTCCTGCTGCCGGAGTTCCGCAGCGACCGGGCCGGCCTGCTGGATCCGGCCAGCGTCGGGCTGTCGCTCGTGTCGGTGCTGTCGATGGTGTACGGCGTCAAGCAGCTGACCGTCGAGAGCGTGCCGGTCGTGCCTGCGGTGGCCCTCGTCGCAGGCGCGGCCGTCGGAGCGCTGTTCGTGCGCCGGCAACTGCGGCTGGAGACGCCGCTGCTGGACCTGCGGCTGCTCCGCAACCGCCCGTTCACGGCCGTCCTCGTCGCGCTGGTCTTCGCCGGCATCGCCATGGCCGGTACGGGCCTGCTGGTGACCCAGTACCTGCAGAGCGTCCTGGGCTTCTCGCCCATCGTGTCGGCGATGCTGTTCGCGCCCATGGGACTGGGCGTGGCGGTCGGCACCATGGCCGCGCCGGCGCTGGCTCGGCGGATGAGGCAGACGACCGCGATCGCCGGCGGGCTGGTGGGGTCGGCGCTGGGCAGCCTGCTGCTGGTCGGCGTCGGCGGTGCGGGCGCCCTGCCGCTGGTGATGATCGGCATCGCCGTGCTGGCGCTGGGCACCGGCCCGCTGTTCGCGCTGGGCACCGGGCTGGTCGTCGGGTCCGTACCGCCGGAGCGCGCCGGTTCGGCGGCGTCGATGTCGGAGACCGGCAACTACTTCGGCGGTTCGCTCGGCTTCGCGCTGATCGGTGTGGTGGCCGCAGTGGTCTACCGCAGCCGGATGGACGGCACGTCCGACTCGCTGTCCGGCGCGGTCGCCGCCAGCCGGCACCTTCCCGCGGACCAGGGCGCGCAACTGCTGGACGCCGCGCGGGAGGCGTTCACCGCCGGCCTGCACGTCACCGGCGTCGTCGCCGCGGTCATCTTCGCCGGGCTGGCCGTACTGGTCCTGACCATGCGCCCGGCGACCAGGACCGGCCCGGTCGCACTCCCTGACCGCGAGGCGACCCGCTCATAGAACCCTGCCGAGGCCGACGTCGTGGTCGTCATATCCGAACGCGGCACTCCATGGTCACCTCCACGCATGACGAGCTGACCTACGGGATTCGCGAAACGCGCTCCAGCCTGGCGGGGTCGGGCCAGCGCACGCCGTACGCCCATCCGGCCAGCTCGAACCAGCGGATCAGCCTGGCGCTCGGGTCGAGCTGTCCTCTCAGCACTCCGTGCCTGGCGCAGGTCGGCTCCACGTGGTGCCAGTTGTGCCAGCCCTCGCCGAGCGTGAGCATCGCCACCCACCGCACGTTCGACGAACGGTCCCGCGTCGCGAACGGCCTGTCGCCGAAGGTGTGGGCGATCGAGTTGACCGACCAGGTGACGTGGTGCACGACCGCGTAACGCACCAGGCCGCCCCAGAACAGCGCGGTCCACGCGCCCGTCCACGACATCGACCACAGCCCGCCCGCCACCGCGGGCAGCGCGAACGACAGCGCGGCGACCGCGGGATACCAGGCGTCGAACCGGCGCACGTCGGGGTCGGCCAGCAGGTCGGGCGCCCAGTGCCGGCGGTTCGAGCGCCTTCGCGCGGTGAAGAACCAGCCGACGTGCGCGTGCGCCATCCCTCGCAGCAGCGCCAGGCCGCTCTCGCCGTACCGCCACGGGGAGTGCGGGTCCCCCTCCCTGTCGGCGTACTTGTGGTGGCGGCGGTGCTCGGCCGACCACAGCGTGACCGGGCCCTCGACCGCCATCCCTCCGGCGAGCATGAGTGCGATCCGCAACGGCCTGCGGCACCTGAACGCCCTGTGGGTGAAGAGCCGGTGGTAGCCGATCGCGATCCCGAAGATGCTGACCAGATACATCACCACCGCGATCACCACATCGCGGACGCCGATTCCCCACCCCCACGCGGCGGGCACGGCGAGCGCCACGAGCAGCAGCGGAAGGACCACGAGGACGACCAGATAGGCGGTGCGGCGGCCGGTGCCGACCGCGACGGTCTCCGGGTTCACGCCCTCATTCAAGAGTCGTGCTCGCTGGTCACGGCAGTTGCTTTCCAGTGACGGATCAGTCACTCATGGGAGTCAAAACACTCCACGGAGTAGCCATCGGGATCGGTTGTCACCCTGTGGCTACATAGCGTCATGGGCCATCTGGAGAAGTACGACGACGTGCTGGCTCGCGACCCGATGGCCGCGTTCGGCCTGGTCCGCGAGTGGATGCGGACCGAATGGCGGGAGCTGTTCGCCGAGTTGCGCGAGCGACGCCCCGTCTTCGTCACCCCCGTCTTCACGGTCGTGACCCGCTTCGCGGACGTCACCGAGGTGCTCTCCCTGGAGGAGGTGTTCAGCGTCCGCGCCTTCGGGCCGCGGCTCGACGCCGCGCTCGGCGGCGCGTTCATGCTCGCCAGGGACGGCACCGCGATGAACTGGCGGGAGAAGGGGCTCATGCAGTACCTGCTCGACCCCGACGACGCGGCCGAGGTGCGGGCCATGGCGGGCCGCCTGGCCGACGAGGCGCTCGACGCGGCCGCGCCGAACGGGAAGATCGAGGTGGTCCACGAGCTGTTCAGGCCGGTGGCCCTCGGGGTGTGCGCGGAGTACTTCGGCTTTCCAGGGCCCGACGCCGCGACCCTGTCGCGGTGGTCGAGGACCATCATCGCCGACTGCTTCGCCAACTACCTCGGCGACCCCGCCATCCAGGCCGCCTCGGTCGAGGCGGGCACCCAGATGATCGCCCACCTGCGCGAGCAGCTCGCCCTGCGACGATCGGGGGAGGCGCGGTCGGGCGACGTGTTCTCCAGGCTGGCTGCCACCGGCTGCGACGACGAACGAATTCTGATCAACATGGCGGGGCTGCCGCTCGGGTTCGTGGAGAGCGCCCCGGGCGCGATGGTCGAGGCGACGGAGCAACTGCTGCTGCGGCCCGAGGTGCTGTCCCAGGCCGTCCACGACGACGACTTCGACCGCTACGTGTGGGAGGCGCTGCGCTTCAACCCGTTCTTCAAACTGCTCCCCAGGATCTGCGAGCGCGACCACGAGCTGTCGGGCACGTTGATCCCGGCCGGCACCTTCGTCCTCGCGGCCGCCGCCTCCGCGATGTTCGACGCCGACGTGCTGGCCGAGCCCGAGTCGTTCCGCCTCGACCGCCCCCGTCACCACCAGCTGTTCTTCGGCCACGGCCATCACGCGTGCGTGGGCGTGCATCCGGCCAGGGTGGTGATCTGCGAGGCCGTACGGCGGCTGCTGCGGCGCCCCGGCGTCCACGTGATCGAGGGCGTGGCCCGCTCCAACGGGATCTTCCCCGATCGGTTCGTCCTCGGGCTGGAAGCCTGATGACGGCGCGGAGCATCGCCACAGACGGAGCCGCCAACCGGCTCAGGTTCCTCGCCCTGACCAGCGCGCGGCCGTTCTGGGACCTGGCGCAGACCATCCAGCCCCTACGACGGCGCCTCAACGCCACACTGATCGACCACGCCGTCCGCGAGATGCCGCCCAGGCCGGAGCCGCTCAGCACGATGGCCGACTACACGTCGTGGGCCTCGCTGACCGACCGCACCTACAGCGGCAGGCACGTGCCCCCCTCCGGCGGGACCGAGGGCAGGCCCACCCCCGAGCGCGCGGCCGACCTGTTCGCCAGGGGCGAGCGGATGATCCCCTGCCCCCGCTCCACTGTGCTGTTCGCCTACTTCGCCCAGTGGTTCACCGACGGCTTCCTGCGCGGCGACACCGCCACGCCCCGCGACCCCCGCAAGAACTCCTCCAACCACCACATCGACCTCAACCAGGTGTACGGCCTGCACGAGGCGGCGACGGCCGCGCTGCGCACGTTCGACGGCGGGCGGCTCAAGAGCCGGCTGATCGACGGCGGCGAGTTCCCGCCCCAGCTCTGCGAGAACGGCAAGATCAAGCCGGAGTTCGCCCCGCTGAGCGTGATCCGCTTCGACGAGCTCACCGACGCGCAGCGCGGCACCCTGTTCGCCACCGGCAGCGACCGGGGCAACATCCAGATCGGCTTCACCATGCTGACCGTGCTGTTCCTGCGCGAGCACAACAGGGTGGCCACGGTCCTCGCCGAGCACTACCCGGGCTGGGACGACGAGCGGCTGTTCCAGACCGCGCGCAACATCCTCATCGTTCTGCTGATCAAGCTGGTGGTCGAGGAGTACATCAACCACATCACCCCCTACCACTTCAGGTTCACCCTCGACCCCCGGCTGTCGACCCGCCTCGCCCACGCGCCATGGCAGCGCGAGAACTGGGCGTCGGTGGAGTTCAACCTGGTCTACCGGTGGCACAGCCTGATCCCCTCCACCCTGGCGGTGGGCGGGCGCGACCTGCCGATGGCCGAGACCCTGCTCGGCGGGCGGCTGATCCCCTCGGCGGGGCTCGGCAGGCTCCTCGAGGAGGCCTCCAGGCAGCGGGCGGGCAGGATCGGCCTGTTCAACACCGACCCGATCCTGCGGGAGGTGGACGTGGCCAGCATCGCCGACTCCCGCGCGCTCGACCTGGCGCCGTACAACAGCTATCGAGAGCACTGCCGCTTTCCTCGCGTGCGCGGATTCGAGCAGGTGACGGGGGACGCGAAGGTCGCCGACGCGCTGCGGTCGCTCTACAGGGGAGTGGACGACCTCGACCTGTACGTCGGGCTGTTCGCCGAGGAGCCGGGATCGCCCGACGCGATCCTGCCGCCGCTGCTGACGAAGATCATCGCGATCGACGCCTTCTCGCAGGCGCTGACGAACCCGCTGCTCGCGCCCCGGGTCTTCAACGCGGCCACGTTCTCACCCCAGGGGCTGCGGATCATCGGCAGCACCCGGAGCCTGTCGGACGTCGTGCGCAGGAACACCCCCGAGGATCCTCGCCCTCGCTACATCAGCATGACCCGCCTGGACCGCCCGTGAGCGACCCCACCCCTCCCGACCACCACCCCGGGCCGTCCGTCTCCGAAGGGCATGCTGTCTCCGAGGACGATGCGGTCTCCGAGGGGCATGCCGTCTCCGATGGACCCGCCGTCTCCGAAGGCCCTGCCGTCTCCGAGGACCATGCGGTCTCCGAGGGCTCGGCCGCCACCGGGGCGGGAGCGTCCGGCGTTCCGGAGGGCGGCTCCTCCCACGTGCGGGAAGAGGGCCGTGCGGCGGCAGCCGCCGGATCGGCGGCGCTCAGGGCCGCCGCCTGTGACCTCGTCGACGTCGGGATCCTCATCCACGAGGCGGCGGCCCATGCCACCGCGGCCCTCACCGACAGGGCCGTTCTCGCCGCCCTTCCACGCTCCCTCGCCACAGGCTGCCTGACCCAGCGCGCCCTGCTCAGGACCGTCACCCATGCCGAAGGGCTCGGCTACGCCATCACAGGAAGCCGCCTGGCCGCCCTCGCCGCCAAGGCCGGCGCCATGGCGGGCGCCGAGAGCCTCGCCGTCCGCGTCCTGGCCACCTCCCTGCGCCTGCGGATCACCGCGGTGACCCTCGACCACCCCGAACTGGCGGCCGACCCCATGCTCGGCAGGCTCATCCAGGCCGCCGCCGAGGACCGCGACCTCGAAGCGCTCCGCTCGCTGCGCGCCCTGCTCAAGGACAGGGGCGCGGTGCGCACGCTCAGCGCGCTCGCGCCCGTCTTCGGCGAGGTCCTCGCGTTGCGCGCCCTCCTGGACGAGAACCCGCTCAACGACGCCACCGCCTGGCTGATCGCGACCGGCAGGGGCTTCGCCACCGCCGACCCGATCACCGGCATGAGCAACAGGGCCGTCGCCGTGCTCGACACGGGGGAGGGCGCCGCCCGCCGCGTCGAGCCGGGCGTGCCGCTGAACGACCAGGGGTCGCTGCTCGCCTTCCTCGGCAACATCAGCGCGCTCGGTACGAAGGGCAGAGTGCTCATCCAGAGCGTCGAGGGTCCCGACGGGGTGGTGCGCCACGTCGTCCAGGCGCCCGGCATGCGGGCGGGCACGCCCGACAACGACTCGCCCCAGGACCTGCTGGGGGCGTTCAGCAGCGCGGTCCTCGACAGCAGCCCCTACAGCCGCGCCCTGGCCAGGGCCGTCGAGGACTACGACATGCCCGAGGGCGCCGAGATGGCGCTGATCGGTCACAGCGCGGGCGGCGCCGCGATCATGAACCTCGCGCAGGACCCCGGCTTCTGCGCCCGCCACACCGTCACCCACGCCGTCGCCGTCGGCGCGCCGATCGACTTCAAGAAGCCGGCGGACCCGCGCACGTGGGTCGCCAGCGTCACCAACCAGCACGACATCATCCCGACCCTCGACGGCCAGGGCGCGGGCGGCTGCTTCGACCTGCATCCCGACTGGTACGTGGTCGACTACTTCGACGCCACTCACCTGTTCCCGCTCTGCCACAGCATCGAGCACTACATGGCCAACCTGGCCGACGACCTTCCTGAGGCGAGGGCGACGATCGACGAGCGGCTCGCGCCGTACCGGGGGAGGGTGGTGCGGTCGCAGGCCTACCTGCTGTTCGACCGCGTGCCGTACCCCGAGGGCTTCCCGTTCCTGACGGTGCCGACCCGCAGCGAGGGTACGGCCGAGCTCCCCGTCAGGTGCCAGGAGGGCAGCGCGTTCACGGCGTACTTCGCCGCCGACGCGGTCGCGGCGGCCGAGCTGCTCCAGGGGAGCGGGCTCGGCCCGGCTGCCGGGTTCGGCGGGCGGGCGCTCGTGGCGCTGCACGTGGCGTGGAACCGGCGGACCAGCGTGGGCGCCTACCGAGAGCTCCACCTCGGGGTCGTGCTGCCCGACCCGTGGCGGCGCGGCTGGGCCGACCTGTTGCGGGCGGCGGACCGCAGGCGCTCGGGATGGTTCACTGTCGCGTCGGCGGTGGACCGAGCCGACGTCGCCTCCATGGTGGCGCGGCTGTGGGGCGGCGTGCCGTACGAGCTGCCCATGCGGGTCGGGCTGACGGGCGGCGCGGTGAACGTCTCGGTCGGTGACCTGCTCAGCGTGCGCGGGCGCCTCGGCCCCTGGGTGCCGCTCGGCGACCGCGACCTGGTCGGCTACGCGCGCGACGGCGGCACCGTGCTGCGCTCCTGCGTGCGCACCCGCGGCAGGGGCAGGGCTCATCCGGCGCCGGGGGCGCGACTGGGCGTCGCGCTGCGGTCGCACCCGCTGGCCGACGCGTTCCGCCGGCTGGGTCTCGATGGGGCCCGCCCTCTGCTGTGCCTGACGTCCCATGCCCGCCGGACGCTCACGGACGTGGCCGTGCCCGTTCTCATCACCTGACACGAAGGAGCGGAATGCCGGCGGTACCCGAAGTGATCGCGGCCCATGCGATGGTCCTGCGGAGCGACGCCCGCGCGCTGGCCGAGTGCGCGGAGCGGCTGCGAGAGATCGAGGCCAAGTTGGAGGAGGCGGGAGCGGCGCCGCCCTGGCTGCGCCAGTCGGTACGCGCGCACCTCGCCGCCTGTGCCGCGGCCTCCGCGGACCTGACGGAGGCCGCGGCCTGGCTGTGCCGCTACGCGGCCGTCACGCAGCCTCATGCACGGCACGCGCCGCGCTGAGCCCCGATTCCAGAGCCCCCTCGATCCAGGCGTGCCAGAGCGAGCAGTGTTCCCCCGCGAAGTGGACCCTGCCCTCTGGCGCGATGATCGCCTCGTGCAGGCTGGTCTGCTGGTGGGGCTCGAAGAGCGCGAACGCCCCCGCCGCGTAGGGGTCGTCGTACCAGGCGTGCGAGAGCCCGAACTCGAAGTGGTCGTGGATCTCCGGGTGGATCTTGGCGACGTCCTCGAGCGCCTGCTCGACCCGCTTCTGCGGTGACATCGCCCCCCACCGCAGAGCGTCCTGGCCCCAGGTGTAGCTGGCCAGCAGCACCGAACGCTCCTCCTCCCGCGTCTGGTGGGAGGGGTAGCAGATGCGCCTGATCGGCAGGTCGGTGACCGTGGTGCCGCCGACGATGCCGTCGCTCGACTCCCAGAACGGCCGCCGCACCTGGAAAAGGATCTTGGTGGAGGCGTTGTAGTTCAGCTCGCGGATGGCGCGCTGCTTGCGGCGGGAGAAAGCGGGGTTGGTCTCGATGTCGCGCAGCACCGAGAACGGGATCGTGCAGATGGCGTGGTCCCCGGTGATCGCCGTCCTGCCCGAGCCTGTCCTGACGTGCAGGGTGACCGACGAGCCGTCCTGCTCGATGGCGGTGACCTCGTGTCCGAACCTGATGTGGTGCCTGAGCTCCCTGTAGAAGGCGGTCGGCAGCAGGTCGCTGCCGCCCTCGATCTCCTGCATGTCCTCGAACGCCCGCCCGATGATCTCGCGGAACTGCTCGATGACGGCCGCGTTGAGGTTGGCCTCCCTGAAGCTCATGACGCCGTAGAGCTCGATGGCGCCCTCGGAGAAGCCGCGTTCGCGCAGGAAGCCGCGGATGGAGTAGCGGTCGTACTCGGCGCAGATCCGGTCGAGCGCGTTCTCTCCCTCCTGCGCGTACAGGTCGTGGATCTCCTGCGTGGCCGTGCGCCAGAGATCCTCGTAGGACCTGCCGCGCTCGTGGTCGGCCAGCTCGAAGTCGATGATCGCCGGGTCGGCGTTCAGCTGGGCCATGGTGGTCCTGACGCCCTGGATGTAGGCCAGGGTCCGGGGATTGCCCATCACGAACGGCCGCAGCCGCAGGCCGAACCGCTCGCAGTAGGCCAGCGTGAGGTCGTGCACGCGCGGGATCCGCATCGCGCCCGCCTCGGCGTACAGGCCTGGCGCGAAGCCGCGCAGGGTGAGCACCCTGCCGCCGACTCGTTGCTGGGCCTCCAGGACGATCGGCTCGTGGCCCTGCCGCATCAGCTCGTAGGCGGCGACGAGGCCGGCCATGCCGGCGCCGATGACGAGCACGCGCTTGCGTGCCGTACCGCCGCCGCCGAGTCCGCGCCGGGCGGTGGCGACCAGTTCGGCGGGCACGCGGAGCCGGTGGCCGGGTTCGGGTCTGGCGAAGGCGCCGTCGGGGACGGGGGACGCGTTGGTCGGGGGGATCGACATGACTGTGATGCTTCCCGCCCCGACGGCTCGCACAACGTCGCTGACCTGCGGAAATATCGCGCATATCGCCGCAGTGGCGACTTGTCGGGCGGCGGATTCGCTATGTTCGGGATGTGTCCATTCATGCCGTGCTGGCGGAGGTCGGCCCGAGGCTCAGACGGCTGCGCACGGACAGGGGCGTCACGCTGACCGCGCTGTCCGAGGCGACGGGGATCTCCAAGAGCACGCTGTCGCGCCTGGAGTCCGGCCTGCGCCGGCCGACCCTGGAGCTCCTCCTCCCGATCGCCCAGGCGCACCAGGTGCCCCTGGACGAGCTCGTCGGCGCGCCCGAGGTCGGGGACCCCCGCGTCCGCATCGCCCCGCGGCAGGCGCACGGCATGACCGTCCTGCCGCTGACCCGCCAGCCAGGCGCGATCCAGGCGTTCAAGCTGGTCATCCCGGTCAGGCGGGCGACACCCGAGCCGCGCACGCACGAGGGCTACGAGTGGCTCTACGTCCTGTCGGGACGGCTGCGCCTCCTGGTCGGCGAGCACGACCTGATCCTGCACGCAGGGGAGGTCGCCGAGTTCGACACCCGCCTGCCGCACTGGTTCGGCAGCGCGGGAGACGGGCCCGCCGAGGTGCTCAGCCTGTTCGGCAGCCAGGGCGAGCGCATGCATGTCAGAGCGAAGCCCGAGCGCTGACCGCCCGGACCTTCGGCCGCCGGGGTCAGGGCAGGCGGCCGACGGAGGCGAGCGCCTGCTTCAGCAGCACGCCCTGCCCACCGATCATCTCTTGCTGCACCATCGGCGACGCCGCCTCCTCGGGCGTGAACCAGACCAGGTCGAGCGCGTCCTGCCGCGGCCTGCAGTCACCGATCACGGGGACGATGTAGGCGAGCGACACCGCGTGCTGGCGCGGGTCGTGGTACGGCGTGACGCCGGCCGTCGGGAAGTACTCCGCCACCGTGAACGGCTGGGGCGAGGCGGGGATGTGCGGCAGTGCCACGGGCCCGAGGTCCTTCTCCAGGTGGCGCATCAGCGCGTCACGGATCCGCTCGTGGTGCAGGACCCGCCCGGAGACCAGCGCCCTGCTGACCTCGCCGTCGGCGGAGATGCGCAGCAACAGGCCGACATGGGTGACCACTCCGGTGTCGTCGACCCGTACGGGGACGGCGTCGACGTAGAGGATCGGCATCCGTCCGCGCATCGACTCCAGCTCGTCCGGAGCAAGCCACCCAGGCACGGTTTCGGTATTTTCGATCATTCGCTGATGGTACTTCCCCCTGGTCGCCGTGGAGGGAAGGACGCGGCGTGAGTCAGTGAAGCTCCCGATGGGCGAAGACACGCCCGAGCCTATGGAACGGAAGGCTTTATTCTGATAGAATTGGAACAGAACAAGCCGTTCCGTTCAGGAGGAGCATCACATGACCGAGATCCGCCCCTTCCGCGTCGAGGTTCCGCAGGCCGACCTGGACGACCTTCAGGCACGGCTGGCGCTGACCCGCTTCACCGACCAGATCCCCGGCAGCGACTCGGAGTACGGCGTGAGCGTCGCGTGGGTCAAGGAGATGGTCGACTACTGGCGCAGCGGCTACGACTGGCGCGCGTGGGAGACGAAGCTGAACGCCCACCCGCAGTTCACCACCGAGATCGACGGGCAGAACATCCACTTCGTCCACGTCCGCTCGGCCAAGCAGGACGCGCTGCCGCTGATCCTCACGCACGGCTGGCCCGGCACGGTGGTGGAGTACCTCGACGTGATCGAGGACCTCTCCCGCGACTTCCACCTCGTCATCCCCTCACTGCCCGGCTTCGGCTTCTCCGGGCCGACGACCGAGAAGGGCTGGAACAGGTACAGGACCGCCAAGGCATGGGCCGAGCTGATGGCCCGCCTGGGCTACGAGCGCTACGGCGTGGTCGGCAACGACGGTGGTTCGCTGGTCTCGCCCGAGGTCGGCAGGGTCGACCCCGAGCACGTGGTCGCCGTGCACGTCACCCAGATCTTCTCCTTCCCCACCGGCGACCCCGCCGAGCTGCAGGACCTGACGGAGGACGAGCAGGCGGCGATGCGGCACCTGCAGTGGTTCTGGGAGAACATGGGCGCCTTCAACCAGCTCCAGTCGCAGTCTCCGCAGACCCTGGCCCACGCGATCGCCGACTCGCCCTCGGGGCTGCTCGGCTGGATGGGGCAGCTCATCGGGGGACACCTCGACCGGGACTTCACGCTGACGAACATCGCGATCCACTGGTTCTACGGCACCGCGGGCTCGTCGATCCGGTTCTACTACGAGGACGCGAAGGCCGAGCACCCGACCGAGCCGACCACGGTGCCGATCGGCCTGGCGGGCTTCGCCAACGACTTCCAGTCGATCCGCCGCTTCGCCGAGCGCGACCACAAGAGCATCGCGCAGTGGAACACCTACGACGTCGGCGGCCACTACGCCGCGCACGAGGTGCCCGAGGTGCTGGCCGGTGACGTCCGCGCCTTCTTCGCCGGGCGTAGCTGACCTCGGAGGCGGAAGGGGGTCGTGGGACGCCACGGCCCCCTTCGCCGTAGGATTCCTGCGGTCAAACCGCCACAAATGCCTCCATGCGGCGAGATTCCTGTTATCCCGTCGGTCCGGACACGTCTCCGTCTCCGAGCGAAGGGACAACACGTGCACCGGCTCGGGCCGGGGTGAGGTCTTCGTGCCGGAGTCCTCGTCGGGGCCCCGGGGGTCGACGCGCCCGCGGCAGTCGTCGCCTTCACGGGTGCTCCCGCCGCGGCGTTCACCGTCTCGTACGCGTTGCCCGCTCCGCCGAAGAGGAGGATCCCGGCGACGACCGTCGCCGTCGCGCCCGCTCCCGCCGCCAGGAGCCTGCCCCGCCCGCTGTGGTTCTGGTGCATGCAAGTCGCTCTCTCTCATGTGCGCCGGTCGGTCCGGCGCATGGGAGATCGGGCGGCGAGGCGGCGATAACGGATTCTGCGCAGATTTGTTGGATCACTCGCTTCTGGTCCGCCACACCGCCAGTGACGTCAGGAGCGTGAGCAGCGCCCCGAACCACAGGACGCCGGTGATGGCCACCACGTCGGCGACGACGCCGCCCAGCAGCGCCCCCAGCGCGATGGCCAGGTTGAACACCGAGGTGTTCAGCGCGGTGGCGGCCTCCGTCGCGTCGGGCGCGCCCTTGAAGATCCACGTCTGTACGGCCACGGGCACCCCGCCGAAGACGAGGCCCCACAGGATCAGCAGCGCCGACCCGGTGAGCGGGCTCCCCCCGAGGAGCGGGAACAGCGCCAGGATCGCCGCGAGCGCGACGCCGAGCATGATGATGGTCTTCCTGATGTCGCGTGAGGCTCCGGCCCCCGCGATGAAGGTGCCGACCACGCCGGCGACCCCGAAGGCGAGCAGCAGCGGGCTGATCAGGCTCTCGCTGACGCCCGAGATGTCCTGAAGGATGGGGCTCACGAAGGTGAAGGCGGCGAAGTGGCCGCTCACCAGGAGGAACGTCGAGAGCACCGCGGTCCTGACGACGGGGTTGCGGAACTGCAGGGGCAGCTCGCGCAGCCGTACGGGCTCGGTGGCGGGCAGGCGCGGCAGCAGCAGCCACAGGCCCGCGACCACGAGCAGGCCGAGCGCGCCGACGGCGGCGAAGGCCACGCGCCAGTCGGTGAGCCCGCCGATCAGCGTGCCCGCGGGGACGCCGAGCACGTTGGCCGCCGTCGCCCCTCCGAAGGCCAGCGAGGTCGCGCGGGGCACGTGCCTGTCGGGCACCAGCCGTACCGCGATGCCGGCCGCCAGCGCCCAGAACCCGCCGATGCTGATCCCGACGAGGAAGCGTGAGGCGAGCAGGACGGCGAAACCCGGCGCGAAGGCCGACAGCGCGTTCGCCAGGACCATGAGGCCGAGCAGGCCGATGAGCACCACCCGCCGGTCCAGACGGCGGATGGCCACGGGCAGGAGGGGCGCGACGGCCGAGGCGACCAGGCCCGGCACGGTGACCATGAGGCCGGCGGTGCCTTCGCTCACGCCGAGGTCGCCGCCGATGGAGGTGAGCAGGCCCACGGGCAACTGCTCGACGGTCACGACGGAGAAGGTCCCCACCGCGACGGCCACGACGCCCAGCCAGGTCTTCAGTGATACCCGTTCGTCGGGATGGGCTGTGGTGGTCATGAGGACTTCCTGCTCAGGGTCTGGCCGGCGACGAGCGCGCCGAGCGCGATGGCGAAGCCGGCGATCTGCCAGCCGGTGAGGGTCTGCCCGAGCACCAGCAGACCGGCCAGCGTGGCGACCAGGGGGTTGGTGAGGCCGAGCAGGGAGACGGAGGTGGGCGCGAGGGCATCGATGCCGCGGAACCAGAGGGCGTAGGCCAGGGCGGTGCCGATGATGCCCAGGTAGGCGAAACCGAGGAGGTTCTGTCCTGTGAAGGTGGAGGGCAGGCCCTCTGCCGCGAGCGTGAGCGGCGCCAGGACGAGCCCGCCGATGGTGAGCTGCCAGCCGGTCATGACCAGAGGCGACTCGGGCTGCCCCCACTTCTTGGTCAGGACGATGGCCGCTCCCATGAGCGAGGTGGCCAGCAGCATGGCGCCGATGCCGAGCGGGTCGAGGCGGGCCTGCGCGGTCAGGGTCAGCAGGGCCACGCCGCCAGTGCCCGCCACAGCGGCGTACAGCACGGCGCGGGCCGGCCTCGACCGCAGGATCACCATCGACAGCAGCGCCACGACCAGCGGCTGGACCGAGCCGATCGTGGACGCGACCCCACCGGGCAACCGGTAGGCGGCGAAGAACAGCAAGGGGAAGAAGGCGCCGAAGTTGAGCATGCCGAGCACCGTGGCCTTCCACCACCACGAACCGCGAGGCAAGCGACGCGTCATGGCCAGCAACACCAGGCCCGCCGGCAACGCTCTCAAGGTCGCGGCCAGCAGTGGCCTGTCCGGCGGCAACAGCGTCGCCGTGACCACATAGGTGGTTCCCCAGCTCACGGGAGCGAGCGCGGCCATGGCCAGGTCGCTCGTGTAGCGGGTGCGCGCGATCGGCGGAGCCTCGATCGTGGTCACATCGATCACCTCTCATTGATAATCTCAACGTTGAGATAACATCACCATGTGTGTGTGAACGTCAAGTCTGTGAACGTTGAGATTATTTCCGTTGAGAGGACTGGTTATGGCGGACGCGGTGGACGCGGTGATCGCACAGTGGAACAAGGAACGACCTGACCTCGACGTCTGGCCCATGGGCGTCGTCGGCAGGCTCTCGCGGCTGTCCCGCCTCGTGGAGCAGACGCTCAAGCGGTTCTTCGCCGAGCACGGGCTCGAGAGCTTCGAGTTCGACGTGCTGGCCACGCTGCGGCGCTCGGGCTCGCCGTACGAGCTGACGGCCGGGGCGCTGCTCAAGGCGGCGATGGTGACCTCAGGGGCCATCACCAACAGGATCGACAGGATGGAGGCCAAGGGCCTCGTCGAGCGCATCCGCGACAGCGAGGACCGCAGGTCGGTACGGATCAGGCTGACCCCGGAGGGGTTGCGCCTCGTCGACGAGCTGGTCGGGCTGCACGTCGAGAACGAGATCAGGATGCTCTCCGCGCTCGGCCCCGCCGAACGCGATCAGCTCAGCGGCCTGCTGCGCATGCTGCTCGAGTCGATGGGAGACACCTCACTCGACTGACCTCGGAGCGGGTCGGCACGCGGCTGTCGAGAGGACAGGAGCCTTGCCCGTTGAGAATCGAACGGGCAAGGCTGCCGTCCCTTCGGTGGACATGAAAAAAATAACCTATCCACTGCCTGATTCGATGGTTATTCGGGGCGCTGCCTCGTGCATTCTGAAAACGTCAATCACGTGCTTTCCGGTGCCCGCGAAAGCGTCGCGAAGGTCTCCCGTCGAGACCAAGTTCGCGCCGCAACGCGCACTCTATTGCCAACTGTGCGGCGACTACGGCAAATGGCCCGCGTGTCGCAGGGGGCGGCTGGGTAGAAGGACTTTCTCCAGGGAAAGATCGCGTGGTGAACCGATGACCAGGACCAGACGAGGACTGTCGGCCATCCTACTTTTCGGCTGCTTGGGAAGCGGGTATGGCACGCCTATTGCCGGGGAACTCGCCGTGACCGCGGCAGTGGAAATGCTCGGCGTCCCCTATTCGTGGGGCGGCGGCGGAGCGGACGGCCCGAGTTTTGGAAAGGGCCGCGGCGCGCTGACATTCGGATTCGACTGCTCGGGGCTCGCGCAGTACGCGTGGGCCCGGGCCGGGGTCCGCGTCGGGCGCACGGCGCGGGAGCAGTGGAAGAAAGGGTGGCGCGTCCCCGAGGGGCAGGTGCGGCCGGGGGATCTCGTCTTCTACGACAGCGATCCGGCGTCGCCGGGGCCCGAGCACGTGGGCATCGCCGTGGATGGGGAGAGGATCGTGCACGCGCCGTCCACAGGAGGGTACGTGACCTTCGCGCCGCTGATCAGGCGCGGATACATGGGCGCGGTCCGCCCCGCCGAGACGGCTCCGGCGACGTCTGTGGTCGCGACCGGATAACCGGAGATCTCCAGCGGGACGGACTCGCTTACTACCGTTTCAGGTGACGGTGAACCGCTCTGGAGCGTGGCCGTCATCTCCTGAAATGCCTGGGCTCGGCCAGGCGCGCGCCGTTCCAAACGGCGTTACCAGCCTCGTGCCATGCTGGGCGCGATGGGCGGTCCGCTCCAAAGAAGCGGACCGCACCGCTGACACCTGAAAGAACTGCGCCAGGAGGGGGATTGCAATTCATTTCATCGGGACGGATGGGTGTCAGAATTATCTCGCGTCCAGCGAGCGACGGACTAGTCCTCGCACCACTCGAACTCCTGCTGGTTGTTGGCCAGCAGGTTGACGGTGAGCGGGCTGTTCTGGAAGGTCAGAATGTTGCTCAGCACGCCACCGATGAGACCGCCGGCGGCGACGTTGGAGTTGTTGCACTCGTTGTCACCCTTCTCCGGCTTGGTGTAGTTGTCCGCGTGGGCGGCGGTACCCGCGAAGACGGTGGTGGCGATGGCTGCACCAACGAGAATGCGACGAAGCATGTTTGTTGTCCTCCGTTGAGATGGCCCGCGGATAACCGCTGCCGTTAGTTGTTTTATGGCGAGAGCACCAAAGCGCTCGGCAATCATAATGGATTATCGCTTGCTGGCTTTCAAGTGCAATCCCATCCTGCCAGGACCAAAGGTCAGTATTCTTTCGGTAGTCTTGGGGCTCTTCCTCTAAACCTGGACCCCCGAGAATCTATGTATTACGCGGGGCGTTCCTTGCCTGCGGTCGAGAAACGGTCCTCGTTTTTTTGTTCTCTCTTGGGCAGCGGAAAACTCAGGCCGGTCGGGCGAATCGGCGGGAGGTCGGGCCCGCTGACTCCGTTCTGGTGTCGCGTTGACTAGCCGGACATCTCGGCCGTCACCCCGAAAGCCCTACAGGAAAGGGGAAACGGCAGAATCCCTGTCAGGAACGGGCGATAGTCTCAGGGCGGACACTCCACACCTCCTTTAGCAAAGGAGGCGTCCTGGGGCATGCCGGCTGAGTATGTCCGGCCACAATGCCGCAAATGTCCTATATGTGCCATATCGCGCCATAATGACGCCGCGCCCGCGAGGCAAAATGCGACTGGAGTACTAATGGCGCGCTTTCGCGGGTATGTCCCTCTTTCTCTTTGAGTATCGAGTCTTGGGCGTCATATGGGGAGCGTTCACGGCTGACACGGTCATGCGCTGGGTAGATCGCCGCTACCCAGGTCTGTCACGAAGTTCGTACTTCTGCAGGCCATGCATGACACGAAATGGACAAAAATGACGATACAGACCGGCCTTCCGCAACGACGCGGAAGTGTTCGCAAGCTGACGCTGGCCACCCTCGCCATGGGTGCGCTCCTCCTGCCCTCCGCTCAGGCGTGGGGTGCGTCAGGCGCTGTTCTCGCCGGAGTCCAGACCGCGGCTCAGCCGGCGGTCCTCTCCTCGGTAAACTCGCCGCTCGGCTGGCGCAGCTGCTGCCACCGGAACCACGGGCACCGCTGCCGGTGCAAGCAGGGCCCCCGCGGTCCGCAGGGCCCCAGGGGTCCGCAGGGCGCCAGGGGTCCCCAGGGTCCTGCCGGTCCCAAGGGTCTTCAGGGCCCCAAGGGCGAACGAGGACCTGCGGGACCTGGTGGCAGTGTCGCCACCGCGTTCCTCAAGGACAAGAAGTACGTCGCGACGGCGACGAACGACGGCAGGACCCTCGTGCGCGACCAGCGCACCGGCTACTGGGAGGACCTGTCGACGGTGGAGGACTACCCGGGTAACGTCGTCGCCGTCGCCCTGGCGGTCTCGGGTCCCGAACTGCACGTCGTCGTGCGCAACGCCGAGGGCAAGATCGCGCACAGCTCGTGCACGGTGTACCCCAAGCCCGGCCACGACGACAACCAGGACTGGCCCGCCAACTGCTCGCCGTTCTGGGACCTGACCCCGCCGAGCTAACATCCCGCTCTCGCCCGCACAGGGCGCACGAGAGCCGGCCACCGCATGATCACCCGAGATCATGCGGTGGCCGTGGCGTGTCAGATGAAGGTGCGGGCGGTCCACAGCTCGGGAAAGACCGTGCGCGCCATGCTGCGCTCCAGCCAGACCAGTCCCGCCGACCCGCCGCTGCCGGCCTTGGCACCCATCGCCCGCCGTACGGCCTGCAGATGCTGGTATCGCCAGTCGCCGAAGCCCTCGGCCACGTCCGCCAGCGCCTCGCCGAGCATGCGCAGGTAGTTGCCTGGCCCGGTGTCGCCGTAGATCGACACCCACGCGTCGACGACTCCCTCGCCGCCGGCGACCAGGCCGCGGCGCTCCAGCAGCGCGATCACCTCGTCCCACAGTGATGGTGACTCCAGGCTGTCCACCAGCTCCGCGTAGACCTCGGGCTGGCGCCTGAACGGCCGGATCAGCGACTCCGTCTTGAGCCCGAGCGCGAACTCCAGGTGCCGGTACATCGCGGACTGGAAGCCGGAACCCTCACCCAGCAGGTCCCTGAAGCGGTTGAACTCGGCGGGCGTCATCCAGCGCAGCCCGCGCCAGGCGGCGTTGAGCCCGTCCAGATGCAGCGCTGCCCTGCGCAGCGGGGCGAGCGCGCCCCACACGTCGTCCTCGCGCAGCAGGCCCTGTGCCTGGCGCAGCTCGAAGCGGATCAGCCCGAAGTACAGCTCCATGATCTGGCTGATCATCAGGAAGGACATCTCGCCGGGGTCGTCGCTCAGCGTCCGCTGCAGCGTGTGCAGCGTGCTCGCGCGAACATACCGGTCGTACGGCACGTGACGGTCGAACTCGAGTGTCGGCGCACCGCCGTTGGCGTCGGCTCTCTCGTCCCTCTCGACGGCGGTGATCGGCATGACTTCCATGCGGCTCATCCTGCCTTCGCGACCCGTCAGGTGGAATGCCGATCGAACGGTCCTTAGGCTGTTTACCCCTACGTTCGTGGCGGATTTCGCCTTGCGGCCTTTGGAAGTGAAAGTGGACGATCTGGACTGGTTGTTGCTGGGTGAACTGCAGGCCGACGCTCGGCTGTCCTTCAGCGAGCTGTCGCGCAGGGTGCACCTGTCGCCTCCTGCGGTCGCCGAGCGGGTGCGCAAGCTGGAGGAATCGGGCGTCATCGGCGGTTACCGCGCGCACGTCGACCCACGGCACACCGGCCGCAGCGTGGTCGCGCTCGTCACGATGTCCTGCTACGGGCCTGGCTGCGTGCTGCGCCACCCGGAGATGCTCGACTCACCCGACATCTTCGAGGTGCACAGGGTGACCGGCGGCGCGTGCTGCGTGCTGCGGGTCGCGGTCGCCACGATGGAGGACTTCGAGTCACTGATCGACAGGCTCGCGGCGTACGGCACGCCGTCCAGCTCGATGGTCCTGTCCAGCCCCGTTCCCTGGCGGCCCACCTCGCCCTGACCAGCGGTGTAAGTGATCGTCAAGTGACGCTTCCTACGATCCGCCCCATGTTCAGACGTTGGTTATCGCTGACCTCCTATGCTCTCGCGGCTCTCCTCTTCGCGGTCAACGCGGCCGCCATGAACGCCATCGAGGACCTGGTCGCCATGGGCCATGACACCACCCCGTCCGCCGTCGGTTGGGCGGCGGACGCCTATCTCATCGCCCTGGCGGGGGTGCTGATCCCGCTGAAGGCGCGCAGGAGCGTGTTCGTCTCGGCGGTGGCGCTCTTCGGCCTCGCCTCGCTGGTGATCGCCTTCACCGAAGGGGCAGGCCTGCTGATCGGCGCGAGAGCCGTACAGGGACTGGCCGCCGCGGTGGCGCTCAGGGCCGGGCTCGCGCTCCTGGTGGCCGCCTTCCAAGGGGGCAGGATGTGGCCGTTGGTCGCGGCGGTGGCCGCGGCGATCGTCGTGGGTTACCTCGGCGGAGTCGTCTGGGGCGCCTACGTCGCCGAGATGTTCTCCTACAGGTGGATCTTCCTGGCCAACGTGGTGCCCGTCGCCCTGGTGGCGGCGACGTTCGTGCCGCGCGCGCCGCAACAGGAGATGGTCGGCGCACCCGCCTCCTGAAGGACCCGCCCGTCACGTCTGCGGGCGTCACCACAGGACCCCTTCGTCGCGATCGCCGGGTGTTGGGCGACACTGGTCGCGGCAGATCTCGGCGAGAGGGGACCCCCATGCGTTTCGGCCTCAAGGTCAACCCCGGCACCTGGCAGGAGGCGGCCCAATGGGCGCGGATCGCCGAGGAGGCGGGCTTCGACGGGTTGTGGACAGGCGACAACCTGCGCAACTCGCGTGATGCCGCCACACCGGTGCACGACGGGCCCACGATCATCACCGCGTGGGCCGCGATCACGACGCGGATCAGGGTGGGCCTGTTGATCGCCAACATGGCCTACCGGCGGCCGACCGTACTGGTCAAGCAGGCGGTGAGCATCGACCATGTCTCGGCGGGGCGGTTCGAACTCGGCATCGGCTCCGGCCTGTGGCCTGCCGACCACGCCATGGCCGGGGTGCCCTTCTGGGACCCCAGGGAGCGGGCGGAGCGCCTGCGCGAGTTCGTCGGCGTGGTCGACCGGCTGCTGTCGGGCGACACCGGCGACCAGGCCGGCCCGCACTACCCCCACGCGGGCGCGGCGCTGTCGCCCGCGCCGGTCCAGCCGCGCATCCCGCTCATCGTCGCCGCCAACGGGCCGAAGGGGCTCGCCGTGGTGGCCGACCACGCCGACGCATGGGTGACGTTCACGGGAGCCGCCGCCGAGGACGACTTCTACCAGGCCTCGGTCGAGCGCGGCAGGACCCTCGACGCGCTCTGCGGCGAGCGCGGCAGGCAGGTGCGCAGGATCCTGCTGGCGTACGGCTCGATCACGCCGTGGGCCTCGGTCGACGACTTCGCCAGGATGGTGGAGCGTTACGAGGCGATCGGCTTCGACGAGATCGTCTGCTACGCGCCCAAGCCCGAGGAGCGCGCCGTCTTCGACAAGGTCGTCAGCCGCTTCGCCTGACCGCTAGGGCTCGGCGTGCAGGTCCATGAAGCCGTCGAGCCCCTCGCGGTAGTAGGCGAGGTCGCTCTCCATCCTGGCCCGGGTGAAACGCTCGGGCTCGCGGGCGAAGGCGGCCCTGCCCATGTCCGTCCAGAACGAGTTCGCGCCCAGCTCTTCGGCGCCGTCGGGCACGAACTTCAGCGCCTCGGCGGCGGCGTCGGCGGCGAAGCGCCAGTCCGCCACGATGGCCGCGTACTTCTCGTCCGACGAGGGGTCGACGGCGAAGAACAGGCCCGCCTCGACCGCCCTGCGCCCGTAGGTGGCGCCCAGCAGCACCCACTGCCCCGGGTCGATCAGCTCGGAGATGCCCGTGCCGAAGGTCAGGCCGTCGCGCCGCGCCTCGGCCTCGGCCCGATGGGGGACGAACACCTCGGCGTCGTCGAGCCTGATCCGCCAGCCCTCTTCCTCCTCGGTCCGTACGGCACGCTCCGCCGCGCCCGGCCCCTCGCCGAGCACGGTCAGATCGAGGTGGACGTAGCCCTCGACGAGGGAGCGCGCGGAGCCCTCGCCGTAGACGCCGTCCAGCCATGACGGCTCGCCGGGGACCTCAGACATGGCGTGCCGCCAGGTCACGGTAGGTGTCACGGACGATCAGCAGGCGTTCGAGCCGGAAGCGGCCCGGCTCGGCCAGGCGCATCTGCCGTCCGCGCTCGGACCAGAACCCGTCGTCCGGCACCTCCTCCTGCCCCGGCGGGATGAACTTGACGACCTCCTCGACCGCCGCGGTGGCCACCGACAGCGTGCGGTGCGCCTCCTGACTGTCGTCGGCGGGCACGTTGCCCGCGGTCAGGTCGGCCACCCACATCCACTCGCCCGCGTCCAGAAGCTGGGAGGGCTCCTGGCCGCCGAACGTCGGATAGCCCGCCGGCATGACGGGCCGCTCGGGCAGCCCGAACAGGAACTCGCGAGCGGCGCCGCAGTCCTCGCACGTGCCCGCGTAGCGGTCGGCGAGCTCCCCTTCCACGCTGACCACCCCCCTGTCCCAGGTGGTCTCGACCGAACCGCACTCCTTGCACGGATGCAGGTCGAGGTACAGATGCGCCTCGTCCCTCGTCCGTGCGACCGCGAACGTCATAGCCTTCCTCTCCTCCGAAGCCCCCATCATGCCCTGAGCGAATCCTCCTGCACCCTCCTGCCGCAGACGCATGGCGCCTCCACAGGGCACAGGCAGGTGAAGGTGTACTCGCGCTCGGGCGGGTACCAGCCGGTCCCGTTGGCGATGCGGCGCATGCGCTCGAGGTAGTCACGCACGCCGCGCGGCTGCGGGCCGTCGATCAGCGCGGCGACCTGGTCGAGCAGCGCGCCGTTGACCGTGGCCCTGAACCTCTCCACGCCCCCGTTCATCAGCCCCATCTGGTGGGCGAGTTCGGCGAAGACGCGCATCCTGCTCGTTCGCTGCTGCGCCGTGGCCGTGGCCACCTGCCGTACGGCCTCGCCCAGTTCGGCGAGCGCGCGCAGGTCGTTCACGGTCAGCACGGTGGCGTTCGGGTCGCCGGAAAGGACCGTGGGGGACGTGGGCATGCCGAGCGCCTCCGCCAGGGCGCCGGCCACCAGGGAGGCCACCGCCCGCTCGTTGGCGCCGATCGAGAAATGGTTCGCGACGTGGTAGACGAGCACGCCGTCCTCGACGGCCACCATGCCAGGGTGGTCGCCCCGGGTGACGTGGACCGACATCGGCGGACTGCCGGGGAGCAGGATGTCGTAGATGCCCCTGCCGAGGTCGCGGACGGCGACGCCCATGGCGGTCGCCGTCCTTTCCACCGCCTGGGCGGTGGCGATCTCGGGCAGGGTGATCGACGTGCCCTGGATCGCCGCGATGTGCGCGGGGGACAGCTCTCCGGCTCTGGCGGCGGCCACCAGCCTGGCCGTCGCGCCAGGGGTGCCCTGGACGAGTCCCGCGGTCTCGGCCTCGGCCCGCAGCGCGGCGGAGACACCGCCTCGGGTCAGGAGTGAGGCGCCGGCCAGCGCCTCCGCGAGGCTACGGAGCCTGGCGAACGTCACCGCGTCGGGAACGCCGAAGGCGGGCGTTCCCGTCAGCAGGCCGGCGGGTGCGGGGCCCCGGCCCAGCAGGCTGGTGGCCGGACGTCCCGCCATCTGGGCGACGTGCCCCGCGATCCGGCCCGCGGCGTCGGCCGCGGCACTCGCCGCGTCGGCGTTCGACGAGACGCCGACCGTCAGCCCGGTGCCGGTCGGGAGGGACGCGGCGGTGTCCGTTTCCGTGAGCGCCAGCGTGAACGTGGAGGCGCCCGCGTTCACCGTGAACACGCCGGGGCGATCCGTGGGCGTGATCGACGCCACACCCGCCTGGGTCGCGAGCGTTCGCAGCGCGTCGGGCGAGGTCGGCAGCGCCCCGACGGCCGCGCCCACAGAGGGGGAACCTCCCCCGCCGAGCAGGTCCGCGATCGTGATCTTCGATGGTCCGGTCTCCGTGACTCTCGGCCCCGATCCCCAGGGGGGCAGGGGCGGTGTGTGCCCGCGCCTGGTGATGTCGGCCGCGATGGTGTCGATCGCGTCGGCGATAGAGCTCTGCGTGACGGGGTCGGTGGCCTGCGCCCACTTGCGCGACATGTGGGCGTGCTCGTTGAGACGCGGCGTCAGGCAGTGATCGGTGCCCTCCGCGTGCTCGCTCTCCGACAGGGAGGTCCTCGCGGCCCCCTGCGGCGCACCCGCGGCGGCGGCCGCCTGCTCCTGGGCGACGTGCGTGATCTCGTGCACCAGGACGGACGACACCACGGCGGGGTGCGTCCCCGGGGCGATCCAGGTGAGATGCGGGTCCTCGGCCGTGCCCGACCGCAGGTCCGTGGAGCCGAGCAGGCCGTCGCCCGGGACGCCCACGGCCACACGCATGTGCTGGTCGACGCCCCCATGCGACACGACCAGGATCGCGTGGTCTCCCACGGTGCCCGGCGTGACCGGCAAGCCTTGCGCGTTCGTCCATGTCAACCCGTCGACGCCGATGTCGCCGGCCGCGACGTCCTGGCCGACGAGCTCCGGCATGGACAGGGCAGGCATGTCGGCGGGCCTGGCGTGGGCGTCGTACAGGGTGCCGGGTATCGCCGGCGAGGGCGCGCTGATGCCGCCTGCGGCGGCGCCGCCGGCGTTCTGCGCGCTGGCGAGCTGGCCGGCGCTGCCGCCGTCGGGTGCCGCGCTCTCCGCCTGCTGAACCGGCCAGGTGGGCTTGGCCGGTTCGACGTTCACGTTCCTGACCTTCAGGTAGGCGATCACCTGGTCGGTGAACGTGCCGAGAACCGTCGAATCCATGAAGATCTCGTACAGGTCGACGCCGGGGTTGGCCTCCAGGGCGTCGAGCACCTCGGGCGGCAGCGTGGCGATCGCCTCGGCGAAGCCGCCGTCCGCCGTCATGCTGTGGATCGAGCCGTTCGGAGCCGCCACGTAGGTGTGCTTCTTGCCGTCCTTCCTGATCTCCACGGAGTACAGCTCGCCGGTCTCCCTGGCCTTGATCCTCGCGTTCGTGAGCTGCTGGACCAGGCTCATCTCCGCGAGCTCGGGGACGAAGCGGTATGTCGGCCTGCCGTCCTCGTCGAAGTTCCAGCGGACGCTGTATCCCCGCGCCTGCATGGCCCTGATCTCCTTCAGGTCAGCCTCGAAGATGGCCATGTCCACCACGCTCGTGGCGGCGCCCGGCATGAACTTGGGCTTGCCCTGCGACTTCTCGACGCCGTCCGGCAGGCGAGCCATGTCCTGGAAGGTCAGGTCCCAGTCCACGCGGGCACGGATGAGCACCACCTTGCCCTTCATGAACTCGCTGGCCTCCACACGACGCCCGTTGACCTCGCTGACGCCTTCCGAGGCCTGCTCGCCTGCGGAGATGCCGCTCGAGGTGCCGCTGCCTTCGTTCGAGTCGCCCATGCTGCCGGCGACGGGCAGCACGCGGCTGCGCCCGGTTCCCAGGTTGGAGGTGCGCATCTCGCGGTCGACCTCGCCGAGCTCGGCCTCGAACGGCTCGGTCAGCACCTCCAGGTCCGACAGGTGCCCCTCGACCTGGACGTTGGTGCCCTGGTTGCGGAAGCCCTTGCGCACGTTGCGGATCAGCGGGTACCCGCCCTCGCCGGCCAGCTGACCGAACCGGCTGGCCAGCGACACGGGCGAGGTCCTGGCCTCCAGCTCGATCAGGTCCTTCTGCGACAGCCGCTCGCCCCTCTTCGACAGCTCGGCGACGATCACGTCGAACAGGGTCGGCTTGTTCGGAGCGTCCTGGATCGAGGACACCATGAACTTCGGAGGGATGTGGAAGCGTCGGGTGTCGACCACTCTCTTCGTGTTCTCTGAGGTGCTCGCCGGCCTGGTCATGCCCTTCGGCAGCAGGCGGACGAGCTGGGCGTCGAGCCTGATCGGGCCGGCTTTCCTGGTCTTGCGCGTGACCCAGTCGACCGCCTTCCGCGTTCTCGTCCTGAAGGGTCCCCGACGCATCGGGGCGACTTCCACGGTGATCTCGAGGGTGTACTCCTGCATGAGCCGGTCCAGGCCGCCGAACTGGGCGAACCGCTGCATCTTGGTGCGCTGCTCGCTCACGTTGGCCGAGAACGACCGGCCCCTGTCGGTCGACAGCCCGAGGCTGTCGCCGTCGACCTTGTCGCCGCTCGACTCTTCAAGGCCGAAGCCGTTGGAGGCGTTGTAGCCCCGGGACACGCCGGTCTCCAGGTATCCGTAGAGCTGCCTGATGAGGCCGGCGTGCGGGTTGTGCCCGATGAGCTTGCCCTTGTCCGCCTCCCCCTTGGGCACCAGCTTCGCCCGTACGGTGACCAGCTCGGATCGGCCCGAGGTCGTGTTGACCACGGTCGGGTAGCCCTTGACGAACCCGCGATCGCTGAGCATGGCGTCGAGGTAGCCCTCGGACCGGTCGATCGCCAGGTCGCCGCTGAGACTGCGGGCGAAGGTCGGGTCGTTCGCGAGCGCTCCCGGCGCGACCTGGTCGACGGCCGCCGTGACCGCGTCGAGCATGCCGACGGGCTGTTTCGTGTCGGGGTCCGTCATGGTGAAGGACTCCACCCCGCTCAGGCCCATCACCCCCGCGTACTGGGGCGCCACCTGGACGTTGCTCAGCTCCTCCGTCAGGGCGATCGCGCGGCTCAGCGCGCCGTCCAGCAGCTCCTCCGGGGTCTTGCCCTGGGCGTCGGGGTCGGCCATGGCGGGGGCCAGGCCATCGACCTTGGCCAGCGCCTTCATCAGGGCCTCGGGCGTGTGCTCGTCGGCGAAGGAGACGTCCTCGTTCCTCGCGCGTGCCTCCTGCACGGCGGCGAGATACCTCGGGAGGAGTGAGGTGGCCAGGGACCTGTCCAGCGTCAGTGTGCCGTTGATGAACCTCTCCACGGCGTCGCCCACGTCCTGGAGGGACATGCTGTCCTTCCCGTCGGCGTAGGAGAGCAGCATGTGGTACTCGGGAACGAACATGAGCACCTTCGCGCGCCGGTGCGTGGACTTGGGCGTGCCCGGCATGTTGCCGCCCAGCTCCGCCGGGTTGGCCTTCCCCTCGGTTCCGGTGATCGCGAGGTCGACCTCGGCGATGATCGGGATGTGGTTGCCCAGCAGGATGGTCAGCACCTCGACGCCGAAGATGTCGAGAATGGACTTGCCCCTCGACCGTCCGGCGGAGCGGGAGTGGTTGCCCGAGCCGCCGTCCCTGGAAGCCCCGTGGTCGTCGAGGTCGGACATGCTGAGCGACGAGCCGGTGCCGTAGCCCAGGCTGCCGCCCCACGAGATCCCCGCGCTGCCCAGCGAGAGGCCGATGTCGCCCATCACGAACGCGATCGGCTCCAGGACGGTGCCGCCGGTCATGTCGCCCGAGATGGTGAAGCCCGCCTGCGTCGGCAGCGCCCCCTGGGGTCTGACGCCGAGGCCTGCGCCGTACTGGCCGAGGTACCACTCGGGATGCGCGATGAGGCTGCGCACGTTGGCGGCCGCGGCGAGATAGTGGAAGGCGGGCGAATCGGGCCGCATCCCGGTCGACAGCACCTCCTTCAGGGCCTGCTCCATGCCCGTCGTGTCCATGTGCGCCACCATCGCGTGGGGCATCAGATCGGCGAGCGCCTCCTGGCTGATCGTGTGCGTGTGCCGTGGCTTCGCGGATGGCAGCAGGTCGGCGGCGAAGACCAGCTGGGCCCTGCCGTCCACCGCATCGACCGAGTCCACCTTCGTGCCGTTGCGGAAGATGTCGGCGGACAGCTCGTGCTCCATGTTGATGAGCGCCACCTCGCCGTCGCTCTCACCGAGCCCCACGCGGTTGTACGTGGTCGCCGCGCTCGAGCCGATGTTGCGGGAGTAGGAGGCGTTCGCGGAGCCGCCGACCTTGTGCGTCAGCCCGTCCTGGCCCTCCTCGGGACCGTCGCCGAAGCCCAGGGAGCCTTCGGCCCCCATGTTCCATCCCCTGCCGCTGGCGCGGCCCGCGGTGTCGGAACCGATGTCGAGGTTGACCACGGCCAGGCCCTCGGTACGGCCGACGTACCGCGTCCGCGGATCCTTGAACTTCTGCTTGAGCTTGACGTTCACCGTGTAGTGCTCGGGCGCGCGGTTGAACCCGTAGTGGACCAGGTCGATCGGGATGCCGTCCTGGGCCGCCTGGTCGTAGCCGGCCTCGAGCCGCTGCGGGTTGACCTGGCGGAGGACCTCGCGCAGGTTGGCCCGCTGACTGGCCTGCTCGAGCCGGTTGCCCGAGTACTCCAGGGTGCCGTCGTCGTTGACCTTCGGGACCACGCCGTGCACGCTGAGCTTCTTCAGCAGCTCGAGCGCGAATTCGTCCACTCCCTCCAGCTTCTGCACCAGGGCGGGTCCCGCGCCTCTCAGCTGGCCAGGACCATCTCCCAGCCATGACGGGGGCTGGCCCAGCCTGCCCTTGGGCGGGTCCTTCTTCGGGTCGTCGACGAGCACGGGAACGCCGTCGTCGCCGAGGATGGGCTTGCCCTTGTCCCTCATCAGCGCGTCGCGGCTGACCGGCAGGCCGTAGCGGTAGGCGTCGGCCTCGGGCATCCTGATCAGTGCCCGGCTGTCGCCGCGGACGGGGCGCCTCGCCTGCGCCCCCGTCAGGTGCTGGACCGACACCTCGTGCACGACCCGCACCTGGTAGCCCTGGGTGTGGCCGGTGATGCGCTGGACGCTCGGGTGGATGGCCTGGTCGTTCACGAAGGCGGACTGGGACCTGGAGACCGACCGCGAGCCCTTCCAGCCCGGTCCGATCGTCGGGGTGTACTCGCCCGGCCCGTCGACGTTCTCCAGCTCGGAGAACCCGAGCCCTCCCGAGAGGAACGCGTTCATGAAACCGCTGACACCGCCGCCGCCGGCGGCGACGGAGAAGCCGACGCGCAGCCGCTCCATCCAGTGGTCGCGGCTTCGCCCGCCCACCATGACCGCCGATTCCACGACGACCCGGGACTTCACCGTCACGGTCGCGATGGGTCTGCCGGTGTCGTCGGTGATGTCGCGGATCATGCCCAGCTTGCTGTTGACCGCCTCGCCGAGATTGCTCGGCAGATCCTCGGTCATCATGATGCGGACCTGGTCGCGGACGACGCTCCCGAACGCCGTGTGCTCGTCGTCGAACTCGGCCAGGACGTCGTCGGCCAGCTTGTTCAGCCCGGACATGTTGCTGACGACGGACTCGGGCAGCACGTTCACCCGCTTGGCGGGGTCGATGTATTCCGGGCTGCCAGGGGCCTGGTCGGCGTAGGTGTGCGCGACCCAGAACCGCATGGAGTTCGCGTCATCCGGATGACCGGAGGCGACCGTGATGCCGTCCTCCCAGCCGTTGGTCTTGGCGGACCTGATCTGGACGGTCCAGGTGGCGGCGGCGTCGAACAGCATCGACTCGCCCCTGTTGTCCTCGACCGTTCCGCCCAGGAAGTACTCGGCCGAGCTGGGGCCGCGCGACCATCCGCGTCCGGCCGCGGCACCGACGGACGGGTCGGTGATGTCGAGGAGGGCCTTGGCCCACCCGCCTTCGGGCGCGAACTGGGCGAGCTTGATCCCCCCGTTGAAGCCGGTGCTGCCCGCTTCGGTGGCTTTGATGGTCCTGCCGCCCTGAGGCAGCGTGCCGAGCATGATCTCGGATGCCTTGACCTCGGGGTTGAGGATCTCGACCATGTCGGCGAGGTCGAGCTTGATCTTGATCTCGGCCGACTGCTCGCCGTCGCCCACCCGCATGACCAGTCCGTCGTTCGAGACGATGACCCGGAAGTCGGCGCGGATGATGTGCTCGAGCTCGCTGGGCGTGAACCGCTGGTTCACGCCCTTCGTCTTCAGCAGCTCGTTGAGCTCGTCGGTCAGCTTGGTCAGGTGCGGCAGCCTGGCCGTCGGAAGCGCCGAGGACAGCGTGACCGCCAGCGGGAGCGCCTTGTCCACCGCCGCCTTGTACTGCGTGTGCAGCTCGCCCGCCGTACGAAGCGCGTCACGTGCGGTGGCCGCGGCCAGGACCTTCTCCTGGCCGGAGGACCGCTCGGACAGGACCGTGGCGCCGAGCGCCTTCTCGTAGGCCGCGCGCGTCTGCTTCGCCTTGGCCAGCGCCTGCTCGTACGCCTGGGCGATCCGCAGGTCCCGCTCCTGCTTGGCGAGGTGCTTCTCGCTCTCCTTCTCCTCCTTGCGGGCCCGCGCGTCCTTGGCCCTGTCCTTCATCTTGGACTGCTTCTCGGCCTCCTTCGTGGCCGCTTTGGCGTCCTCGCCTGCCTTCTCCGCGCTGTCCTGCTTGCTCTTGATCTGCGTGGCGAGCTCGGCCTCCGCCCTCACAAGGGCGTCGATCACCTCTCGTAACGCCTCTTCGGTGGCGGCGCCCGTCAACGTGTTGGGCGTGTGGACGGACCGGTCGACGGTGGTGGGGGTCCACGGCGGAGTGGGCGGCACGTGTCCATGGGCGCGTAATTCGCGGGCGACGCCGTCCAGGTCGAGCCGGATCCTCTGGCGCTCCGGCGACTGGGGGGTGGCGAGCCACTGGCGGGCCAGGAAGGCGTGCTCGTTGAGCCGCGCGGGTACGCACTCGTCGACGGTCTCCTTCCTGCCGCCGCCGGGGAGCATCCTGCGGACGACGCCCTGCTTCTGCGAGGCGGGGGTGGCCAGCCTGTGCAGGGTGTCGGTGATCTCGTGCAGCCAGATCCTGGCGACCTGGTCGTCGGCGACCGTCGCGTTGAACGTGACCATGTGCGGCGTCGTCGAGGAGTCCGCGCTGACCGTCGTCTCGGCCATGAGGCCGGCGGGGTCGATGTTGAGCAGCCGGGGGCGGAAGTGCTGCTCGCCGTGCGACTGGGTGGTGACGATCAGCGTCAGGCCGTCCCATTCCCAGCTCAGCACGCCCTCGTTCTGGAAGTCGGACGCCAGGAGTTCGTCGATGGCGGCGTGGATCCTGCCGAGGGACAGCCGTGACCCGTCGGGCCTGGCGTCGGTGACGAACCTCGTGCCCGCGACGGGACGGGCGGTGACCGTGCCGGGGCGGCTGGCGACGGGCGCGGGGGCGGGGGAGGTGACCGCGCTGAACTCCATGACCTCGGTCAGCGCCGCCAGTGCCTGGGTCCGCAGCATGGCGGGAGAGCTGTGGGCGTGGGCCGAGGCTTCCAGGGTGAAGCGGAGGCGGGCGAGCAGGTCACCGCTGATCACGTAGTCGCCCCGGGCGTCGGACACCACCAGGCTGCCGTCGGCCAGTTCGACGGCGGCGGGGGCGAGGCTGCTCACGGCGTACCGCATGGCGCCGTGGGCGCGCAGTCCCGCGGGCTGCGCGGCGGCCAGGAGAGGGGAGAACTCGTCCTGCGCGGCGTCGGCCAGCTGGGCGTCCAGCATGATCTTGGCGTCGGCGCGCAGCTGGGTGTCGCCGACCTGCCGCGCGCGTTCCTGGAGCCTGTTGGTGAGGCGGTTGACGGCGGCGGCGGGCAGGACGACGTCGGTGTCGCCCATGGGGACGATGAGGCTGCCGTCCGGGAGCATGACGGTGTTCGGGTAGTTGTCGATGAGCGTGCTGGTCACCGCGTCCCTGGCTCTGGCGGCGTGCAGCACACCGCCCTGGGCGAGCTGGGTGTCCTGATCCCGGGTGCCGTTCCTGCCGTCGGTGGACGGAGACGTGTCTTCCCCCGCGGGTGCGGTGGCGGTGTCCGGAGCGTTCTGGGCATCGGTGTCGGGCACGCCGTCGGGCGCGGTGTCGGGCACGCCGTCGGATCCGGCCTCGGGCGCGCCGTCCGGCACGCCGTCGGATCCGGTCTCGGGTGCGGTGCCGGCGCTGACGTCGGTGTCCGCCGAGGTGTCGCCACCGGTGTCGCCCGTCGTCTCGCCGGCCGCCGGTTCGCCCGCCTGCTGCGCGCCGGTGCCGTCCCCCGCCTGCGGCGAGAGGGGCGCGGGGTCGGTGGCGGACTCGCCGGTGGCCGCCGCGGGGGACGCCGGGTCGGACATGACGGCAGGTTCGGAGGTGGTCGCCGCCGAGGGGGTGCCGGTGGGCCGCGACCGCTCGTCCCGCTCGTCCTGCTCCTCCCGCTCGTCGGGAGCGGGAGCCGTCTGGCGGTCGGGGTCCGTCGCACGGTCGGGGTCCGTCGTGCGCCGCGAACCCGAAGGGTCCAGGTCGCCTTGAGGCGTTGCCCGCCTGCCCGCGTCCCCCGGGTCCTGGCTCGCCTGCCCCGCGTGCGGGCTCCCCGCGCCGACCGGCTGGCTGGGCCTGGTGCTCGTGGAGGTGGTGTTCACCGGCGAGGGCGCGGTGGGAACGGGGGCGGTCCCGGCGGTCGGGCCGGGTCCGTTGGGGCCGCCGTCCGGGCCGTTGGGCATGGGCGAGCCGGGGGGCGGAGACCCGCCGTACGGTCCGGTCATGCCCGCGCGTGCCGCGTCGGACGCGGCGGCCAGATCGTAGGCGGTGGCGAGCGAGGTGGTGGGGTGGGCCAGCGCGGTGAAGACCTCAGGGTTGAAGGGGCTGATCGACGTGGTACGTCCGACGCCGCCCCAGAACGCGCCCTGCAGCGCCTCCTCGCTGAACGGGTTGGTCCACTGGCCGTAGACCACCCCGTTCGCCACGAAGCTGCCCGCGGGCGAGGCCACCATGTTGGTGAGGCCCGTGTTCAGCGCCCGTCCCGCGAAGCCGGGCACGCCGCTGGTGATGCGGGAGACCGGCCCCGCGACGCCCATGCCGACGACGGCGCCGGTACCCGCGCCGATCAGCGCGGCCCGCGACTTCTGCCAGTCCCACTCCTCTCTGGTGCCCATCTGGATCTGCTGGTGCTGGGCCCAGCCGTCGATGAAGCCCTCCTCGCCCATCTCCTCGACGAGCTCCTTGCCGACCGGCGAGCCCAGGACGCGGGTGATGAGACCGCGGCCCGTCGCGCCGCTCAGCGCGGTGACCCTGGCCAGGTTGACCGCGCCCACCTCCCTGCCCGCCAGGGTGGCGAGCCGGACGAGGATACGGCTGATGGCCGCACGGGCCGCCGCGGCGTAGGGGCCGACCAGCGGGGCGGTCGAGCCCGCGGTGAAGAAGGCGGTGAACAGCCAGATGGCGATGGCGACGACCGTGACCCAGAAGGCCACGTTGATGGACAGCTTGGAGTACTGCGTCTCGACGGCGAAGTCGCTGGTCTTGGCCGAGTACGCGGCCGAGTTCCTGCGCACGCCCGCCACGCCGGACTGCGAGCCGAACAGGGTCCTGGCCCACTGCGTGAACGTGGCGGTGGAAGGCGCCTGGTAGCCCGAGACGATGGCACGGACCGCCTTGCCCGCCGGTTCGGTGTACGGCTGCATGCCGTCGCCGAGCGCGTCCCACGCCTGGGCGAGCTCCGACAGCTTGCTCTCGCTGGCCTCGGGCCACTTCTGACCCGCCGACAGCAGCGGGATCACCACGTAGACCACCCAGTCGGGCAGGGCGTCGGTCTCCCACGCGGGAGTGACGTCCCTGTCGATCTTGACCGCGCCTTGGCGGCTGGCCTGACCGCCCTGCCCGATCGTGTCCGTGCCAATGGAGTTCGTGGTCACGCAGCCCCGTTCTGACCTGACCTGGTTCCTACCGTGTGGACGCCGCCGGCGGCGCTCAGACCTCCTGCGTGGCGCCCCGTCGCACGCCGTCCTCGATGGCCTTGTCCGTGCCGAACACGTTCTCCGAGCCCTTGAACACCGTGGGCCCGAGGTCGGCGATCTGGTGGACGAGGTCGTCGCCGTTGGTGAGCAGCGTGTTCGGGGCGTCGTTCTGCATGTAGGACGCCTGGAACGAGCGGCCTTCCGTGCCGCCGCCCCACGGCGCTGCGGCGTTGAGCTCCTTGATCCTCGCCGCCAGCTTCTCGTACGCGGTTTCCATGTCGGAGGCGTTGACGTTCCACTCGGACAGCCCGCGATGGAGCTCGGTCCTGGAGATCATCAAACCGGGAAAGGCGCCGTTCATCGCTTCCCACCCATCTGGTCGGCGAGCTGGTTCATCACGGTTTCGAGGTCGCCGTCGAGGTGCGCCTGCATCTGCTCGGCGGGGACCAGCGGGGCGAAGACATCGATGATCTGCTCCTGCGCCTTGGCGGCGGCCCGCTGGACTGTCTCGGCGATCGTGTCGGCCAGGCCTCTGGCGTCGGGATGCCGGTAGATGCGAGGGTCGAGGTCGAGCCGTACGAGCTCGCCGCGCGATCCGACCGTGACCGTCACCAGGCCGTCACGCGACTTCTCCGTCACCTGTACGGCCCTGGCCTTGGCGTGAAGCTCGGCTCCTTCCTCCCGGAGTCGCATGAAGGTCGCGCGCAGCTCGTCCGCATAGGCCTGCAGACCCGCGGTGTCCCTTTCGCCGAAGGACTCCATGTCACCTCCCTGGCCCCATCATGCGCTCCTGCATCGCATGTGTTACTGGCTAGTTTCCGGCACATGAACATCATTCGACAAGAAAGTCCCGCGAATTGCTTATCTATCGCAAGGCCTCACAGGTCCAGTGAGATGGCACGCTCCTGGAGTTCACCCACGTCCGATCGGGGTACCCAGAGGCGGTAGACTCCGCGCTCGATCCGTTCCAGGCCGAGTGCGACCGCCTCGGGCGCCGAGCCGCCGGCGTACTCCAGCAGCACCTCGCCCGCACGCTCGTCGTGGACCAGGAACTCCATGCCGCGCCATGTGCACACCGTGGTCACGAACCACACGGACTCGCACTCGGCGGCGGGGACGGTCCTGACGTGGCAACCGTCCTCGACCTCGGTGAAACCCTCTGCGGGATCGTCGCGGCGCAGCCGCAGCCAGACCTCCAGCGCGGACGCGTCGGGGCTCGCGGGATAGTCGGCGCCCCGCCATCGGGCGCGGTACGGGGACCGGGTCACGAGCGCCGCCCCACCAGGAGCCATCGCCGCAGGTCGCCGTGGTAGAAGGCGCGCCTGTGCTCGGTGCCCTGATAGGTCAGCTCCCAGATCTCCGCGCCATGGGTGAGGCCGACGCCGTACACCTTGTACTCGCGGATGACCTGGTCGACGTTGGGCACCAGGCCGAGCCCGACGAACGGCGGCTCCTCCACCACCCATCCGGCGACCGCGTCACGCCGCTCGTCGTCGAGACCCCCGTACGGCGTGCGGTAGAGGTCGAGCCCGACGGGACGCCAGCGCAGCAGGTTGAGCCCCCCTTCGGGGGTGAGGTAGTCGGGCTGCCCGAGCGCCTCGGCCAGAACGGAGGGCGTGGCGATGTGCGAGACGTCGAGGGCGTGGTGGCAGTAGCCGGAGATCCTGGGCTCGCCGCCGGAGAACAGATCGTGGAGGTCGGAGGGGCGCAGCAGCTTCTGCACCACCGGCACGCCCGCCTCGGGGTCGAGGGCGAGGTCCTGTGCCAGCGTGGGGACGGCGAGCCTGGCGACCGTGCCGGATTCGAGCAGGAAGCTCACAGGTAGTCCCGCGTTGACGGCCAGTCCCCAGCGCGGGTCGGGCCAGCCCGCGGCCAGCTCCACCATCGAGACGATCCTGTGGTGCTCGGTGAATCCCGCGCCGGCGGAGAGCATCGCCTCGGCCGAGGTGTAGACCGGCATCCACGTGCGCTCGCCGTCCGAGACGGTGGGCCACGCGACCCGCTCGGTCCCCTCGGCGGCGGCTCTTGACATCGGCAGCGCGAAGTCGGCGTCCTTCAGCATGCTCAGGCACAGGGCCGTCCTGCCTGCCTCGAACGCCGCCCAGAGCTGTTCCTCGAAAGGACTGGACGGGTTCTGCACGTTGATCACCCTAATCAAAGGTCGTCCCGAATTCGCATGCCTGGTGTGTGACCTGGGAACACCCGCCACAGAGGGTTCGCAACTTCGGGGGAGGTTCGACCTATGGCTCTCCACACCCAACGCGTGACCGGATGGGTCGGCTGGATCTGGTTCGGCGGCATGTTGATGATCATGTCGGGGATCTTCAACATCATCACCGGACTGAACGCCATCATCAACGACGAGGTCTACGTGCAGACGTTCACGAGACTGCTGTTGTTCGACCTGACCGGATGGGGCTGGATCCACCTGGTCTGGGGCATCCTGCTCACCATCACCGGTGTGGCCGTGAGCGTCGGCAAGGACTGGGCGCGCGTGGCCGCGGTCGTCCTCCTCATGATCAACGCGATCACGCAGCTCACGTGGATCGCCGTCAACCCCTGGTGGTCGCTGGCCGTCATCGCCGTCGACGTGCTGGTCCTGTACGCGCTCATCGTCCACGGCCGCGAAGCGAAGTCGCTCGCCGAGTGACACCTCTCGGATGTATGCGGGTTTTGGGAGTTTTGCGAACTTCTGTATAACCGGCATCGGGAAAGACGAACTCATGGCCGACCTCCGCATGGCCGGGGCCGGGAACGCCGAGCACGACAGGAAGACAGGACCGTCATGAGTCACCTCATCGCCATCTCCTACCCGGACGTCCAAACCGCCACCACGGTCCGCGACAAGCTGATCGAACTGCAGAAGCAGAACCTCATCAAGCTCGCGGACGCGGCCGTCGTCGAGCGCAAGGCCGACGGGAAGATCAAGCTGCACCAGGCCCACAGCCTGGTCGGCATGGGGGCCGCCAGCGGCGCGCTGTGGGGCGGCCTGATCGGGCTGCTGTTCCTCAATCCGTTGCTCGGCATGGCGCTCGGCGCGGCGGGCGGCGCGGCCGGTGGCGCGATGACCGACGTGGGCGTCGACGACAAGTTCATGCGCGAGCTCGGCGCCAAGCTGGAGCCCGGCACGGCCGCCCTGTTCCTGCTGGTCGTGGAGAGCACGCCGGACAAGGTCATCCCCCAGATCGCCCAGTACGGCGGACACATCCTGCAGACCTCGCTCAGCCACGAGCAGGAGGAGCAGCTGCGCGAGAGCGTCAAGGCCGCCACGAGCGGCAGCGTCCCCGCCTGACACCGCCCGAAGGCCGCCCTGAGGAACTGCTGGAGACGACCGACCTGCGGATCGAGCGGATCGCCAGGGAAGCCGGGTTCGGGTCGGTCGCGGTGGTGCGCGAGCCGCTCGTCGAACGGGACTACCGCAGGACGTTCACCCGGCTGTAGCCAGGATTCACCGCAGCACCTGCGTGAGCTGTTCGAGCTCCGCCAGCCGCGCGGCGGGGGAGAGGCGGGCGGCCGTGGCCACGAGGACGAGCTCGGTGACCGCGATCTCGTGCGTCAGCGGCGCGATCGGGCCCGCCGCCTCCCGCGGGAGGCGGATCAGCACGTCCGCGTGGGCCGCCAGCGGTGACTCCCACGCGTCGGTGACGAGCACCAGGCGGGCGTTCCTGGCCCTGGCCGCCTCGACGAACGTGGCGGTACGGGTGGAGTAGCGGCGGAAGTCGTAGGCGACGACGACGTCGGAAGCGCCCAGGTCGAGCAGGGCGCGGGCGCGTTCGGAGGCGGACTCGGGCACGCGCCGCGCGCCGGGGCGCAGGCTCGCGAGCTGGCGGACCAGGTATTCGGCGGCCAACTCGCTGAGCGGCCCGCCGACGGCCCAGACGCCACGCGCCTCGGCCAGGAGCTCGGCCACCGCCGTGAGCTGGGGCTCGGTCACGGCGTCGAGAGTGCCGTCGAGGCCGGAGCGGAGGTCCTCCGCCGCCCTGTGCGTGTCGGGGGTACGCGTGACGAACTCGTGGAGTCGCGACCTGTCGTGCTCGCGGGCCTCGGCCCTGACGGCCGACTGGAAGGCGGCGAAGCCGTCGTAGCCGAGCCGGTCGAACAGGCGTGAGGCCGTCGGCGGGCTGACGCCCGCGCGGTCGGCCAGCGCGCGCAGCGAACCGAGGGCGGCGAACGGGTAGTCGTCGAGGAGCACCCTGACGATCGCCCGCTCGCCGCGCGGCAGTTCGGCGTAGACCTCGCCCAGACGGCTCACGATGGCATCCACGCTGACGAATGTTACACCAATGGCCTATCTGGAAGAGATGTGAAACGAATGTTACGGTGACGGCCATGAGTACCTGGCATGGTCTGCTGGACAGCGACTACCGGCGCTGGCTTCCGGTCACCGGCGACACCCCGTCCGTCTCCCTCAACGAGGGCAACACCCCGCTGCTGCGCTCGGCGCACCTGTCGGCCGTCACGGAAAGCGACGTCTGGCTGAAGGTCGAGGGCGCCAACCCCACGGGATCGTTCAAGGACCGGGGGATGACCGTGGCCATCAGCAGGGCCGCCGAAGCCGGCGCCGAGCTCGTCATCTGCGCCTCCACCGGCAACACCAGCGCCTCGGCGGCCGCCTACGCCGCGCGTGCGGGGATGACGGCCGCCGTGCTCGTGCCCAAGGGGCGGATCGCGCTCGGCAAGCTCGGCCAGGCCGTACGGCATGGCGCGCGGATCATCGAGATCGACGGAGGCTTCGACGACTGCCTCCGCGTCGCCCGTGAGCTGGCCGCGCACCACCCGGTCGCCCTGGTCAACTCCGTCGACAACGAGTGGCGCCTCGCGGGGCAGCGGACCGTCGCCTACGAGATCGTCGACGCGCTCGGGGACGCGCCCGACATCCACTGCCTGCCGGTGGGCAACGGCGGCAACATCACCGCCACCTGGCGCGGCTACCAGACCTACAGGGCCGCGGGCCTCGCCACCCGGCTCCCGCGCATGTGGGGGTTCCAGGCAGCGGGCGCCGCCCCGCTCGTGCACGGCGCGCCGGTCGCGGCCCCGGAGACCGAGGCGAGCGCGATCCGCGTCGGCAACCCCGCGACGTGGGACGGCGCCGTCGCCGCCCGCGACGAGTCAGGCGGGCTGATCGCCGCCGTGACCGACGAGCAGATCTTCGAGGCCTACCGGGAGCTCGCCCGGCGCGACGGCGTCTTCGCCGAGCCCGCCTCGGCGGCCGGGATCGCGGGTCTGCTCGACCTGCACGCGAAGGGCAGGCTGGAGCCAGGAAGCAGGATCGTGATCACGTTGAGTGGCAACGGGCTCAAGGACCTGGAGTCCTCGCTGCGCGACGGCTACGCCTCGACCGAGACCTCCTCTGCCACCGCCGACGTGGCCCGCGCGCTCCTGGCGGTGGGCTGAGCCGCGCCCGATCCCTGGAAGGTGCGCCGGTAGGCGGAGGGCGTGGTGCCGAGGACCTTGGTGAAGTGCTGCCGCAGGCCGTTGCCGGTGCTGAAACCCGAGCGCTCGGCCACCACGTCCACGGGCAGGCGCGTGGTCTCCAGCAGTTCGCGCGCCCTGCCGAGGCGCTGCTGGGTGAGCCATCTGATGGGGGTGAGGCCCGTCTCCTGGTGGAAGCGGCGGATGAAGGTCCTGGTGCTCATCGCTCCCCGCTCGGCCAGCAGGGGAACGGTGAGCGGCTCGTGCAGCCGCTCGAGCGCCCAGGCCAGCACGGGGGCGAGGCCCTTGTCGGGCGCGGGGATCGGCACGGAGGGTGACACGTACTGCGTCTGGTCCCCCTCCCGCTGCGGCGCGATCACCATCCGGCGGCCGACCTCCGCGGCGACGGCCGCGCCGAAGTCGCCCCTGACGATGTGCAGGCACAGGTCGATGCCCGCCGCGGTGCCCGCGCTGGTGAGGATGTCGCCGTCGTCGACGTAGAGGGCCCGCCGGTTGACGCTCACCCGCGGATAGCGCCTGCGCAGCTCGTCGGCGTGCATCCAGTGGGTGGCGGCCTCACGCCCGTCGAGCAGCCCCGCCGCGGCCAGGACGAACGCGCCCGAGCACAGGGCGGCGATCCGCGCGCCCCTCTCGTGCGCCTCGACCAGAGCGGCCAGCAGCGCCTCCGGCGGCCGGTAGGAGCCGTCCGCGCAGGCGGGGACCACGACCAGGTCGGCCGAGCGCATCGCCTCCAGGCCGTGGGGCGCGCGCAGCCACAGCCCGCTGAGCGATTCCTGCTCGCGGTCGGCGGTCCCGCAGAGGGTCAGGTCGTACCAGTCAGGTGTCAGGTCGAGCCGGTTCCTGCCGAAGACCTCGCACGGTACGGCGAGCTCGAAGAGCGGGCAGTCGTCCAGGACGGGGACGACCACGCTGATCCTGGCCATGGCGCAAATCTAGTGGAACACGACATTCATGCCACTAGTGGCCTGGCACCCGCCCCGCGACAGTGGTGTCCATGGACGAAAGAGGACCGCTCGACGTCGGCGCGGAGGAAGGGGCCCGGCTGCTGACCGCCGCCGTGGACCTGGTCGTACGGCACGCGAGGGAGGTGGCCGACGGGCCCGTCGCACCGGCGTGGCCCGGCACCGCCCAGCTGCGCGACTGGCTGGCAGGACAGGACTTCGAGGCGGCGGGGGAGCCGGAGCGCACGCTGCCCGAGGTCATGGCGGCCCTGCGCCGATGGGGCGTGCACACGACGCACCCGCGCTACTTCGGGCTGTTCAACCCCACGCCGACCTGGTGGGGCGTGGTGGGCGAACTCCTCGCGGCGGCGGTCAACCCGCAGCTCGCCGCCTACAGCCACGCCCCCGCCGCCGTCGAGGTGGAACGCCACGTGCTGCGCTTCATGGCCGGCCGTCTCGGGCTGCCCGCCGGCACGGTGGGCAGCTTCACGGTGGGCGGCGCCGAGGCGAACCTCACCGCGGTGATCATAGCTCTGACCAGGATGTTCCCGTCCTACGCGGACGCGGGCACGTACGGCCTGCCGCGGCGGCCCGCGCTCTACGCCTCCGCCGAGAGCCATCTTGCCTGGCTCAAGATCGCGCACATGACGGGCATCGGGCGCGACGCCGTCCGTCTCGTGCCCGTCGACGCCGCGCACCGCATGGACACCGGCAGGCTGCGCGAGCTGCGCGAGGCCGACCTCGCCGCAGGGTTCGCGCCGTTCATGCTGGCCGCGACCGCGGGGACCACGGCGGGCGGCGCGCTGGATCCGCTGCCCGAGCTGGCCGCCCTGGCCCGGGAGTGGGGCATGCACTTCCACGTCGACGCCGCGTGGGCGGGCGCGGTCGCGCTGTCGGACACGCTGCGCCCGCTGCTGAAGGGAGTGGAGCAGTCCGACAGCGTCACGGTGGACGCGCACAAGTGGATGTCGGCGCCCATGGGCGCGGGCATGCTCCTCACCCCCCACGCGGAGGCGCTGGCGGAGAGCTTCCGCGCGACCACCTCCTACATGCCCGCCGAGACCGACGACGCGCCCGACCCCTACGCCACCAGCGTGCAGTGGTCACGTCGTTTCGCCGGTCTCAAGGTGTTCCTCGCGCTGGCGATCGCGGGCAGGCCCGCCTACGCCGCGCAGATCGAGCGGGACGTGCGGCTCGGAGAGCTGCTGGCGCGCCGCCTGGAGGAGGAGGGCTGGCGGCGGGTCAACGACACACCGCTGCCGGTCGTCTGCGTGGCCGCCCCTGAGGCGGAGGCGGACGGCCCCGAGCGCAGCGCGGCGTGGCACGCCGCCGTCGCCGGCGACGTGGTCGGCGGCGGGCAGGCGTGGGTCAGCACCGTGAGCCTGGCGGGACGGCCCGCCATCCGGTTGTGCGTGACCAGCCACCGCACGCGGGCCGAGGACATCGAGACCGTGGTGCGGGCCCTCGGCGACGCCAGGAAGAGGAACCATCGCGCGGGCCCGTGACGCCTGCTGCTGCGCGGCGCAGGGCGTCGCTGGAGAAGATGTCGATGACGCCGGGCAGGTGGACGACGCTCAGGCCTCGCCTCTCTTCAGGCCTCGCCGCCGATGGTGACCGTGCCGCCGCCTCGCTTGGCGTACGAGACGAGACGGTCGATCTCCACGAAACCGGCATCGGCGAACACCGTCCAGGTAGGGCGTCCTTCGGCCTGTTCGTCGTCGGCGTACAGCACCGTCTCCGACGCGCCGTGCCCGCGCAGGAGCGTGATCGCCTCGCGCAGCATCGCGCGCTCGAACGTCTCGTCCGTGTGGAGGGCGTCCGCGCCGAACCACCAGAGGGCGCCGACATGGTCCGCCGGCGTCTGGGCGACCACTTCGGCGGCGAGGTCGTCGTCGCGGCTCCTCAGCCACCAGCCGGGCGGGGCCATGCTGCGGACCACCTCGACGAGCGGGCAGGGGGCCGCGGAGAGGCAGGGCTCCGGCGTGGCGCGACGCAGGTACCTCCACGAGTTCCGGCCGGAGAACCCGGCATGCTCCAGCACCTTGCGCGTCACGGGCCGGCGCCCGGAAGGAAGGGCAGAAGAGCCGAGGCCCAGCGTGGAGGCGAAGGCGTGGACGGCCCGCCTGCCGCTCAGTTCCTCAAGGGCGTGGGAGACGAGTGCCTCGACGACGACGAGGATCTCACGGCCGTGCAGCCACAGGATCAGTCCTTCGCCGTCGTCCCGGCGAACCGCGTAGGACACGGCGCCGAGCACCTGGTCGTCCGCGTCCACCATCACCTCGGTCCTGGGCGTGTGGAACAGGGCCCAGGGGCCTGGATCGCGGCGGCAGGTTCCCTCGATGGCCTCGTCGAGAACCTCGGGCGAGCAGATGGGCTGGCCCGGCAGGTGGTCCGCCTCGACCAGTGCCAGCACGGCCGCCTGGTCGGAGGGCCTGTAGGGACGCAACGCGATGTCGAGAGTCGATCCCTCGTGAGGTGGACGGCAGTGTGCGAGGATCTCCGTCGCGGACAGGGTGTTGCCGGTGCGCGCGGCGGTCTTCATGGCGGCCGCGGCCGTCGGCGGCGCGGTGTCCGGCGGTACCACCAGCAGCTCGAAGCCGTCCTGGTCGCCGCGGATCAGCCTGACCGTGTCGGTCGTCCCTGGGAAGCCGCTGACCCGCAGGAATCGGCCGTCTACCAGGAGGTCGGCGGGAACGTCGTCCCAGGCGTCCAGGTCGAGCCTGACGCGCAGCACGGGGCCGAGCAGAGTGTCGAGCGCGCTGACGAGCGTGGGGAGCTCGAGGCGCGGATCCGTCGAGCGTGGCCACCACGCTCCGTCGAGCCTGCCGTCCCTCGTGAGGGTCGGCTCGAGATGGATCCGGGCGGTGGGCGTCCGCTGGGGCGGAAGCGGCGTGCGTACGATGTGCAGGTCACGATTCGGCATGAGACGTGCCGCCCGTCTCCGGCGCTCAGCGCCGAGTGTGTCTGAGGCGACGACGCCGACACGGCTGCCGACATTCGAGATGTCCCAGGTGAGCCCAGCTTACGCCTCCCAGCGCGAATCATCCCTCGCTCGTCGGCAGGGACTCCCTTGGCCGGATCCTGCCGAAGGAGGAACCGACCCGCGCACGCGGGTTACAGCAGCCGTGGTACGTGATAACTTTGAGGTGTTGCAGTTCTGGTACCCATGAACGTTGTGTGCGCCTGACGGGATGTAACCCCCCAGGCGCATTTCTGTTTTGGCCGGTCATTTCCGGATGGGTCAGCGCGGCGACGTGGGGCTCGTGACGTACGGGTTTCATTTCTGCGCCTATCGAAGGAGATCGACATGGCGACTGGCATCGTGAAGTGGTTCAACGCGGAAAAGGGCTTCGGCTTCATCGCGCAGGACGGCGGCGGCGCCGACGTGTTCGCCCACTACTCCAACATCGCCTCCCAGGGCTACCGTGAGCTCCACGAGGGGCAGAAGGTCAGCTTCGACGTCACGCAGGGCCAGAAGGGCCCGCAGGCGGAGAACATCGTTCCCGTCGTCTGACGTCTTTCGCGGCGAAACGAGCCGGGGTCCGGTCCTGTCAAGGGACCGGGTCCCGGCTCGCGCGTTTTTGAGCGGATAGACGACCTCGGCGGCGTCGCCGAGGGCGCGGTCCCGTACGGATCGTGTCAATACTCGGCTTTCCGCCGTATACAACCCGTCAAGAACGGCAAAACTCCCCAAATCACCCGGTTTGCTGGCCATGAAAGCAATATCCGGACCTGAGGAGTGGGGATGGCTGACGTCATCTTCGTCGCCCTGACGATCGCGATTTTCGTGATCTTCGGGCTTGTCGTGAAGGCGGTGGAGCGCCTGTGAGCGCCGTCAACGCCACCGGCCTGATAGTGGCCGCCGGCCTGGTGATCTTCATGATCGCAGCCCTGCTCTTCCCGGAGCGTTTCTGATGGGCTGGATCTTCATCGCCTCCTTGGTCGTCGCGCTGGCCGTGGTGTACAAGCCGCTCGGCGACCACATGTACCGGGCCTACACCGGCGTCAAGCACAACATCGTCGAGCGCGGCATCTACCGCCTGCTCGGCGTGCGTCCCGACTCCGAGCAGCGCTGGGGCGTCTACGCCCGTAGCGTGCTGGCCTTCTCGGTCGTCTCGATCCTGGTCGTGTACGGCCTGCAGCGCCTGCAGGACAAGCTGTGGCTGTCTCTCGGCTTCCCGCCCGTGACCGACCACATCGCGTGGAACACCGCGATTAGCTTCGTCACCAACACCAACTGGCAGGCCTACTCGGGCGAGAGCACCATGGGCCACCTGGTCCAGATGGCGGCGCTCGCCGTACAGAACTTCGTGTCGGCGGCGGTCGGCATGGCCGTGGCGATCGCGCTGGTCCGGGGCTTCGCCCGCAGGGGCGCCGACACCATCGGCAACTTCTGGGTGGACCTGGTGCGCGGCACCGTCCGGATCCTGCTGCCGATCGCTTTCATCGGCGCGCTGGTGCTGGTGGCCGGCGGAGTGGTGCAGAACTTCACGGGCCCGCACGAGATCGCCACACTGGCCGGCGGCACGCAGAACATGACCGGCGGTCCCGTGGCCAGCCAGGAGGTCATCAAGGAACTCGGCACCAACGGCGGCGGCTTCTACAACACCAACTCGGCCCACCCGTTCGAGAACGCCACCCCGTGGACCAACTGGTTCGAGATCTTCCTGATCCTCGTCATCCCGTTCAGCCTGACCCGCACCTTCGGCAGGATGGTCGGCCAGGTCCGCCAGGGTTACGCGATCCTCGCCGTGATGGCCACGATCGCCCTCGTCAGCGTCGTGCTCACCAACGTGTTCGAGCTGCAGGGCGCGGCCACCGTCCCGCAGGCGATCGGCGCCGCCATGGAGGGCAAGGACGTGCGCTTCGGCGTCGCCAACTCCGCGACCTTCGCCGCTTCGACCACGCTCACCAGCACCGGCGCCGTGAACTCCTTCCACGACTCCTACACGCCGTTCGGCGGCATGATGACGATGTTCAACATGATGCTGGGCGAGGTGGCGCCCGGTGGCGTCGGAGCCGGCCTGTACGGCATGCTCGTCCTGGCCATGATCACCGTGTTCGTCGCGGGCCTCATGGTCGGCAGGACCCCCGAGTACCTGGGCAAGAAGATCGGCGCCCGCGAGATCAAGCTGGCCTCGATGTACTTCCTGGTCACCCCGGTCCTGGTGCTGGTCGGCACGGCCGTCGCCATGGGCAACGAGGCGGGGCTCGCGGCCATGCTCAACACCGGGCCCCACGGATTCTCCGAGATCCTCTACGCCTTCACCAGCGCGTCGAACAACAACGGCTCGGCCTTCGCCGGCGTCACCGTGAACACCCCGTGGTACGACGTGGCGCTCGGCCTGTGCATGGTGCTCGGCAGGTTCCTGCCGATCGTCTTCGTCCTGGGCCTCGCCGGCTCGCTGGCCAGGCAGACGCCGGTGCCGGCGTCGGCGGGCACGCTGCCGACCCACAGGCCGCAGTTCGTCGGCATGGTCGTCGGCGTGACCATCATCCTGGTCGCGCTGACCTTCCTCCCCGCCCTGGCGCTCGGACCGCTCGCAGAAGGACTCCTTTCATGACGACCCACCTGGTCGAGGCGTCGGAGAACGCTCCTTCGCCCAAGAGGAACGGCAAGGTCGGCGGCGGCCTGCTCGACCCGAAACAGCTCGTCAGATCGCTGCCCGACGCGCTCGTGAAGCTGAACCCCGTCACGCTCTGGCGCAACCCCGTGATGCTGATCGTGGAGATCGGCGCGGTGTTCACCACCGTCCTGGCGGTCCTCGAGCCCTCGTTCTTCGCGTGGGCGATCGTGGTCTGGCTGTGGCTGACCGTCGTCTTCGCCAACCTGGCCGAGGCGGTCGCCGAGGGCAGGGGCAAGGCGCAGGCGGCGACGCTGCGCGCGGCCAAACGCGACACCACGGCCCGCCGGCTCAGGGGCCGCGCCTCCACGGAGTGGGACACCGTGGGCGCGGCAGAGTTGAAGCAGGGCGACTTCGTGGTCGTCGAAGCAGGGGAGACGATCCCCGGTGACGGCGACGTCGTCGAGGGCATCGCGAGCGTCGACGAGTCCGCGATCACGGGCGAGTCCGCGCCGGTGATCAGGGAGTCAGGCGGTGACAGGTCCGCGGTGACCGGTGGCACCAAGGTGCTCTCCGACAAGATCATCGTCCAGATCACGCAGAAGCCCGGCGAGAGCTTCATCGACCGGATGATCTCTCTGGTCGAGGGCGCCAACAGGCAGAAGACGCCGAACGAGATCGCGCTCAACATCCTGCTGGCCGCGCTCACCATCATCTTCCTGGTCGCCACCGTCACCATGCAGCCGTTCGCGATCTACTCCAAGAACGTGAACCCCGGCATCCCCGACTCGCTGGCGCTGACCGGCGACGGCGTGACAGGCGTGGTGCTGGTCTCGCTGCTGGTCTGCCTCATCCCGACCACGATCGGCGCGCTGCTGTCGGCGATCGGCATCGCGGGCATGGACCGGCTGGTCCAGCGCAACGTGCTGGCCATGTCGGGCCGCGCGGTCGAGGCGGCGGGCGACGTGAGCACGCTGCTGCTGGACAAGACCGGCACCATCACGCTGGGCAACCGGCAGGCGTCGGAGTTCGTGCCGGTCGACGGCGTGCCCGAGATGGAACTGGCGCGGGCGGCGCAGCTGTCCAGCCTGGCCGACGAGACGCCCGAGGGCCGCTCGATCGTGGTGTACGCCAAGACGGCGTACGGCCTGCGGGAGCGCGAGCCCGGCGAGCTGGCCCACGCCGACTGGGTGCCGTTCACCGCGCAGACCCGCATGTCGGGCGTGGACCTCGACGGCAGGCAGGTCCGCAAGGGCGCCGCCACCGCCGTCATGAAGTGGGTCCGCGACCAGGGCGGCCACCCGACCGACGAGATCGGCCACATCGTGGACGGGATCTCGGGCTCGGGCGGCACCCCGCTGGTCGTCGCGGAGAAGGGCCGCGTGCTCGGCGTCATCCACCTCAAGGACGTCGTCAAGCAGGGCATGCGCGAGCGGTTCGACGAGATGCGCCGCATGGGCATCCGCACCGTCATGATCACCGGCGACAACCCGCTCACCGCCAGGGCGATCGCCGACGAGGCCGGCGTGGACGACTTCCTCGCCGAGGCCACACCCGAGGACAAGCTCGCCCTGATCAGGAAGGAGCAGGAGGGCGGCCGCCTGGTCGCCATGACGGGCGACGGCACCAACGACGCCCCCGCGCTCGCGCAGTCGGACGTCGGCGTGGCCATGAACACGGGCACCAGCGCCGCCAAGGAGGCGGGCAACATGGTGGACCTCGACTCCAACCCGACCAAGCTCATCGAGATCGTCGAGATCGGCAAGCAGTTGCTGATCACGCGCGGCGCGCTGACCACGTTCTCGATCGCCAACGACATCGCCAAGTACTTCGCGATCATTCCCGCGATGTTCGCCGCGGTGTACCCGGGCCTGGACGCGCTCAACATCATGCGCCTGGCCAGCCCGCAGTCGGCCATCCTGTCCGCGGTCGTCTTCAACGCGCTGGTGATCATCGCGCTGATCCCGCTCGCCCTCCGCGGCGTCCGCTACCGGCCTTCGAGCGCCTCGAAGCTGCTCAGCCGCAACCTCTACATCTACGGTCTGGGCGGCATCGTCGCGCCCTTCATCGGCATCAAGCTGATCGACCTTCTCATCCAGTTCCTTCCGGGGATGTCGTAAATGGAACGCCTGCCCAGCTGGATCCGCCAGCATCTCGCCGCCGTGCGCGCGGTCATCGTCCTGACCGTGATCCTCGGCGGGATCTACCCGCTCGCCGTCACCGGAGTCGCCCAGGCCGTGTTCAACGACAAGGCCAACGGCTCCCCCGTGGAGAGCGGCGGCAAGACCGTGGGGAGCGCCATCGTCGGCCAGCTCTTCACCGACAAGGACGGCAACCCCGTCAGGAAGTACTTCCAGAGCCGGCCGTCCGCGGCCGGTGACGGGTACGACATGCTGTCCACGGCGGCGAGCAACCTCGGTCCCGAGGACGTCGTCGACACCCTGCCCGTGCCAGGCGCCAAGGACGACCAGGGTGATCCCGACGAGGGCCGGCAGTCGCTGCTCACCCAGGTCTGCGCCCGGTCCAAGGCGATCGGCGAGCTGGACGGCGTCAGCGGCGCCAGGCCGTACTGCACGGCCGACGGCGTGGGCGCGGTGCTGAAGGTGTTCCCCGCGGTCGGCCCGCCGACCAGGGCCGTCAGCGTCAACCAGGTCTGCCCCGCGCGGCCCTTCGTCGCCACCTACGAGGGCGTCACGGTCGAGTGCGGCAAGCCGGGCGAGGACTACGCGGCCGGCCGTACCGTGCCCGTGCGCGGCACGGCGGGACCGCCCGCGGTGCCGGCGGACGCGGTCACCGCCAGCGGCTCGGGGCTCGACCCGCACATCTCGCTCGCCTACGCCGAGCTGCAGGCGCCCCGCGTCGCCAAGGAGCGCGGCATCGACGTGGCGAAGGTGAACGAGCTCATCAAGGAGCACACCGCCGGCAGGCCGCTCGGGTTCATGGGCGAGCCCGTGGTCAACGTGCTCGAGCTCAACCTGGCCCTCGACAAGGGGTAGCGGGATGGCACGCGGGCGGTTGAGGGTCTACCTGGGCGCGGCGCCCGGAGTGGGGAAGACCTTCGCGATGCTCTGCGAGGGCCGCAGGGGACTGGAGCGTGGCAGGGACGTCGTCGTGGGTCTCGCCGAGACCCACGACCGTCCCCGCACCGCCGAGCTCCTCGACGGCATGGAGGTCATCCCGCGCAGGACGATCCGCTACCGGGGCGCCACCTTCGCCGAGCTGGACGTGGACGCCGTCATCGAACGCGAACCGAAGATCGCGCTGATCGACGAGCTGGCGCACTCGAACGTGCCGGGATCGAGGAACGCGAAACGCTGGCAGGACATCGAGGAGATCCTCGACGCCGGCATCGACGTCATCTCCACGGTCAACATCCAGCACCTGGAGTCGCTCAACGACGTCGTCCAGCAGATCACCACCATCCCCCAGCGTGAGACCGTCCCCGACGAGGTGGTACGGCGCGCCGACCAGATCGAGCTGGTCGACATGTCGCCCGAGGCGCTCAGGAGGCGGATGGCCCACGGCAACGTCTACGCACCGGAGAAGGTGAACGCCGCCTTGTCCCACTACTTCAGGGTCGGCAACCTGACCGCCCTGCGCGAGCTCGCCCTGCTCTGGGTCGCGGGCAAGGTGGACGAGCAGCTCGACCGCTACCGCGCCGACCACGGGATCGCCACCACGTGGGAGGCGCGCGAACGCGTCGTGGTCGCCCTCACCGGCGGGCCCGAGGGCGACACCCTGGTACGGCGGGCCGCCCGCGTCGCGGCCAGGACCAAAGGCGCCGACCTGCTGGCCGTCCACGTCACCAGCGCCGACGGCCTGTCCGGCGGCGACCCGGCCAACCTGGCCAGGCAGCGCACGCTGGTGGAGAGCATGGGCGGCACCTACCACCAGGTGGTCGGCGACGACATCCCTCGCGCGCTGCTCGACTTCGCCCGCGGCGTCAACGCCACCCAGCTCGTGCTCGGCGCGTCCAGGCGGGGCAGGTTCGCCCAGGTCTTCTCCCGCGGCGTCGGCGTGGAGACCACGGCGCTGTCCGGCAGCATCGACGTGCACATGATCACGCACGCCGAGGCGAAGAGGGGCCGGCGGCGTCCCGAACGCGCCCACGCGGCGCTGACCGCGAAGCGGCGGCTGGCCGGATGGGCGGTCGCCATCGCCGGCATGCTCGCGCTGACGGCGGCGCTGGTCCCATTCAGGAACGACCTGTCGCTGCCGACCGAGATCCTCTTCTACCTGGTCACGGTGGTCGGCGTCGCCCTGATCGGCGGCATGTGGCCGGCCATCACCGCGGCGGTCGGCGGCTCGCTGCTGCTCAACTACTTCTTCACCCCGCCGGTCGGCGAGTTCACGATCTCCGATCCGGAGAACCTGTTCGCGCTCGTCGTGTTCGTCGTGGTCGCCGCCATGGTGAGCACGATCGTCGACGTGGCCGCCCGCCGTACCAGGGAGGCGGCCCGAGCGGGCGCGGACGCCGAGATCCTCGCCACGCTGGCGGGGCACGTGCTGCGCGGCGAAGCCGCGCTGCCCTCGCTGCTGGCCAGGCTGCGGGAGACGTTCGGGCTGACCTCCGTCACGCTGCTGGAACGGCGGCCCGACACCGGCGGCATGCCGGACGACCACACCGACCCCGACGCCTGGCGGATCATCGCCACCACCGGCGGCGCGCCGTGCACCTCCCCTTCCACCGCCGACACCGACGTGGTCATCGACGAGAACCTGGTCCTCGCCGCCCGTGGACGGCTGCTCGACGCGGCGGACCGCAGGGTGCTCGAGGCGTTCGCCGCCGAGACCGCCGTCGCGCTCCGCCAGCAGCGGCTGGAGGAGGCGGCGGAGCGGGCCAAGCCGCTGGCCGAGGCGGACAGGATGCGCACCGCGCTACTGGCCGCCGTCAGCCACGACCTGCGCACCCCGCTCGCCTCCGCCAAGGCCGCCGTGGAGAGCCTCAGCAACACGGCGATCGAATGGAGCGAGGAGGACCGCTGCGAGTTGCTCGCCACCGCCGACGAGTCGCTGGCCAAGCTGGACCGCCTGGTCGCGAACCTGCTCGACATGAGCCGCCTGCAGGCGGGCGTCCTCGGAGTGGACCACCAGCCGGTGGCGCTGGAGGAGGTCGTGCCCCGCGCGATCGACGACCTCGGCCCGCTGCGCGACAGGGTCGAGGGCGACATCTCCGTCGAGCTGCCCGAGATCGTCGCCGATCCCACGCTGCTCGAACGAGTGCTGGTCAACCTGATGGCCAACGCGGTGCGCTACAGCCCGCAGCACCAGAAGGTGCTCATCACCGCGAGCCGGCACGGCGACCACGTCGAGATCCGCGTGATCGACAGAGGCCCCGGCGTCCCCGCCGACGCCCACGACCGCATCTTCCTGCCGTTCCAGCGCCTGGGCGACCGCGACAACCACACGGGTGTCGGCCTGGGACTCGCGCTGTCGAGAGGGTTGGCCGAGGCCATGGGCGGCACCCTCGTCCCCGACGAGACACCAGGGGGAGGTCTCACCATGACCCTCACGTTCGCCATCACCTCGCGGACGGTGGTCGCATGACCCGCGTCCTCGTCGTCGACGACGAACCGCAGATCCTGCGGGCGCTGCGCATCAACCTGGTCGCGCGCCACTACGACGTGGCGGTGGCCGCCGACGGAGGCTCCGCGCTCAGGGAGGCGGCCGAACAGCACCCCGACCTCATCCTCCTCGACCTCGGGCTGCCCGACCTCGACGGCGTCGACGTCATCCACGGCCTGCGCGGGTGGACGTCGGCGCCCATCCTCGTGCTGTCCGGCAGGACGGGCAACCACGACAAGATCGAGGCGCTGGACGCGGGCGCGGACGACTACGTCACCAAACCGTTCAACATCGAGGAACTGCTGGCGCGCATGCGGGCCGTCACCCGCAGGACCGGCATGCAGGAGGCCGAGCTCGCCCGCGTCCAGGTGGGGGACCGGGTGATCGACCTGACCGACAAGACGGTCTCCGACGGGGTACGGCTGACGCCCACCGAGTGGCACATCCTGGAGATCCTGCTGCGCAACCCGGGCAAGCTGGTCAGCCAGCGGTACCTGCTGAACGAGGTCTGGGGCGAGAAGTACCTCAAGGAGTCGCACTACCTGCGCCAGTACATGGCCCAGCTGCGCCGCAAACTGGAACGCGACCCCGCGCGGCCCGCCCACCTGATCACGGAACCGGGCATGGGGTACCGCTTCGTACCGCTCGCATGAGAGGCGGCATCGACGGGGCAGGGGCGGGCGGCCCGCCGATCGCGGGCGGTCATGCGATGGCGGTCGCGGAGGGGTGGCTGTGCGGGCTCGACCCCGCCGAGGCGATGCTCGACGTGGCACGGGCGCGGCCGGACATCGAGTGGGTGCTCGGTGACCTGTCGTCCGTCTCCTGGGACGAGGGGTTCGACCTGGTCGTGATGACGGGTCACGCGTTCCAGGTGTTGCTCGGGGACGAGGAGCTGAGGGTCGCGCTGGCCGCGATCCGCTCGGCGCTGACCGAGGACGGCCGCTTCGTGTTCGAGACCCGCAATCCGCCGGCCCGGGCGTGGGAGCAGTGGACGACGGGCCACCCGGTCGAGATCATCGGCGCCTCGGGCGCGGTCGTGCGCATGGAACGCGAGGTCGAGACCCCGGTCGAGGATGGCCTTGTGTCGTTCACGCACACCTTCACCAGTCCCGCGTGGGACCGGCCAGAGGTGAGCCGCAGCACGCTGCGCTTCCTCGACGTGGCGGGTCTGTCCTCCTTCCTGGCGGCGGCGGGCCTGATGGTCGAGGAGCAGTTCGGCGACTGGGCTTCGGGCCCGCTGACCGACGCGAGCCCTGAGATCATCACGATCGCCCGCCGGACGGCGTAGCGCTCGGCCGGCCTCATCCACCCCCGAGTTTGCCTGGAATATTCTAGACGTTTAACATCCAGAATATTCGAATGCCCTGACCGGGCTCTGTCGGAGGTGATTCTGGATGTCTGATGTCTTGAATGCGGCGCCGGGGCGAGCGGCCGCCAGGGGATGGGCGGCCGTGGCGGCCGTGACCTTGGGAATCTTCTCTCTGATGACCTCCGAACTGCTCCCCGTCGGGTTGCTGACCCCGATCGGCACCGGCCTCGGTGTCTCCGAAGGGGTCGCCGGGCTGATGATGACCGTGCCGGGACTGGTGGCCGCGCTCTCCGCGCCCCTGCTCACCGTCGTCGGAGGACGGATCGACCGGCGCGTCATGCTGATCGCGCTCATCGGCCTCATGAGCGCGGCGAACCTGGCCGGAGCCGTGGGATCCAGCTTCGCCGTCGTCCTCGCGGCCAGGATCGCGGTCGGTGTGAGCGTCGGCGGGTTCTGGGCCATCGCAGGCGGGCTCGCCCTCCGCCTGGTGCCCGAGGCCCACGTGGCCCGCGCGACCGCGGTGATCTTCGGCGGGGTGTCGACCGCCTCCGTCGTCGGCGTGCCCGCCGGGACGCTCGCGGGGGAGCTCGGCGGCTGGCGGGTCGCGTTCGGTGCCGTGGGGGTCCTGGGGCTGGTCGCTCTGGCGGGCCTGGTCCTCCTCCTGCCCGCGCTGCCGTCCAGGCAGACGATCACCTTCGTTGAGCTGCCGCGGGTGCTGCGGGCGCCGGCCGTACGGACCGGCGTGATCCTGACCCTCCTGCTGATCACCGGGCACTTCGCCGCCTACACCTTCGTCCGCCCGATCCTGCAGACGGTCGCGGGCGTCGATCCTGACCTCATCAGCCTCCTCCTGCTCGGATACGGCGTGGCGGGCATCGCGGGCAACTTCCTCGCGGGCGCGCGCGCCGCCCGCCACCCGCGGGGCACGCTCCTGACCATCACGCTCGCGCTGACCGCCGCCACCGCCCTGATGGCCGCGTACGGCGGGACGCCCGCCAAGGGGATCGTCCTGCTGGTCGTGTGGGGCCTCGCCTACGGCGGCGTGTCGGTGAGCCTGCAGACCTGGATGCTCAAGGCCGCGCCCCAGGCGACCGAGGCCGCCACGTCGCTGTTCGTCGCCACCTTCAACCTGTCCATCGCGCTCGGCGCGCTGCTCGGCGGCCTGGTCGTCGACGGGCTCGGCACGGTCGGCGCCCTGTGGCTCGCCGCCGCACTCCTGCTTTCCGCCTTCGCCATCACCACCCGCACCAGATAAGGAAACGCGACATGTCGGTCACCATCATCAACCCGGCCACCCTGCACGACCCCGTCTCCTTCGGCTACAGCCACGTCGCCGCGGTCTCCGGCGAACTGGTCCTGGTCGCCGGGCAGTACGCCTCCGACCTCGAAGGACACGTCACCTCTCCGGACTTCGCCGAGCAGGTCGAACAGTCCCTGTCGAACCTGGGCACTGCCCTGGCGGCGGCCGGTCTGTCCTTCGAGGACGTCGCGGGGATCCGCACGTTCGTGGTGGACCACGACCTCGACAAGCTGGCCGTCGTCGCGGCGGCGATCGGGAAGATCTGGGGGGACAGGCCGCCCACCCAGACGCTGATCGGCGTGGCCTCCCTCGCCCTGCCGGACATGCTGTTCGAGATCGACGCCACGGCCGTCCGCCCCTGACGCCCCGCGCGGAGTGGGCGGCCACGGGCCGCCCGCGCCCGCGGTCCGTGCCGCGCCCCGGGGGTCACCGCCGCGTCCTCCCGCGAGGATGTCACCGCGGCCCGGTGGTTCGGTGGAGGAGCGGGGAGCTCTGGGGGCGGGCCCCGGCGTTGGAGGCGCCGGGGGTGAGGGGCCGGCGTTCACTGGGGGAGAAGGTCGCCCGCGTGGACGACGACGTGGTGCGGGGCGATCGCGTCGGCGCGGCCGGGCAGGAGGTCGATGCAGGCGCGGCGGACCTGCTCGGGCGTGGGCGCGTCGGCTCTCCGCGACGCGTCGCGCGCGACGAGGTCGCAGGTCAGGGTGCCGTCGGGCTGGGCGGTGATCCGCGGCAGGAATCCGGGCGCGGCGGCCTCGACCAGCCGGCTGACGGACTCGAGCCGCACCCATGACCCGCCGCTCCGCACCCACCCGGGCCCGTACGATACGGACGCCACACCCGTGACCTCCTCCAGCGAGGCCAGGTCCACCGCGCCCTCACCCGCCGCCACCAGCAGCCGGACCAGCCCGGTCCCGAACCGCTCCGCCTCCCGCGCGGGCATGGCCTCCGGGTTGGCCCACAGCACCAGGTCGAGCTCGTCGTCCAGGCGGTTCACCCAGAGCGACAGGTTGGCCGGCAGCGACGCCGCGGGCAACCAGCTCAGCTCCACGTCCGAGGCGGGCCTCGGCTCCCCGGCCGGTACGGCCTGCAGGCTCATGTCGTTGTAGACGCAGTCCCTGGCGTACCTGGTGCCGCGTTCGGCGTCGAGGGCATGGATGGTCTCCCACAGCTCCGCCGCGTCGAACCTGCTGTGCTGGTAGCCGCTCAGCGCGGCGACCCTGAAGCGGCCGACCAGATCGTCGAACGTGGCCGCGTCGAGATCCGCCACGATCAGCGCGTCCTGGGCCAGCGGGCCGACGTGCCCACGCAGCCGGGGATGGGTCCTGTTGCTCGACAGCGACGCCAGCAGGCAGGTGGGCTGGGCGGTGCGGCGGCCGAGCAGGACGCCGAGCGCGGCCATCACGAGGACCGAACGGCTCGCTCCCGTCCGCCTGGTAGCACGTTCCAGCGAAGTGGCCACGGCGGCCGAACGGATGCGCAGCCGGGGGAGCAGAGCGTGCTCGACGTCGTAGGCCACGGGGAACATCGACTGCGGCGCCCTGGCCAGGCCGGAACGCCAGTGGCGCAACGTGGAGGCGGCCCTGCGCGACGCCTGCGGAGTACGCTCGGCGGCGGCCAGATCGATCGGCTGCACCAGCGGCGCGCTCGCCGGGTCGGCCCGCTGCGCCGGTGGCGGGCTCGCCGGGTTGCCCTGATGTGTCGGTGGTGGGTCCGCCGGGTCGGCCCGTTGCGCGGGTGGCGGGTCCGTGGGGTGCGCGGTGAGCAGCAGGCCCTCCCATTCGCTGACGACCTGGGCCAGGCTGATCGCGTCGACCGCGGTGTGTGGCAGGACGAAGACCACGAAACGCGGCGTCCCCCCTTCTCGCACCACGGCCATGCGGACCGGCAGCTCGGCCGCCAGATCGAACCTCGCCGCCCGCAGGCCCGCGCCCACCTCCTCCGCCGCGAGCCTGGCTTCGCCGTCGGCGTCATGGACGGGGACGGCCAGCTCGCCAGCGCCGTGCGCGTGCTGGCCATCGTCGGTGAAGGTCGTGCGCAGGCCCTCGTGCCGGCAGAGCAGCGCGCGCGTGGCCGCCTCGACGCGGTCCAGCGTGGCCCGCTTCGGCAGCCGTTTGACCACCAGGAAGTTCATGTGCGGAGGCGGGTCCCTCCGCACGCAACGTGCCATGTTGGCCTGGCCCATGGTCAGCGGGCCGCGGCGGTCGGTCTGTCCCTCGAAGCGCACGGTGAGCGTGGTGATGACGTCCTCGCCTCGGCTCGCCTCCGGACGGTGTGGGCCGCGGAGGAAACTGGAAAGAACCTTTACATTTCTGCACGGAATCACAGGGCCCGGTGGGACGCAAGATCCCCCGCCGAGCTCCACGTCCCGGCGCCGGCTATCGCTTCGGCCTTCACGAGCCGAACGAGCGGAGCGGGTCGAGCCCGGCGGGTGGGTCGAGCAGGTTGTCCGGGTCGAGCAGGCCGAGGTCGGCGAGGGCCTCCGCCGCGGCCCGCGCGCAGACTCTGGTCGCGCCGTGCGTCGCGATGTGGATCGCGCCGGGTGTGGCCGTGCTGGGTGTGCCCATCTCGACCACCACGGCGTCGGGGCGCCTGGCCAGGATCTGGTCCAGCGCGGCCGGTACCCAGGCGTGCCGGTGTGCGGTGCGGACGGTCACGACGAGCAGCCGTGCTCGGGCCGCCTCCACGGCTCTCAGGAGTTCGTGGCCGTCCGGTTCGGCGAGCCGCGTCACCGTGGTGGCGGGGAGGCGTGAGGTCAGCGCGTCGGCCATGCCCCACGGGGTGATCGGGTCGACGGCGAGGTTCGTGGGGGAGGCCAGCTCGATGACGTGCGGCGGGGCGCCGGGTCTGGGTCGCCGGTTCACGGTGACGCGCAACGCCCGCCGGGCCGCCTCCGACTCTGGCCCCGTTCCAACCCCGGCCTCGGTCCCGGTCCTGGCCTCGGTCCCGATTCCGGTGGTGGTCGATGTGTCGGTAGTGGTGCCGGAGTCAGGGGTGGTGGTTCGGCGGTGTTCGTGGGCCCAGTCGGCCAGCAGGCGGACCCTGGCGGCGGCGTCGGCCAGGCGTTCCTCCGGCAGGGTGCCGTCCATCACCGCGGCCATGATGGTGTTGCGGATCAGTCCCACCACTCCGGCGGAGGCGTTCTCGCCGCCGACGCAGATGGCGTCGGCGCCCGCCGCGAGCGCCTTGACGGCCGCACCGCCGAGGCCGTACCGCCCTGACACGGGTGCCATCTCGATCCCGTCGGTCACGATCAGCCCGTCGAAGCCGAGCTCCCCTCGAAGCAGTTCGACCAGCAGGCGGCTGCTCATCGTGGCGGGGGAGTCCCGGTCGTAGGCGGGCACGAGGAGGTGTCCTGTCATGACCGCCCTGACCCCCGCGTCGATGGCCGCCCTGAACGGTGGCAGGGCGAGGCGGGCCAGGTCCTCCGCGGAATAGGTGATGGTGGGCAGTTCGTCGTGGGAGTCGGCGGACGTGGCCCCGTGCCCGGGGAAGTGCTTGGCGCACGCCGCGACCCCCGCCGACTGGACGCCGGTGACCCACGCGGCGGCGTGGCGGGCCGCCAGCGCGGGATCGGAGCCGAACGCGCGGGTGCCCACCACCGGGTTGTCCAGGTCGCCTTCGATGTCCACGACAGGGGCGTAGGTGAGGTTCACGCCGGCTCGCGCGAGTTCCAGGCCCAGTCCTCTGGCCACGCGTCCGGTGAGCCGGGGATCGTCGGCCGCGCCGAGGGCGAGGTTGCCCGGACGGGAGCTGCCCGTCCTGGCCTCCAGGCGGGTCACGTCACCGCCCTCCTCGTCGGTGGCGATGACGACGTGCGGATTCTCGGCCCTGATGGCCGCAGTAAGGTCCATGACCTGCTCGTTTGTCACGATATTTCGTGAATAGAGGGCTATTCCGCCGAGGCCGCTGGAAAGCCGTCGTCGCACCCATTCGGGCAGCGTGGTGCCGACGAATCCCGGCTGAAGCACGGCGTCGGCAAGTGCGGCCAGGACGGGGCTCTCGCCTCTCCTGGCACCCTGGCTCGCCATTGTTTCCTCCATCGCGCAGGTGGAATGGCCGATGGGCCGCAGGCGCTTGTCCGCCTCCGGTCCCAGTGTGTAGCATCAGGTCGGCTAATTAATAGGAAACTTTCCTAAGAATTATTTTGTCAAGTCTCAGGTCAGAAAACCAGGCTCACCCACTGAGGGAGACGGTCAGGATGTCCTTGCCTGTGGCGCGAGGTCGGAACCCGAGAGATCAGTTCACCACCGTGCTGTCCCACGGCCAGGAGCGCATGTGGTTCCTGGACCGTCTGGCAGGCGGGGACTCCAGCTACAACATGGTCGTCAGCGTGCGATTGCGGGGCCCGCTCGACCAGTCCGCGCTGGCCAGGGCGCTGACCGAGTTCGTCGCCCGCCACGAGTCGCTGCGAACGGTGTTCCCGGAGATCGACGGCACCCCCGTCGCGTCCGTACGGCCGGCCGCCCCCGTCGTCGTCGAGCTGGTCGAGGCCCAGGACGAGACGGAGGAACGGCTGGCGGCGCTCGTGGCCGCGCGCACCAACGCCTCCTTCGACCTCGCCGAGGGCCCGCTCCTCAAGGTCACCCTGATGCGTCTCGGCGTCGACCATCACGTGCTCGTCATGGTGATGCACCACATCATCGGCGACGCCTGGTCGGTCGAGCGGATCATGTTCCCCCAGCTCGACGAGCTCTACACGGCTTTCGCCTCGGGCGGCGTCGCGCCTTCGCGGCCTGCCACGCCGTACCGGAGCCACGCGGTGGCGCAGCGCGCCGTGGACCACGCGGGAGAGCTGGCCTTCTGGCGGGAGGAACTGGCCGGGGTGCCGCCGCTCGAGCTGCCGATCGACCGGCCGAGGCCCGCCGTGAGGAGCGGGAACGGCGCCATGGCCATCCACCGGATGCCCATCGAGGTGTGGGAGCGCGTCACGGAGCTGGCGAGGGCCGAGCGCTGCACGCCGTTCATGGTGTTGATGGCCGCCTACCAGGTGCTGCTCCGGCGGCACAGCGGCCAGGACGACTTCTGCGTCGGCACCCCGGTCGCGGGCAGGGACGAGGAGGACCTCGAGGCGGTCTTCGGGCTCTTCGTCAACACGCTGGCCGTGCGCGCGGACCTGACCGGTGACCCGTCTGTCAGGGAGCTGTTCAAGCGCGTGCGCAGGCGCCTGCTGCGCGGGTTCGGCAGGGCCGCGGTGCCGTTCGAGCGGGTCGTCGGCGAGCTGGGGACGGGAAGGGACCCGGCGATCCCGCCGGTCTTCCAGACGATGCTCATGCTCGGCAACCCCGACGGGGAACCGCTCAGGCTGGGCGGGATGGAGGGCGAGCCCGTCCTTTCCGGTCTCGCCTCCGCCCGGTTCGACCTGGCGCTCGATGTCGTGGTGTACCCGGACGCCCTGCAGTTCCTGTTCACCTACAGCACCGAGGTGTTCGAGGCCGCCACGGTGCGGCGCATGGCGGGTCATCTGGAGCGGCTGCTGCGGGAGATGCCGGCACGGCCCGAGGCGCGACTGAGCGAGCTGGCGATGCTGCCGCCCGAGGAGATCGCGGTGCTGCTGCCTGACGGCCCGCCGCCCGCCGCCGCCCCGTCCGTACGCCTCGAGGAGCTGTTCGCCGAGCAGGCGCGCCGCGAACCTGGAGCGCCCGCCGTCGTCACGCCCGAACGGACCATGACCTACCTGGAGCTCGACACCCAGGCGGAGGCGCTGGCGAGAGGGCTGGCCGCTCGCGGAGTGCGGCCGGGACAGCGGGTGGCCGTCTGCGCCACGGCCGGCCCCGAGGCGATCGTCGCGGTGCTCGGCACGCTCAAGGCGGGGGCGACCTACGTTCCGCTCGACCCGTCGCAGCCGGCCGAACGGCTGGCCGCGCTGCTGACCGACTGCGAAGCGGCCCTGGCCATCGTGGCTGAAGGACTCCGCGTGGCAGGCACGCCCACCGCCCGCGTCGACGAACTCCTCGCCCCCGCCGACGCCCCGAGCCTGAGAGCGGAAGGCGACGCCCCCGCGTACGTGATCTACACCTCCGGCTCGACAGGGGCGCCCAAAGGGGTGGTGGTCGGGCACGACACAGTGGCGCGGCTCGCGCGGGCCTTCGTCGACCTGCACGGGTTCGGGCCCGGCCAGCGGGTCCTGATGGTCCCGCCGCTGAGCTTCGACGCCTCGGCGGGCGACCTCTACCCCGCCCTCGTCAGCGGCGCGGCGATCGTGCTGCACCCTGATCCTGTCGCGCTCACCGGCCACGAGCTGTTACGGCTCTGCGCCGACCACGCGATCACCATGGTGGACGCCCCCTCCGCGCTCTGGCAGCAGTGGGTCGACGACCTGTCCGGCCTCGACGCGGTCGACCCCGGCCCGCTGGCCACGGTCATGGTCGGCGGCGAGAGCGTCCCGGTGGACCGGCTGCGCACCTGGGCCCGCCTCACCGGCGGACGCCTCGCCTTCTTCAACCACTACGGCCCCACCGAGGCCACCGTCTGCGCGACCGTCTACCGCACGGTCGACGGCTCCGAGCTCGGCGAGCGAACGCACCTGCCGATCGGCTCGCCGCTGCCGCACGTGCGGGCCTACGTGCTCGACGACGTCGGCGGGCTCGCCCCGATCGGCGTCCCCGGTCAGCTCCACCTGGGCGGGCCCTGCCTGGCACGCGGCTACCTGGGCCGCACCGAGCTGACCGCCGAGAGGTTCCCGCCCGACCCGTTCGCCCCGGGAGCCGGGATGTACGCCACGGGCGACCTGGCCAGGCGCCGCCCCGACGGCCGGCTGGAGTTCCTCGGCAGGGTCGACAGGCAACTCAAGATCAACGGCGTGCGCATCGAGCCCGCCGAGGTGGAGGCCGCCTGCCTGGCCCACCCCGCCGTGCGCGAGGCCGTGGTCACCGCCGTCGAAGGGCGGCTGGTCGCCTACCTGGCCGGCGCGCCCGTCTCCAGGGCCGAGCTGCGCGGATTCCTGGCGGAACGGCTGCCCGCCGCCATGGTGCCGCAGGCCGTCGTCATGCTCGACGGGCTGCCGCTGACCCCGCACGGGAAGGTCGACCACCGCGCGCTTCCCGCACCCGACGCGGAGGCCGTGCCGTACGAGAGCCCGCGCACCCCGACCGAGCGCGCCGTCGCCGCCGCCTGGGAGGAGACGCTCGGCGTACGCGCGGGGCGGCGCGACAACTTCTTCGACCTCGGCGGCCACTCGCTGCTCACGCCCAAGACCGTCAACCGCATCGCCGCGCGCACCGGCGTCGCCGTCGAACTGGGCGCTTTCTTCGCCGCCGCGGACCTGGCGGAGCTGGCCGCCCGCATCGACGGGCACGACGTCGCAGCGGAAAAGCCCGACCTCATGGCCGACGCCACGCTTCCCGCCGACTTCCCGCCGCCGGCCGGACCCGTGCCCGCCGCCCCACCTCGGCGGGTGCTGATGACAGGGGCCACGGGCTTCCTCGGCGCCTACCTGCTCGCCGACCTGCTCGGCGACCCGGACACGGTCGTGCACTGCCTGGTCAGGGGCGAGTCCCCGGTCAAGCGCGTGCGGCGCAACCTGGAGCGGTACGGGCTCTGGAGCGACGCCTACCTGGCCAGGATCGTCCCCGAGCAGGGCGACCTGGCCGCGCGGGGGCTCGGCCTTCCGGCCGGGCGGCTCGACGACCTGGCCGACACCCTCGACCTGATCGTGCACAGCGGTGGCCAGGTCGACTTCGCCAGGCCGTACGGCAGGCTGCGGCCCGCGAACGTCGGCGGCACCCTGGAGATCCTGCGCCTGGCCGGCCGCGGCGCGCTCACCACGCCCGTGCACGTCGTCTCGACTCTCGGCGTGCACCTGACGCCGGGCGAGCGCATCGTGCGCGAGTGCGACCCGCTGCCCGACCCCGAACTGCTGCATCCCGGCTACGACCAGAGCAAATGGGTCGCCGACCGGCTGGCGGCGTCGGCGCGCGAGGCGGGAGTGCCGGTCGCGATCCACCGGCCCGCCAGGATCGCGGGCGACAGCCGCACCGGCGCGTGCCCGCCCGACGACTTCCTCGGCAGATTCTTCGCCACCTGCGTCGCCATGGGCGGCGTCCCCGACGGCGAGAACCTGGACCTGGCCCCCGTCGACCACGTGGCGGCCGCCATCGGGCACCTGGCGCGCACGCGGGCGACCGGTGACTTCCACTACTACAACCCCCGCACGCTGAGCTCGGCCGAGCTCGTCGAGGGGCTGCGCGCGAAGGGCTTTCCCGTGCGCCTCGTCCAGGGCTCGCGGTGGCGGGCGGAGGTACGCAGGCGCCTGGCGGCGGGCGAGCCGCTCCCCGTTGCCGCCTTCCCGCGCTTCTTCGCCGAGTACGGCGACGCCAAGGGCCCCGTCTTCGACTGCGCGGCGACAGAACGCACGCTGGCCACGGCCGGGCTGACCTGCCCGCCGGCGTCGGCGCTGCTCGACGGTCATCTCGATCACCTCATCGCAGCCGGCGTCCTGGTCGGGGCCGCCGCTTCCAAGGAGAGCCATGAGTGAACCCCTTCTGTCACCCGAACCACTGCAGGACGACGAAGCGCTGGAGGCGGAACACGAGATCGCGCGAGGACGCGTGATCCTGCCGGCCGCGTGGACCGCACAGGAGCGCGGATGAGGTTCCTGATCGCGGGCGCCGGGCCCGCGGGCACGTTGCTGGCGTGCTACCTGGCCGGACGCGGGCATCAGGTCGCCGTCTACGAGCGGCGCCCCGATCCGCGTGGCAAGGCCGATGCCGAAGGGAGGTCGATCAACCTCGGCCTCTCCGCCCGCGGCGTGCGCGCGCTGGGCGGCATCGGGCTGATGGACCGGGTGTGGCCGCTCACGGTGCCGATGCGCGGCAGGGCCGTGCACGTGCCTGGCGGCCAGACGACCTTCCATCCGTACGGCGCCCGCGACGACGAGATCCTTCACTCGGTGCTGCGCAGGGACCTGGTGTCCCTCTTGATCGACCACGCCGACGCCCGGCCGGAGGTGAGCTTCCACTTCGGACACAGGGTGGTCGAGCTGGACAGGGAGGCGCCCGCCGTCCAGGTGGTGGAGGAGGAGAGCGGCGAGAGCAGCAGGGTCACGGCCGATGTGATCGTGGGCGCGGACGGCGCGTTCTCCGCCATCAGGACGCAGCTTCACCGCGGGCTGCGCGCCGACCTCCATCAGGAGGTCCTCGACTGGGGTTACAAGGAGCTGACGATCCCCGCCGCGGACGACGGCTCCGCCCGCGTGCGGCTGGAGGCGCTGCACGTGTGGCCCGGCGGCGACGGGCTCATCGTGGCCCATCCCAACATGGACAACTCGCTCACCGCCACCCTGTTCCTTCCTCACGAGGGGCCCGGCGGGTTCGCCGAGATCACCGATCCGGAGGCCTTCTTCGCCGAGCGCTTCCCCGACGCGCTCCCGCTCATGCCCGACCTGGCCAAGGAGTACGCCGGCAACCCCGTCGGGCACCTGGTCTCGATCCGCACCGCGCCGTGGCACCACCGGGGCAGGGTCGTGCTCGTGGGAGACGCCTGCCACGCCGTCTACCCCTTCTACGGCCAGGGCATGAACTCGGCTCTGGAGGACTGCCTCGTCCTCGACCGGTGCCTGGGCGAGCATCCCGGCGATCCTGAGCGCGCGTTCGCCGCGTTCGAGCAGGCGCGCAGGCCGCACACCGACGTCCTGGACGAGCTGTCCAGGCAGAACTTCGTCGAGCTGCGCGACCGCGTCCGCTCGCCGTTCCACCATCTGCGCAGGCAGGCCGACCTGCTGCTGGCCAGGACGTTCCCAGGCCGCTGGGTCCCGCTCTACACGATGATCTCCCACACCACGATGCCGTACGCGGACGCACTCGCCAAGGCCCGCCGCCAGGACGCGATCCTGCGCTGGGCCGCCGTGACAGCCGCGGGCGCCACCGCGCTGGCCGCGATGAGAAAGATCGTCAGGAAGGGACACTGACCATGCTCATCGATCCCGCCGACCCCTCCCGCACGCTGATCGAGCTGAGCGACCTCGACGGAGAAGACGAGCTGGTCAAGCGGTACGGCGAGCCGCTGCGCCGCATCGTGACCTGGGCACGGGAGTACCTGTGCAACCCCCACCCCGACCTCGGCAGGAAGGGCGCCGTCTGCCCCTACGCCCAGACCGCGCTCGACAGGGGCACGTTCTACCTGGCCGTCTGCCAGGGCGAGCCGACGGTCCTGGACATCTCCAGGGTGCTCGCCGGCTACCGCGACTGGTTCCAGCGGCTGGCGGCGCCGCCGGGCGTCGCGCCGCAGTTCCGCACCATCCTCGTGCTGTTCCCCGACCTGCCGGACGCGCGGGCCGCCGCCGTCGTCGACGCGGCCCAGCTCGAGCTCAAGTCGGCGTACGTGGAGGCCGGACTCATGATCGGCGAGTTCCATCCAGGCCCCCCGCCCAAGTCCGGTCTATGGAACCCCGACTTCCTGCCGCTGAACAGCCCCGTGCCGTTGCTCGCGATCCGGCAGATGGTCGCCAGCGACTTCCCCTTCCTGCAGGAGGTGCCCAGCCACGTGCGGGCCTACCTCGAACGATTCGGCGACCGGCCGCCCGCCCCGCTGCGCGAGGCGATCGCCGCCGCCCGGCGGATCCCCGACGAGCCACCCACCCGAGAGGTGCTCACATGAGCCAGGTCTCCTTCACCCAGCACGGCATGTGGATCACCGAGCTGACGGGCGCGGGCACCGTCTACCACCTGCCGATCCCGATCAGGCTGAACGGCGGAGCCGACCGTGACGCGCTGGCCAAGGCGTGCAGGGGCGTGGTGGACCGGCACCCGCTGCTGGGGTGCGCGCTGGAGGACAGGGACGGCGTGCTCCACCTGGTCCCCGCCGCCTGCCCGCCCGCGCTCCGCGTCGGGGAAGGAGGGGAGGAGGCGGTCAGGGCGGAGGTCGTCCGGCCGTTCGACCTGGAACGGGGACCGCTGATCCGCTTCTCCCTGCTCGGCGACACGCTGCTGGTCGTCGCCCACCACGTGGTCTTCGACGGGCGGTCCAAGGACGTGCTCGTCGCCGACCTCACCGCCCTGCTCGAGGGTGAGTCCCTGCCCGTGCCCGGCGTCGACGCCGCAGCACGCCATACGGATGTCGCCGCCGAGCAGCGGGAGCGCGTCGAGAGCCTGCTGGAGGAGGCCGGCGCGTTCTGGACGCCCCGGTGGCGGGAGCCAGGCGAGATCGTCGTGCGCGGCGGCGGGCTGCGCTCTCGCCGCGCCTCGGCGGGCGCTGTCGTCGAGTTCCCCTGCGAGGTTCCCGACCTGCCCGGCCTCACCAGGTTCGAGGTGCTGGTCGCCGCGGTCCACGCGCTGCTGCGGTCGTACGGCAACGCCGGCGTCGTCACCGCGCTCGACCTGTCCACCAGGACACCCGCCGAGGAGGACCGCGTCGGATGCCACGTCAACGAGCTGCCGCTGTTCACCGGCCCCTCGCCTGACGCGCTGTTCGCCGACTTCGCCGCGGAGGTGCGGGCCGAGCTCAGGCGGCTCTACCGGTTCCGCGAGGTTCCGCTGGCCAGAGCGGTGCCGGGGATCAAACCGCACGCCGCGCTCGCGCCCGTCTCCATCAGCTACCGCCGCGTGGGCGAGAAGCCGCGGCTGGGCGAGGTGGAGTGGCTGGCGTTCAACCACGGCGTGCGGGGCGCCCTTCAGCTCCAGCTCGCCGACGGGCCGTCGGGGGTCGAGGCCAGCCTCCGGTACGACCCGGAGGAGCCGGTCGACGCGCCCGGCTTCGCCGCCGACCTGCGGGCCGTCCTCGACGCCGTGGCCGACGATCCTGGACGGCCGTTGAGCCGGCTGATCGCGCCCGCTCTCACCGATGCTCCCGCCACGCCTTCCGTGTCCATCGCGGTGTCCGGGGCGTCCACGCCTTCGGCTCATTCGGACCAGCACGACGGGGGAACGGGGGACGCGCTGGCCGTACAGATCCGGGAGATCTGGGAGGAAGTGCTGCAGATCTCCCCCATCGAGCAGGACGACGACATCTTCGACCTCGGCGGTCACTCCCTGACGATCACACAGATCATCGCCCGCATGCGCAAGCGGCTCGGCGTCGAGGTCCCGCTGGACGACTTCTTCGACAACCCGACCATCGCGGGCGTCGTGGCGGTGATCCGGCGGTGAGGGCCAGGGCGGACATCCTGCGTTTCGCCGCCGTCTGGATCGCCTCGCTGCTGTCGGGCGTCGGCTCCAGCCTCACCGGGTTCGTCCTCGGCGTCTGGGTGTACCAGGTGACGGGCTCGCCCACCCAGTTCGCGCTGGTCATGCTCTGCGGGTTGCTGCCCGGCATCCTGATCGGCCCGTTCGCCGGGATCGTGGTGGACCGCTTCGACCGTCGCCGGGTACTGATCGTCACCGACTGCCTGGCCGCGCTGCCCACCCTCGCCATCGTGTTCCTGATCCAGGGCGACCGGCTCGCGGTCTGGCACCTGTACCTGGCGTCGGCGATCACCGCGGCCTGCGGGACCTTCCACGCCACCACCTACCAGGCGATGACCCCGCTGCTGATCCCGAAGCGGCACCTGGGCAGGGCCAACGGGCTCATGCAGATCACCTGGGCCACGCAGATCGCCGCCCCCGTGCTGGCCGGCACCCTGCTGGTCGCGGTGGGGACGGCGGGGGTGCTGGTCGTCGACCTCGCGACGTTCGCCGTCGCGGTGCTGACCCTCCTGCTCGTACGGCTGCCCGCGGCCGTCCTGCGGCCCGCCGGAACGGCCGGGGCGCCTGACCTGCGGACCGACCTGGTCGTCGGGTGGCGCTACCTGCGCCGGCGGCCGCAACTGCTGGGTCTGGTGTTCGTGCAGACGGGGTTCAACTTCGTGTTCGCCACGGCGGGCGTCCTGGTGCAACCGTTGATCCTGTCGTTCGCCACGGCGGACGTCCTCGGCGTGCTCATGCTGGCCGGAGGCGCAGGCATGTTCTGCGGGAGCCTGCTCATGGGGGTCTGGGGCGGGCCGAAGGGGCGAGTGCGCGGGATGGCGGTGCTCATGGCCGCCGGTGGCGTGGCCCTGTTCCTGCACACCCTGCGGCCCTCGCCGCTGCTCGTCGGCGTGGCCGCCGCGGCCTTCCTGTTCACGCTGCCCGTCGTGGGCGGCTGCGCGCAGGCCGTGATGCAGACCAAGATCGAACGGGAGGTCCTCGGCAGGGTGCTCGGCACCGCCCACTCGCTCGGCACCGCGGCGACGCCCGTGGCGTACCTGCTGGCCGCGCCGGTCGCCGAGTTCGTCACAGGACCGCTGCTGATGCCGGGCGGCGGACTCGCCGGCAGCTTCGGCCCGCTCATCGGGGTGGGGGAGGGGCGCGGCATCGCGTTCGTGCTGCTCCTGGACGCGGTACTGCTCGCGGCGCTGGCCGCCATCACCGCGTTCACGCCCGGCCTGCGCAGGCTGGAGACCACCCTCCCCGACGCCGTGCCCGACGACGCGCCCGACGACGCGCCCGCCCCCGTCCCCGCGCCCTGACGTCCGACCCGTCTCCGCGCGCCCGCACCTACCCGCGCCTCCACCCGCCGACATCCGACCCGTCTCCGGGGCCGACATCCGACCCCGTCCCCGCCCGCTGACATCCGACCCGTCTCCGGGGGCGGCACCCGCCCGCGCCTCCGCAGCGATTTCCGCAGCCGACGATCACCGTAGAAGGGATCCCGCATGCCGCTCGACCTGCCGCCCGACGAGGTGCGCGCCTTCGCCACAGGCCAGGCGCCCGCGCCCCTGCTCGACCTGGTCGGCGCGATGGCCACGCACGCGGTCGCCGCCGGGTTGCGGACGGGCGTGTTCGACGCGCTGGCCGAGGGACCGTGCACCCCGGCCGACCTGGCCGCCAGGCTCGGTGCGGGCACCGAAGGCCTGGCCAGGCTCCTCGACCTGCTCCGTGCCACCGGCTACGTGGAGCTCCACGACGGGCGCTACGCCAACAGCCCGACCGCCACGGCCTGGCTGTGCTCGGCCTCGCCGTCGTCCTACGGCCAGGTCCTGCTGGTCTGGCAGTCCATCCTCGGCGACCTGTGGGCGGACCTGCCCACCGCCGTACAGACCGGACGGCCCCGCGGCGACTTCTACCCCTGGCTCGCCGAACGCCCTGAGCTGTCGGCCAGGTTCCAGGATCTCCAACGCGGCCTGGCCGGATGGCTCGCCGAAGAGGTGGTCGCGCTCGCCCCGCCGCCCGACGGTGAGGTCCGGCTGCTCGACCTGGGCGGCGGGCACGGCACCTACAGCGCGGCGTTCTGCCGGACGCATCCGCAGCTGTCGGCCACGGTCGTGGACCTGCCAGGCGCGCTCGGCGACGGCGACCACGAGCGCATCCGATGGGTGGCGGCCGACCTCACCCGCGACCCGATCGAGGGGAAGCACGACATGGTGCTGCTGTGCAACGTCCTGCACGGCTTTCCCGCCGCTCAGGCCGCGGAGATCGTCGCCAAGGCGGCGGGCGCCACCAGGCCCGGTGGGCAGGTGCTGGTCCTGGAGACGATCGCCGAGCACCGGGCGGGCGTGGCGGAGGGAGCCTTCACCGCGGGGTTCGGCCTCAACCTGTGGCACACCCAGGGCGGTGGCGTGCCGAGCACCCGCACCGTGGAGGGCTGGCTGGCGGACGCCGGGCTCGGCCAGATCAAGCGCCACGACCTGAGCCGCTCGGCCACCCACTCGCTGTTCGTCGGCACCCGCTGAACCCCGCCGCCCGACCACCCAGGCCACCTCCCGGGGCGCCCGGAAAACCAGCCCCCGCGCTGCCACAAACCAGTCCCGCGCTCCCGGAAATCAGCCGCGCTCTCGCGGAGAGTCGAGGGGCCGGTCCCCTGTGTGAGGGGACCGGCCCTGACGGGCTAGCCGGGGATCACCCCAGGCCGCTCTTCATGGCGGTGATCAGCTCACCGTTCGTGGTGTCACCGCTGAGCTCCCAGAAGAACGCGCCACCCAGGCCCTGGTTCTTCGAGTAGCTCATCTTGCCGCCGATCGTGCTCGGCGTGTCGTAGCTCCACCACTGGTTGCCGCAGTAGGCGTAGGCCGTTCCCGCGATGGTGCCCGTGGCGGGGCAGCGGGTCTTGAGGACCTTGTAGTCCTCGATGCCCTGCTCGTAGGTTCCGGGCGCGGGCCCTGTGGCCGTACCGCCCGGCGCGGACTGGGTGACGCCGGTCCAGCCGCGGCCGTAGAAGCCGATGCCGAGCAGAAGCTTGCTCGCGGGGACGCCCTTGCTCTTGAGCTTCTGGATGGCGTTGTCGGAGTAGAAGCCGGGGGTCGGGATGCCGCTGTAGTTGGTGAGCGGCGAGTGCGGGGCGGTCGGGCCCTGGGCCGCCCATGCGCCGAAGAAGTCGTACGTCATGACGTTGTACCAGTCGACGTACTGCGCGGCGCCGCCGTAGTCGGCCGCGTCGATCTTGCCGCCGTTGTTGCCGTCGGCGGTGATGGCCGCGGTGACGAGGTTGCTCGAGCCGAAGCGGGTGCGCAGGGCCGACATCAGGTTCTTGAACGCGGCGGGCCCGCTGGTGTCGCAGGTGAGGCCGCAGGCGTTCGGGTACTCCCAGTCGATGTCGATGCCGTCGAAGACGTCCGCCCAGCGCGGGTCCTCCACCAGGCGGTAGCAGGACTCGGCGAAGGCGGTCGGGTTCTGCGCGGCCTGGCCGAAGCCGCCGGACCAGGTCCAGCCGCCGAAGGAGAACAGCACCTTGATGTTGGGGTACTTCTTCTTGAGCTTGCGCAGCTGGTTGAAGTTGCCGCGCAGCGCGCCCGCGTCCCACGTGTCGGCGACGCCGTCGACGCTCTCGCCCGCCTGGTAGAAGCGGTCGTAGTCTGCGTAGCTGTCGCCGATCGTGCACTGGCCGTTCTGCACGTTGCCGAAGGCGTAGTTGATGTGGGTCAGCTTGGCGGCCGAGCCGCTGGTGTCGATGTTCTTGACGTGGTAGGCGCGCTGGTAGACGCCCCACTGGACGAAGTAGCCGAGGACCTTGTTGCCGCCGCCTCCGCCGCCGCCTGTGGTGGTGGCGGTGACGCCGGTGCTGTGGGCGGACTGGTTGCCGG
>NZ_JBHUFV010000034.1:0-36950 GCF_042681425.1 Nonomuraea mangrovi | reverse complement strand
CCGCAGAGATCGATGACCAGAACACCCAGATCACCACCGTCATCACCGCCTGCTGCCCGGCCCCGCTGGCCTGCTACGGCGTCGGCCCCGCTGCCGGGGCTCATGACGGACGCTCCGTATCGGCGGTGGCCGACCCCGGCTCCTCTCCGGCGCCCTGGGCGAGCCGATGCGCTGGCTCCTGTCTGATGGCCGCGAGTTCGGCGCGGGTTGTCTCCGCTTCGCGCCGCGCGGCGTCGCGTTCGGCCTCGGTGCGAGCGAGCGCGACCGCCGCGGCGGTGGCCTGCTCGGCGGCCTGCCGGCGTCTCCGGGTCAGGTCCTCGCGCAGCCGCCCCACGTCGCGCTCGTGGCGGTGGCGTTCGGCGGTGAGCTCCTCGCGTACGCCGGCTGACTCGGCGCGCGCCTCGGCCACGGCCGCCTTCAGCTCGCCGATCTGCTCGGCGGCCTCGGCCAGGCGCTGGCGGGAGCCGGTCAGCTGGTCGGACAGGCGGCGGGCCTCGGCGCGTTCGGCAGCCAGCTTCGTCTCGGCCTCGACGAGTCGGGCCTGCGTCTCGCCCAGCGCGGTGGCCTGGGCCTCGGCACGCTCAACTTGATCGGCGAGCTGGCGCCGCAGGGTGCGCAGCTCGTCGGCCTGGCGGTCGCGGACGTCTTCGGCGGCCTGACGGGCGGTTTCAGCGGCGGCCTGGCGGCGTTCGGCGGCCACCACCACGCGGGTCTCGGTCTCGCGTTGGATGCGCTCGGCGTCGGCGCGGGCGCGATCCTCCCGCTCCTCAGCCTGCCGCTGGGCCTGCTGCGCCTCGCGCGTGGTGCGCTCGGCCGCCCGCCGGGCCTGCTCGGCCTCGTGAGCGGCCGGACGGGCGTCCAGGGCGTCGGCGCGCTCGTCGGTAGCCTCGGCGGTCAGCGTGGCGATGCGCTGCAGGGCGCCGGTCTCGACGATCTGCACGCCGTCGGCGAAGCGGGCGACGAGGGCCTGCAGGCCGTCCAGCAGCGGGCGGGCCTCGGCGAGCACCGCGCCGGTGGCGGTCACCGCGGTGGTCACCGCCTCGCGTTCGGTGCGTTCCCTGTTCCGGTAGTAGGCGTTCTTGCACAGGTTGTTGTTGTCGCAGAACTTGCGCGGCTTCCTGCCGGCCGGCGTCGCCACCTACATGCTTGGGCCGGGCGGCTGGTCGCTGCACAAGGTGCAGGACTTCCTGGGCCACGCCGACCCGCGCACCACGATGCGGTACAACCGGGCGGTCGGCATGCTGGACGACTCACCGGCCTACGAGGCGCGTTGTTCGCACGCGGCGAGGCCGAGTTCAGCGACGAGGCCGAAACCGCGGCAGTGCCTCAGCGCTAAAGCGGGAAAGGTCAAGCAGTCTGCGTCCGTCTCGCCAGTGCCGCGCTGATCGACTCGGGAGCTCCTCCCCCGACGGTCGAGCTGGCGGCAGGATTTTGTCCGTCGCTCGGCCTTGTGCCTGAAGGGAATTTCTTCCTGCAGGACGCCTTGCACTTCTCCTCCTGTTGAGTGAAGTGCCACAGGCATTGGACCCAGTTCTTTAGCTTGAAGCAACCGGTTTTGAGCGGTTCGTAGTGATCGATGCAGTTCCGGTAACACCTGTTTCTACCTGCGGGCTGGAGCTCTTGCCCTGCATTGATGGCCGGGCAGTCGGTCCCTTGGAAGCTAAGTGTGGCGCTGAGCCCGATGGCTGCTGCGATCATTGAACTCTTGACGTTCACATACATTCCAGCTCCGGTACGCACACGGTCTTGTGAAGTAGAGGCGGGCGGGACGGTAGCGCTCCCGCCCGCGGGCAGTGGTCAACTGCGGATCAGCACGGTCTCGTTGTGGTTTCTCCCGGTCAAGGCGATGGCTCCGTGAGGCTGAGATTTGGCGTTGGCGGCGTCGGCCGCCACTACCATCGCGGCCGCCACACCGGAGGCCAGCACGAGGGCGAGTACGACGACGGTGAGCATTCGACCTTTGTCGGTCGGCAGGTGACTCTCGGATGTGGACATATAGATTCCTGTTGTGGCTGTGAGCCCTTCCTCAGGAAGGCCATGTCCAGAAGAGCACGCCAGAGGTGTCAGGTCTTGTCACGAGAATTCGTGACTTGACACGAAAGCCGGATGTGAAGCGCGCGATCGCGTTGTGGCGGCGTGTCGAAGCTCGGCCGGCGCGCCTGGCTTGCGTTTCCGCTGGCGGGACTTGCCAGGGCTTGACAACCGTGTACCCACATGATCAGTCTGGGTTTCGTATCGGTACGCGCGGTTTCTCCCCTGATCGGGGGGTTCGGACGACGCGCTGAGATCGACGGAGACGCGCGAACTCGACCCTCCCGATACCTCGGGCACCCCCCGGGATGATCTTCCCCCACATTTCATGATCACTAGCTAGGTCCTGCCGAAGCGCTCCTCGAAGGAGGTCAGCTGCTCCTCAGCAAGGTTCTGAGCGAACAGTGTCGCGCGCAGGTGGTTGTCCGCGTCGTCGCCCGCGGACCGCGCGAGATCATCCGGGTGGGCGCGGCGAGCAGGCTGGCCAGCATCGCCCTGTGCCGTCGAGCCTGGGCGGGCCGGCCCAACGCGGAGAAGCGGTGCGCCACACCAGCGAGTTGCCGTTGACCAGCGCCGACATCAGGCAGTAGTACTGCTCTATTCCTGGCATGACACGTAAAGGCCCTGTGGTCCGCGTACGGCCTTGATCGAGAAAATGTCGAGCATACGGATTCGCGGCCGGTCGTCTTCGCCTGCCGGTCAGGACCGGCCGGCTGAGGTCCTCGGATAGGGTCCACGGGTGAACGACGCCCCCATCATCCTGCTCGGCGGCGCTTCGGGGACCGGCAAGAGCCAGGTGTCCTATCCCCTGGCGCGCCGCCTGGCCTCACCTATCGTCGAGATCGACGACATCGTCGAGGCGCTGCAGGCCATGACCACGCCGGAGCAGCTGCCCGCGCTGCACTATTGGCGGGCCAACCCCGAGGCCGTCCACCTGCCTCACGAGCGGATCGTGGAGATGCAGATCTCCGTGGCGCGGGCGCTCGTCCCCGCGGTGCGGGCGGTGGTCGCCAACCATCTCGAGACCATGACGCCGGTGGTCGTCGAGGGCGACTACCTGTTGCCGTCCACGGCCGCGGAGCTGGACGGCGTGCGCGCGGTCTTCCTGCACGAGGGCGACGAGGAGCAGATCGCCGAGAACTACCGGCTTCGCGAACCCTCGGCAGGGGCGCAGCACGGGCGGGCCGTGGTGAGCCGCCTGTACGGCGACTGGCTGGCGTCGCAGGCCGAAGCGGCTGGAGTGCCGGTCGTTCCCGCCCGCCCCTGGGACGACGTGCTCGAACGGGTGGCACGGGCGCTCAACCTCGCGCCGCCCGCCGTCTGATCCTGCCGCCGGGCTTGTGGACCGGCACGCGGCGCGCCGATCGGTTCACCTGTGCGTCCAGCGGAAGAGGGTAACGCCTTCGGCGGTGAGCCAGGTGCCGTCCCCGAGCGGGTATGCAGATTCGTGCGCGGGCATCGGGTAGCGCACCTCCCCGCTGAGAGCGTCGATCAGGACGTGCCTGGCGTCCTGCGGCGTTTCGGTGTAGAGCGTCGCGGTGGCGATCACGGTGTCGGCGTCAACGTAGCCGCCTCCGTCCCAGAAGGCCTCGCCCGAGGCCGGACGCCATGCATCAGCGGCGAGGAGCCTGCGCATGATGAGCCCGCGGAAAGGAGTGCCAGGCGATCTCGTCCGGCGGGGCGTAGCTGAGATAGGACAGCCCGGTGGGATGGACGTCGAGCAGGATGCGGTAGTCGTCCTCGTGCTTCCACACGCGCAGGCCGTCCTCCTCCAGCCGGCCCCAGTACACGTGCAGGCCGTCCTGGCCCTCCCCCACGGCCAGGCCCATGTGCCGCCCGTCGGCGTGTGGCAGGTGCTGGCCGCCGACGGCGGCGCAGCCCAGGGTCTCCCGCGCGACGACCCGTCCGCTGTCGGCCGCCAGCCCGAGCCACTCGTCGCCCTGGTAGGGGGTGCCGTCGAATTCGCCGTCGTCACGCCACACCCCCGAGCTCGGCGGGCCTGGCAGCATCGCCCAGACGTGCCGGCCGTCGTCGCTGACCCGGCATGAGGAGCGGTTCTCCTTCCGGGGGTGCCATCGGTGACCGCGGTGCTCCCACAGCACCGCGCCGGTGGCGGTGACAGCTCGGACGGCCTCGTCGTTGGCGTCCAGGCCGTGGGCCTTGCCGCGCATCGAAAACGACCTGCGCCATCTCGTGGAAGAACGTGGCCCTGACGACGCCCGTCTACGACTGCGGCTCCAGCGGCCGCTTCGGCGACGAGATCAACTGGGGCAACGCCGCTCGTGGTCGATACAGCTGGGCGTCACCAGGACTCGACCTCGAACCCGGTGGCGGCGGTCCAGAGTGCGCGGAAGGCGTGACCCGGCCGGCCGTTGAAGTCGTTGCCGGGCAGGCTTCGGATCAGCTCCACCGCGGCTCCGAGGTGGCCGCAACGGGCCGCTTGAAGGACGAGCTGCCCGGTCGGGTGCTCGCGCTGCGTCCGCGGTGTCTTCATTAGCGTGGCATGGGCCTCGGCGAGCGCGGCCAGCTCCACCTGGTCCGGCCGGGCGCGCGCGGGGTCGAGCCGGGCGTTCGTGCCTGCCTGGGCGAGATGCTCCTCGTAGGCGTACCCGCCACCGTAGATCTGCGCCCATGCGCTCAGCAGGTCCGGACGGCCCGCCGCGACGAACAGCTCGACCGCGTCCCAGCCGTCGAACCAGCCCTGCGCCTGCCACTCCTCGGCGTGCAGAGCCCGCATGGGGATGAGCTGGCCGGCCAGGCGGTCGCGTCCGGTGCGGATGAGGTAGGCCAGCAGCGGCCCGCTGTAGAAGGTCGAGGGGTTCTCCTTGCTCTGCCGCAGCAGGGCGAGGGCTTCGTCCTCGCGGCCGCACTCGATCAGCGCCCAGGCGACCGCCAGGCGGTGCTCGCCCGGGTTGGTCTCGGGCTCGATCGCCGCCCGCGCCCGATCGAACCACGCGTGGGCGCGGGCGGCGTCCCCCAGCGCGGCGTGCGCGCCGGCCACCGAGGAGGCCACGAACGCGGCGTTGTATTCGTCGATCACGGCCTCGGCTTGGGACTCGACGCCGTCGAAGAACGGCCGCGCGTCCTCACGCCGTCCGGCGGCTGCCAGGATCATCGCGACGTCGGCGAGGCCCCGCACCCGCTGGGCCGGTTCCGGGATCCCGTCGAGCAGCGCCCGCGCCCCGTCCGGCTCGCCCCGGCGCGCCCGCAGCCTGGCCGCGTGCCGCAGGCCCTCGCTCACGTGATGGTCCCAGCCCTCGTGCAGCGGCTCCACCGCGTCGATCACGAGCGCGAACAGGTCGTCCAGGGTCGCCGTGTCGGGCGGAGGCCAGGTCCCGGCCGGCGCCGGCTCGGTGCGGCCGCGGAACGCCTCCAGGTACTCCTCCAGCGGCGGGCCGACCCGCTCGGCCACGGTGGCGGCATCGGGCAGGACGTCGAGCGCGCCCCAGCGCACCGGCCAGCCGAAACGGCGCTCGACCGTCCAGGCCAGGACACCGTCGAGGTCCTGCTCACGGCCGCGCGGCGCGATGACCGGCCCCTGCTCGAAGGCCACGGCCCATGTCGCGTCGTCGAGCGCGAACGTCGGGTCGACACTCGCCTCCCCCTCCTCGCGCAGCCTCTCGCCCGCGTCGTCCCCGTCGAGCTCCAGCGGGCGCGGTTCAGGTGGCGTGCGCAGGAAGGCGAAGTCGCCGATGACCTGGCCGGTGGCCGCCAGGAAGAAGCGCAAGGTGGTCCCGCCCACGATGACGACGATGCCGTCGGCGCCCCACACCACGCCGCGCGCGTCCGCGGTCGCTTCGACGGTCCCCACCCGGCCGGGGACGTCGCCCAGGCTCCAGATCTCGACCTCGCCATCAGCGGTCAGCGCAGCCGCATGCAGCCCGTCCGGCGACCACGCCCAGGCGGTGCCGTCCTCGTCCTCGCGGTGGGCCTCCTGCAGCGCCAGGTCGAGGTCGTAGCGGTGCCGCCCGTTGTCGTAAACGGTGACATGGGGACGGGCGTTTGCGTCGTTCCCGTCCGGCACCACGACCGCCAGCCGTGGAGCGGCGCCGTGCGCGCCCCAGGACAGCTCGGAAGCGCCTGGATGTCCCGGCAGCGTCGCCACCGTCTGCCCCGTCAGGGCATCGCCGACCAGCAGCCGCCCGCGCGACTGATGGGCGAAGTACCGCTCGTCCCTGCTCCAGGCCGGGGCATCCACGCGCCTGCCCGCCTCGACGAACCACAGCACCCGTCCGCTGACCGCGTCCAGGGCGCAGGCCCAGCCGTACGTGTGGCCGTAGAGCCGCCGTCCGTCGCGCGACCAGAAGACCCGGTCGAAGCTGAGGTTCTCGTCCTTCAGCAGTGCTCTGACCTGGTCCGGCACCGGTTCGGACAGCTCCTGCGCGTCATCCTCGTACACCTCTCCCTCCGCCAGCGGTACGGCGTAGCCCTGCGCCCGCCCGTCCTCCGGGTAGCCCGCCACGACGTAGGCGCGGCTGCCGTCGGGCCCGAGGGCGAAGACGGGCGGGCGCGAGTACCCGTCGGTCACGTACGCCGCGGCGATCGGCTCCGGCTCGTGCCCGAACGGATCCCACACCCCCACGCCGTTGGTGTCGTAGGCTAGGCCGATCCGCCGCCCGTCGGCCGACCACTGGATCCTGCGGGGGTAGTCGGGCCAGCCCACACCGCCCGAGATCCCGTCCAGCACATTGACGCACCGCGCGCCGGCCAGTTCCCAGATCTGCAGCACGCCGCCACGCTCGTAGTCGTCCCCGCACCAGCTCCCGACCGCGAGGTAGCGCCCGCACGGGCTCAGGGCGTGTCCGATGAGGTCGTATGGATGGCCGTCGGGGTGCCGCAGGAGCGCACCGAGCTCCCTGATCCGCTCGGTCGCGAACCAGTGCGCCTCCGTGACGCCGTGGATCTGCTCCAGCCCGGCCAGCGCGGCGCGGAGGGGCGGGAGGTCGCGGGTCGGCACGAACGCCGGCCAGTCCACGTCGCGCAGTGCCGCCAGGTACTCGTGCGGGGTGACCGACGACAGATTGGGCAGGTGCATGATCGTCATAGCGGGCGACCATAGTGGCAGCGTCCTGAATCGTCCGAGTTTTTCCAAAATCACCTGCCAGGAGGCGGCGACCCTGCCCCGTGCGTGTTCACCGCGAGAGTCGGACGGTACGCGTCGCCAGGGTCGGGGTTGAGGAACCTGCGGACAGCCTTTGGCGGCACCCGCGAGTAACTTGGCGTGACCCCACCGCGGCCCAGCTCAGAGCCCGAAACGGTGCTTTCGAGCCGGACAGGCCTCCTGGAGGATCGCCGCCGCACCGACCGCCCTGACTGTTTCGGGCGCGGCGCCCCGATCTGCGTCAGCTGCCGCTTCAAGAAGTCCGAACATGCAGCTCAACCGGAAGACTGGGCGTTCCGGGTTGCGGCATTCACCGCTGAGGCGTCCGCAGCGGCGGTCTTGAGGACGGTGCACGTCCGCGCCGGCGAGCACCTCGTCAAAACCCCTACCGAACTTGCCATCCCTGTCCCGGATCAGGAACCGGAACCCGTCGGCTCGCTCGCCCAGGTCCATCAGCAGGTTGCGCGCCTGCTGCGCCGTCCAAGCACCGGTCGGATGAGCCGTGACACCGAGGATATGCACCCGCCGCGTTTCGATCTCCATGACGAACAACACGTACAGGTGCTTGAGGAACACCGTATCGACGTGGAGAAAGTCGCACGCCAGCATGCCGGAGGCTTGAGAGATGAGGAACTGCCGCCAGGTCGGTGAAGCCCGGCGCGGCGCGGGCCCAAACCCCGCCGCCGCCAGGACCCTGCGGACCGTCCCCTCCCCCACCCGGTACCCAAGACCGAGGAGCCCGCCCCGGATGCGCCGATGCCCCCACCGTGGATTCTCCCCCGCCAACCGCACGATCAGATCGCGGATCTCCTCAGAGATTGGCGGCCAGCCATGCTTGGCGGGGAAGGTCCACTTCTTTCTTGACCAGCCGCCGGTGCCAGGCGAGCAGCGTGCCGGGCGTCACGATGCGATACAGCCGGAGGCGAGCGGGTAACAGCCTGGCCAGCGCGGCCAACAGCGCCCGATCGGCCCAGCCCGGCCTGGGCCGGGCGACCTGGCGACGCAGCACCGCGACCTCATGCCGCAACACCAAGATCTCCACCTCCTTGGAGGCGCCGCCCCGAGTGAGCAGCACCAACCAGCCGGACATCCGACCCACCAGCAGATAGACAAGGCGAAACAGCACGAATGCCGAGCCTAGAAGACCAGGTCCGACCCTCATTGCCAGTTTCTGGCACCGGACAGGCTGCCGGACATACGGTCACACCCGGTCGGCGACTTCGCTGCGGTCCTGTGGTGTCATAGCAGGCTGCCGGGTCCCAGCCGCAGGCGGTGATCTGCTTTCGGTTGGAACGGTGCTACCCATGGCCACGAGCGCAAACTCGCGAACGATGTCCGGGCGGGCATCACCGTCTGACTGCGTGTATGCGGAGCTTGTGGTCGTCAGCCGGCGTGGGCGATGTCCAGTTCCCGTTCTCGGATGGACTTGGTGTTGCTTCGCAGGGAGCGCAAGGCGTTGCCGATCACCGGGAGCCGGAGGCTGCGCGCCATGACCGGCCGGAGGGTGATCTGCCGCTGGTTGCCGGGGGTGACGAAATACCGCTGGTCGAGGCCGTTGGCCTGGTAGTAGGTCATGTGCGGGCGGAGCTGCGCCTCCCAGGCGCGCAGAGCGCCGCAGATGTCGCCGGGGTTATGGTGCAGCATGCTGCCGAGCAGGTCGGCTCCGGCGAGCGCGGCGGAGATCCCCATGGCGGCGTACAGGCTGGGGCACCACGCGGAGTCGCCGACCAGCACGACCCGGCCGTGCGACCAGGCGTCCATGCGGGGTTGCTCCACCGAGTCGAACAGGAACGCGTCGGCGGCGTCGAGCGCGTCGAGCGCCTCGCCGAGCAGGCGGCCCGTGGGCTGAGGTCCGTACGCGGCGCGGACCCGTTCGGCGGGCCGGCCGGTGAACTCGGCGTCGACGTCGTCGGTGCGGTACGAGAAGAGCACGGTGGGCGGGTGGTCGGCGAACGGAAAGACCCACATGGCCCGGCCGGGCTCGAGGAGACTCGCCCCCTCGTGCGAGGAGAGGCCGCCGACCGGGCCCGGCAGCGTCGTCGCCGCGATCATGTAGCCGAGCCGATGCAGATACCTGTCGTGCGGGCCGAAGACGAGACGCCGGACCGTGGACCGCAGCCCGTCGGCGCCCACGACGAGGTCGTATCGCTCGGTCACGGATCCACCGTCGTGTTGGAGCGTCACCTCGACGCCGGAGGCATTCTGGTCGATGCGGGTGGGGGTCGTCGCGTAGCGGATCTCCACGTCGTGCGGGAGCGCGGCGAAGGCGGCACGTTCCACGTCACCGCGCAGCATCATGCGAGGCGAGGCCGGCAGATCCCCGAACCCCAGACCGGGTTTGCGGACGCCAGCGCGATCCACCGTGTAGGTGACGCTGCTGGGCGGCGACCGGTCGGGGATGGCGTCGAGAATGCCGAGTCGCCGCGCCGCAGCCCGACCGGCGCCGAACAACACGACGAAGTAACCATCCGATCGACGGCCCGGCGCTCTCTCCACGATCACCGGATCCCAGCCGATGCCCCGAAGGGCGATCGCCGTGGCGATGCCGCTGACGCCGAGCCCCACGACCAGGGCCCGTTTCCTGCTGCTGCTCAGCGCAGTCATGGCTTCCTCCTCGGATGTGACACGGCTAGGGGACGAGGACGATGCGGTCGTCGGTCTCGGCGGTCCACGCCTGCGCGACCTGGGCGAGGGGTACGGCGCGCGCCCGTACGTCGATCGCGCCCGCGGTCACCGCTGAGGCCAGTTCCGGCAGTTCGGCGAGGAAGTCGCGGGCGGGGACCGAGCCGATGCCGCTGCCGACGATCTGGAGGCGGGCGGAGCGCAGGGCCGCGGAGGGGATAGGCGCGGTTGGGCCGACGATGGATCCGATCTGGATCCAGGTCAGCGGGGCGGTGCGGTCGGCGCGGGCGGTGAGCATAGGAATCATGGCGCCGGCGGCGGGTTCACCCCACACGTAGTCGATGACCACGTCGACGTCGGCTGCGTGGCCGATCTGGTCGAAGGTGATCGTCTCGTCGGCGCCGAGGGCGGTCAGCGCCTTCAGGCGGGTGGTGTCGCGGCCGGCGGCGATGACCTGGTCGGCGCCGAGCAGCTTGGCGATCTGGACCGCCATCCGTCCGGCGTTGCCGGTGGCGCCGAGGACGAGGACGCGCTGGCCAGCGTGGAAGTCGACGCGTCGGCGCAACGCGACCCAGGACGACATGGCCGGGTTCATCGCAGCGGCGATCCGTACGGGGTCGATGCCGTCGGGCAGGATCACGCTGCGGCGAGGGTCGATGAGGGTGCGCTCGGCGAACGTGCCAAGAGTTGTGTCGTCCAGGGCCACGTAGCGGACGTTGCCCTCCTGGTCGCGTACCACGCCGTCGACGCCGGGGATCAGCGGGTACGTGCCGTTGCTGGAGTAGTGCGAGCCGTTCGCCTTGGCCTTGGTCAGATGGTGCAGGCCGGCCGCGAGGACCTCGACGAGCAGCTCGTCGCGGTGGCGTTCCGCGGGGTCGGGGTGGTCGCGATAGACCGGCGGGGCGTCGGCTGCTGGGATGACGGCAGCGTGCATGGTGACCTCCAGAAAATGATTTGTATTACCAACTATCTCCATGATGGTTGGTAATACAAACCATGTCAACAAGAGTCGGCGTGATCGATGACGCATCCGTCGATCGCCTGGCGCGGGATCAGGTTCGCGAGGCGTCCCGGGCGGCGGTGTCTGCCTTCCTCGCTCCGGCATGGTTGGTATTGCCAACCATGCCGGACTAGCATGACGGCATGAGCTCCGCCGACGATGTCGTGGATGCCCTCGTCCGGGCCACCTTCGAGGTGGCAGGCGTGCTGACCCGCATCGGTGGTGAGCACGATTTGTCGCTCACCCAGCTACGGGTGCTCGGCATCCTCCGCGACCGCCGCGTCCGCATCACCGAACTGGCCGCCTACCTCGGCCTGGACAAGTCCACGATGTCCGGCCTCATCGACCGCGCCCAGCGCCGGGGGCTGCTGACACGCGGCAAGAACCCCGAAGACGGCCGGGTCGTCGAGGTGTACATGACCCCGGCCGGGCTCGAACTCGCCAAACGTGTGGAGGACGACATCCGGCGTGCCCTGGCGCCCGCGACCGGCCGCCTGGACCCGGAACAGCTCGATCGGCTCGTCAGCCTGCTCGACATCGTCTCGGCCCGCTCGCCGCGTACACGCGCCGCACCGGGGCCGACGGCCGCGCGCTGATGGTCGAACAGGGCCACGGACAGTTCCTGACGTCTGCGGCGTTCGCCCCATCGAGGTTTCCGGGCGGTGTGCCTCAGGTCACCAGGCCCCTGCGGTAGGCGTAGACCACCGCCTGCACGCGGTCACGCAGGTCGAGCTTGGTCAGGATGCGCGACACGTACGTCTTGACGGTCTCCTGGCTGATCACCAGCGTGGCGGCGATCTCGCTGTTGGACCGGCCGTCGGCGATCAGGCGCAGCACCTCCAGCTCGCGCGGGGTCAGCGCGGTCTCGTCGGGCGTGTCCCGGGCCGGGCGGATCCGGGACGCGTACCTGCCGACGAGCTGCCGCGTCACCTCAGGCGCCAGCAGCGCGGCGCCCGCCGCGACGGTGCGGATGCCCTGCAGGAGCTGCGCCGGCGGGGCGTCCTTGAGGAGGAACCCGCTCGCCCCGGCGCGCAGCGCCTCGTAGACGTACTCGTCCAGGTTGAACGTGGTCACCACGAGCACCTTGACCGGATTCTCGACCCCGGCGCCGGCCAGCAGGCGGGTCGCCTCGATGCCGTCAAGCACCGGCATCCGCACGTCCATGACGACGATGTCGGGGCTCAGCCGGCGGGCGACCTCGACCGCGGCGCGGCCGTCGCCGCACTCGCCCACCACCTCCAGGTCGGGCTGCGCGTCGATGATCGTCGCGAAGCCGGTGCGGATCAGCGCCTGGTCGTCGCAGACCAGGACCCGGACCGGCGCGGTCATGACCGGCTCCCCGCAGGTATGCGGGCCCGTACCACGAAGCCGCCGCCCGCCTGCCGGTCCGCGCTGAACTCGCCGCCCAGAGCGTCCACCCGCTCGCGCAGCCCGGCCAGGCCCCGCCCGCTTCCGCCGGGGGAGGCGGCCCTGGAGCCGGGGCCGTCGGTGCTGACCGCCACACTGATCTCCTTCTCGCCGTAGCGCACCCAGACCGCGGTGGGGCTGCCGTGGGCGTATTTGAGGGCGTTCGTCAGGGCCTCCTGGACGACCCGATAGGTCACGAACTCGGCGCTGCCCGCCGATTCCCCGGGGTCGCCCTCCTCGGTGAACTCCACCGGCTGCCCGGCCTGGCGGGTTTGCTCCACGAGCGTGCCCAGGTCGCCGGCGGACGGCATGCTGACGTCGGTATCGTGATCGGCTTTGAGCAGGTCGAGCATGTGCCGCAGGTCGCTGATGGCCCGCCGGCCGGTGTCGGTGACGGCGCTCAGTGTCGCGTCGAGGCGGTCGGGCGCGGTGGTGAGGTAGCGTGCCGCCTCGGCCTGCACGACCATCGCCGTCACGTGGTGCGTCACGACGTCGTGGAGTTCGCGGGCGATCCGGGTGCGTTCGGCGGCGCGGGTGGCCTCGGCGACGTGGCGGCGGCGTTCCGCCTCGGCGGCGCGGGAGGAGCGCAGCCAGGCCCCGATGCCCCATGCGAGGGCCAGAGCCAGGTAGAACACCACGTACCCTTCCACCCTCTCGCTCGCGCCGAGTCGGTCGAGCGCGAGCGCGAGCGGCACGTACGCCATGGAGAGGAGGACCACGGTGACGCGCCGATGGCGCTCCAGGTGGGCGCCCGCGCTGATGAGCGCGATGGGCATCGCGTTGCTCGCGAACACGTGGTAGGCGCGGAGCTGGTCGAGAACGAAGCCGAGCGACACCAGAGCCAGGCACACGGCCGGCCACCGCCGGCGGACGGCGAGCGGAAGGCACTCCAGGGCGATCACCACGAACGCCAGCGCGTCGAAGGGCCGGGCCGGCAGGTCGCCGACCTGAGTCCCCTTGCCGTGGAGCGCCGGCAGGAGCGATGCGACGGCCAGCAGCAGCCCGAACGGTAAGTCCCGGACCACGACGTCGCACCGCCGCCACAGGTCCGTGACCCGCCGTAGATCGATCATTGGGCGAGCGTAGCGGTCGCGCTGCGCCGGAGCGGGACCACGTTGCCGCGCCGGCGGGCCAGCCACATGAACACGACCGTCAACAGCAGGCCGAACACCACCGCGTATGGGCTCGCCTCCGGCCCGAACTCGCCGCCCGTGAGCAGGGCTGGGCCCGACGTCACGCCGTGCAGCAGCCCCTGCGTCGCGCCGTTGCCCGAGACCTCGGTGCCGAAGATGCCGGCTGCGGCGAAGTTCCAGCCGAAGTGCACGCCGATCGGCACCCACAGGGTGCGGGTGGCGGCGTAGGCGGCGGCGAGCATGCCGCCCGCCTCGACCGCGACGGCGATCGCGCCCCACAGATCGGCGTGCGGGTTGAGCAGGTGCGACAGGCCGAACAATAGGCCGGTCAGCACCAGCGCCGGCCACGTCCCGGTGCGTTCCTCGACGATCCTGAACAGGATGCCGCGAAACAGCAGCTCCTCCGTCACCGCGGCGGCGGCCATGAAGCCGAGCAGCCCGACCGCGCCCGCCGGCGAGCCCGGGCCGTCGATCCGGTAACCGCCCACGAGAGCGATGTTCACGATGACGGCCGCGAACAACGCGACCCCGATCAGCGCCCCTCGCGCGATGGCGCGGGCGGCGCCTCGCGCCGCCACCTCCGCCGGTGCCCGGCGCTCGGACCACCGGACCACGCGGGCGTACACGAGTACGGCGAGCACGGCCGTCGCGACGCCGAGGAGCAGGGTGAGGAGCGGGCTTTCCTTCACCGCGCCCACGATCGCGCCGCCGGCGAAGGCGACCACCGCGACGGGCACGAGCTGTTTCAACAACCGCATGACGACTCCCTTACTTGGAGGATTCCGCGACGGGGCGCCGCCGCTACGCCGAGAAACGCTAGGGATCCGGTGGTCTGGAATCATCCCCGTGCGGTGGACACTCGCGCGTAGCTCGCCCGGGGGACAGCCGCACATGCAATTCGTCGTACAACGCCGCCGCGTTCGACGTCACCGCGGATCGCGTACATCTCCGGCGGCGTCCGCACCGCACGACAGAGCACGGCGATCGCCGCCACCCCTCTCCGACCGGCCGCACCTGTCCCCCGCACGAGCTACCGGCGCATGTCCACCGCACGGGGACGATCCCGGACCGCCCGATCCATAGCGTTACGACGCAGCCACGGCGCTCCGTCCGCTTTCCCGCCACACCGCCGTGCGCATCCCCCGGCGTCGACTCCCTCACTGGAGGACCTCATGCTCCGCAAGATCAAGACATCCGTTGTGGCCGCGCTGTGCTGCACCATGCTCGGCGCGGGGGTCGCCGGCTGCGACGGCGACGCGGTGGAGAACTGGGACCCCCTCGCCTTCGCCACGCGGACAGCCGATGCCACCCCGATCTCCGGGACCGCGAAGATCGACGTCGCGGGGCGGTCGGTGAACGTGTCCTGTTCGGGCGCCCCGGAGAAAGGCAGGCCGGTCATCATCCTGATGCACGGAGCAGGCGATGGGCTGGACAAGCCGGCCGCCGTCCAGAAGACGCTGAGCAGGCAGAACCGGGTCTGTTCCTACGACCGGCTCGGCGCGGGCGCGAGCGACCAGCCGGACGGCCCGCAGAGCTTCTCCAGCACGGGCAAGATCCTGACCGGGGTGCTCGACCGCGTCGCCGGTGACGGCCCGGTCATCCTGGCCGGGCACTCGCTGGGCGGGCTGATCGCCGCCAGGTACGCCCCCGACCACCAGGACAGGGTCAAGGGGCTGGTCCTGATGGACGCCACCCCGCCCACGATGGCCGGCGACATCTCGAAGTCGATCCCCGAGTCCGCCAAGGGGCCGGCGGCCGAGGTACGCGCGCAGAACCTGGCGATATTCCAGGGCGACAACCCGGAGAAGCTCGTCATCACCGACGGCAAGGTCCGTTCCGCCGGTAACATCCCGGTGGAGGTGATCCAGCATGGGAAGCCGTACCTCGCGGCCGTCCCCGAGTACGGGCCGCGCCTGGAGCAGGCGTGGTCCGCGGGTCAGCGCAAGTGGCTCGCGCTGTCCCGCGGCAGCAAGCTGAGCACGGCCACGAACAGCGGCCACTACATCTACGTCGACCAGCCCGATGTCGCCGTCCAGGCCATTGAACGCGTCACCGCACGGGCCGCACGTCAAGCGCAGGGTGAGTAACCCGCCGGTTGTGATGCTTCAGACCGCCGAGCGCTCGGCCGCGCGGGCGGTGAGGCGCTCCCAGTTGCGGTGGGCGATGTCGGCCTTCTGCTCGTCGGTGAATGGCGCGTCCTCCAGGAACGAGCGGGCGGCGCCGTTGCTGGTGTCGACATAGGGGAAACCGCCGGGACGGAAGCCGTAGGTGAAGGGGTAGTCGGTGGAGTACAGCATCCGGTCGGTGCCCATGACCTCGACGGTCCAGCGCAGGTAGCGGGGGCTGTTGGTGCCGCTGCCGGCGACCCAGCGGAGCCCAGCGCCACAGCGCGCGAGCAGACCCGCCGCCGGATCATCGACGTCACGATCGACCTGCTGGAACGCGGGGGCCGCGACGCGATCACCACCCGCGCGGTCGCCGACGCCGCTGGACTGCAACCACCGGCCCTGTACCGGCTGTTCGGCGACAAGGAGGGGCTGCTGGAGGCCGTGGCCGAACACGGCTTCACCCGGTTCCTGGCCGCCAAGCACCTCGACCCCGACCCGCAGAACCCGATCAAGGAACTACGTATCGGCTGGGACATCGCGGTCGAGTTCGGACTGGCCAACCCCGCGCTGTACGCGCTGATGTACGGCGAGCCCGCCCGGTCCACCATCGTTTTCCGGATGGGCCTCGAACTCCTCACTGACCGCATCCGCCGCCTGGCCCTCGCGGGCCTGCTGCGCGTCGAGGAGGACCTCGCGGCCCAGATCATCCACGCCACCGCACGCGGCGCCGTCCTGACCTGGCTGTCCCTGCCCGAGTCTCAGCGCAACACCGCCCTCCTCCGCGCGCTGCGCGAAGCGATGATCACCGCCGTCACCAACGAGGAACCGGTCGTGCAGGAACAGGGCCCGGCCGGTGCCGCCCGCGCCCTGCGCGCCGCGCTGCCCGACCAGAGCGTTCTCAGCCACGCTGAACAGCGACTACTGACGGAATGGCTGGATCGACTGTCCGCATAGCCGCCCCCGCGAACGGACGGGAAGCGGCGATCCGCCTGCGATTGGTCCTCGCCGCGTTCAACTGTTCCCAGGGAAGGCTTTGAGGGTGTACCGCTCGAATATTGAGTTACGCGCCCTGAGCTGCGGTTAAGCGTCGCGGTTGTATTCGCTGAATGCTGTCACCACAAGATCAGCGCCGGGGCCTGCGGCGTTGGTGTACTCGGCGGAGTCGCCGTGGGTGACAGTGCGCCTGCCGAAAATTCCATCCATGCAGTTCAAGCGGCATGTGAGTACTCGTGAGGTCGGACCCGTTAAGAACTGTGCGATGAGCCGCCAAACCTCCTGTTCCTCACCCTCGTAATCCCGTAGCGTCGCTGCTTCGCAATGCGGTCCCTCGTCGTAGGCGTCGTCGGCGGCTTTCTCGAGCTGCGCCGCCGCCCGTCCGCCTGACGCTCGGCAACGCGCTCACCGGGAATGCCGGTGAGCGCGTTCGCTACCGCAGCGACCTCGTCGCCAGCCCCGGATACGCCTTGATCTCGGCCTCCGTGAACCGCTCGGCCACCCACTGGCCGCGCGAGAACAGCTCGGTCTGGTCAGCGTGATGCGGCGAGGCCGAGTTGGCCGACAGCGAGTACGTCAGCACGGTGCGGGTACGCGGCCCGGTCGGCGTCAGCTCCACGGCCATCAGGAAGCTGGAGCCGGTGTTGACGTCCGGATAGCGGCCCTTCTTACTGAGCGAGCCGCCGGTGCGGATCCGGTCGAAGCAGCCCTCCCCCTCGGTGCAGCCCGGCACCGGGACGGCGCCGTACCGCTGGGCCTGCCCCGGCGTGAGCGTCAGCGGGAGGTCGTGGGCCGTGAAGACCTGCACGGCGTTGGCCAGCGCGGTCGCCACCGCCGGGTTGGCGATGTCGAGCCCGCGCGGCGTGGTGAGCGGGTGCTCGGCGTCGAACGGCACCTTCCACCAGCTCTTCGGCGGGACGACCGCGCCGTCGGGCCGTCTCTGCGGGCCGTTCAGGCCCAGGAAGAACTCGCGCCACAGGATCGCTCCACGGCTGCTGAGGCGGGCCCGCCCGTCCCAGGCCGCCAGCGTGGCGCAGGCCCGGCGGACGTCGACCTTCTCGCCGTCGCTCGCCGTCATCACGGGCTTGGCCCGGCACAGCGCGCGCAGATCCGGGCGGAGCAGCTCGGCGCCCAGGTTGCGCTTGCCGGTGGCCGTCTGCTGGAGGGTCTCCAGTGTGAAGCCGGGAGCCCCGAGCCCGTCGTCGCCGGACAGCCGCTGGGCGATCATGTCGAGGCCGACCCGGGTGCGCAGGTCCCGTTCCGTGCGGGTGTCTCCGTAGATGCGCGGATATTGGGTTAGCGGGGCATTCGGGTTGGTCAGCCAGGGGCTGGCGTTGGCGTTGGTCACGTAGTCGGTGCGGGTCAGCCGGGGCTGGGCGGCGGGGCCGAAGATGCCCGGCTCGAGCGCGTCCGCGTCCTTGCCCCACAGGCAGGCCGATGTGGAGCCGTCCAGGATGAGCATCTCGGGGTCGTCCTTGGCGCGGCAGCGCTCCGCTTGCTCGTCGGTGACGTGCGGGACTACCGAGGCGTCGGCGAAGTACGCCTCGCCGCCGGCGTCCGCGGCGAGCGTGTAGACGAAGGGCATGCCCTGGTAGGTGTCCTGCGCGCGGCGCAGCGCGGCCAGGTCGCGGGCGGTGCCCATGGCCAGCCACTCGTCGGCGAAGCGCAGATTGGCGGCGTTGACGTCGGCCAAGGCGATCGCCGTCTCCTCCGTCCAGCCGGAGGCCAGCACCGGGCCGTACCGGGAGGTGTACAGGGTGGTGGTGACGGCGCGGGTCGCGCCCTGGGCGTCTCGGACGGTGACTGACACCTCCTGTCGGCCCATCGGCTCGGGCCGGCCGTCCACCAGGTACGTGGTGCGCTGGCCCGGCACCAGCTTGAGCTGGTACAGGGTGAAGCGCTGGGCGTGGGAGACAGTGTGCGTCCAGGCCACGCTGGCGTTGTGGCCGATCTGGACCACGGGGGTGCCGTACAGGCTGCCACCAGACACGTCGAACACGCCCGGGATGGTCAGGTGGACCTGGTAGAAGCGGCGGCTGCCGTTCCACGGAAAGTGAGGGTCGGCCAGCAGCATGCCGTGGCCGTCGCGGGTGGCCTGGTGCCCGAGGGCGTAGGCGTTGCTGCCAGGAGCGGTCACCGTCTTCGGCGGGACCTTCCTTTTCGGCTGGTCCGACTCTTTCTCCATCTCCTGCGCGTGCCCCGAGGCGGCGATGGCCTCCTTGAACGAGGAGCTGCCGCCCAAGCGGCCGAGGTCGAGCAGGTTCATCCAGACGTCCGTGGCCGTGATGGGGCCGACCCACTCCTTGCCCCGGCATGCCGGGTCGGGCAGCCTGGCCACGCCCGTGTCGCGCAGGTAGCGGTTGAACCCGGCGACGTAACCGTCCACGAGCGCGCGCAGCTCTGCGCTGGGGCCGTGGGGTGCGGAGCGGGCGAGCACCCGGCGCAGCACGCCCGACGCCTGGACGCTCTTGTAGTACACGTCGCTGGCCAGATTGGAGATCGGATCGATGGCGTCGTCCGACATCGCCTCCGCGCCGAAGTAGCGCGACCGCTCGCCGCGTAAGGTGAGCGCCCATGAGGCCATGACGCACAGATTGTCCTGCGCGAAGGCGTAGCCGTAGCCGTAGCCGAGACCGCCGTGGTCTTTCGCCAGGATGTGCGGGATGCCGTACTCGGTGCGCCTGATGTCGGCGGCGTAGCGGCCTCCGGCGGCCTGCGCCGGCGCCGGTGCCGCCACGAGGAGGGCGCCGACCAGTACGGCTACGAGCGGTGCGGCCAGCCGCCGGACATGTGTCGTGATCATCGAGCGTCCTATTCGAAGCGGGCGTTGTCGGGCGCGGTCACGCGCTTGAGCAGCGGCAGGCCGGCGAGGATCACCAGCAGGGCGGCCAGCAGCCCGCCGCCGACGGTCAAGAAGTAGACGGGGCCTGGCAGCGCCGCCGGCGCGCTCTTGATCGCCAGCTGGTCGATCATCGGCTTGGCCACGCCGAAGCCCGCAACCGCCGCCACCAGGGCGGCCAGCACCACGGGGGCCGCCGTCTCCAGCAGCACCACCCTGGACAGGGTCCGTGTCGGCGTACCGCACAGCCGCAGCAGCGTGAATGGCTGCCTGCGCTCCACCACGCCGCCGGCGACCGCCACCAGCAGGCCGCAGCCCGCCACCAGCAGGGTCAGGGCGACGATCGCCAGCGCGACACGTTCCACCTGCTCCAGCAGCACCGCGCGGGCCTGGGCGACCTCGGCGAACGTCTGCGGCGTCTCGGCGCTGCCGGAGCGGGCGACGTACGGGGTGAGCAGTGTGCGGATCTGCTCACGGACGGCCGGGTCGTCCACGCGGATCAGCACCGCCGCCAGGGGCAAGCCGGCTGAGGCGGCCTGTTCGTGCTTTCCTGAGTTGCCGGAGCCAGCGGCAGGGTTGGCAGCGTCCACGATCGGCAGGTTGCGGTCGACGGAGAGCATGTTGTCGCTGGTCAGCAGCCGATTGAAGTCGGCTGTCACCGCTCGGGTGCCCTGGGCGCACCGGCCGAGCGCCGGGAAGCCGGTCAGGGCGCCGCATTCGACCACGTGGCCGAGCAGGAAGTCGAGGCGACAGCCGGGGCCCGGGTCGCACGGCGGAGGCCCGTCGGGCGGGGGCGACGTCTCGGTCTCGCCCCTGCGGTAGATCGGCAGCACAGTGACACCGGGATGGGCGCGTACCTTGGCGAGCAGCTCGGCCGCCGTGCCAGGCGGCAGAGGCAGGCCCTCGGCGGCCTCGCCGTACCCGAACGACGCCCGCATGACCTCGTTCAGCGTGCCGCCGCCCGCCGCCTCCTGGCCCGAGACGACGGCGGGGACGATGCCGGCGACGGCCGTGCCGATGAAGACCGCCAGCACGATCCCGTTCACCGACCGGAAGGCGCTCTTCGGGTCGGCCGCCAGCCGCTGCGCGGCCAGCAGCGTCGCCGCGCCGGACGTGACCCGGGCGGCCAGCCGCGCGGCCAGCATCGTCAGCCACGGCCCGGCCACCACGAGACCGACCATGATCAGTACCAGGCCGACGTCGACGAGTACCGCATTCGGGTCGTTGCCGCCTGCGAACACAGGACCCGCGAACAACCCCAGCCCCGCCAGGAGCGGGAGCACCCGCCACCAACCCGGAGCGGAGGCCCGCAGCTTGCGTGCCGCGCCGAGTGGCGTGATCCGCACCCGGCGCAGTGACCACAGGGCGGCGCCGGCGGCGGCGAGCGGTACGCCCGCGACCACGGCGGCGTACTGCAGCGCGGTGGGCGCGACCACGTCTGGGAAGAAGCGGGAGCCGGTGATGGCGACGCCGGACAGGGCGGGCCGCAGCGCCTGGAAGACCGCGATGCCGGCGAGCGCGCCCAGCAGCGCGCCGAGAGCCGCGTCCACCGAGGCGATCGCGCTGATCTGGCGCGCAGTGGCGCCCGCCAGCCTGATCGCCGCGAAGCGCGCCTCGCGGCGGGCGGCGGCCAGGCGCGTGGCCGTGCCGACGAGGACGACCAGCGGGAAGATCAGGCCGATGGCGGCGATGCCGAAGCCGTGCTCGTAGAGGGCCGTGGTTTCGTCCGTGACCGGGGTGGTGTCGACGGCGTCGACGGCCACGGTGCCGGCCATGGCGGCCAGCCCGTCGGGGGTCTGGCCAACGACGACGACCAGGTCATCAGGGCCGGACAGCGCCGCCCGTCCGATCAGGCCGGCGCGGGTGCCGGGGAAGCGGTCGGCGAGCTGCTCGCGCGGCACTGCATCCATCAGCTCGGCGAGCGCGGGCGAGACGTGGTACCGCCCCGCGCCAGGCAGTGCGGGGAGGCCGGGCATGGTCGGCGTGAGTGTTCTCGCGTCGAGGATGGCGACGTCGAGCCGCTTGATCGGGCGGCCCGCGTAGGAGTCCTGGCGGTGGTTCCACAGCACCGCGCCCGAGGTGGCGCCGAGGGCCCAGCCGCCCGGTGCGGAACCGATCGTGCACTCCCAGCACGGGCGGCTCGCGGTGACCTGGAAGGCGTTGAACAGCGCCACCGTGGACAGCAGCACCGTCACCCCCAGAGCGACGGCGGAAGTGACGAGCGCCAGCCGGACGGCCGCCTCCCGGCCGCCGCGCAGCGCCAGCCGCAGCCCCAGCCAGAGCGTCATCGGACGGCCTCGCCGGCGTAGGGGTCGGTGACCTTGCCGTCGCGCACCATGACCTCTCGGTCGGCGCAGGCGGCGACGCGGGCGTCGTGGGTCACCACGATCACGGTCGTGCCCTCCTGGCGAGCCAGGCCGACGAGCAGTTCCATGACCTTCTCGCCGGCGAGCGAGTCGAGCGCGCCGGTGGGCTCGTCCGCGAAGATCACCTTGGGGCGCGTCACCAGCGCCCTGGCGATCGCCACCCGCTGCGCCTGCCCTCCGGACAGCTCGCCGGTGCGCCGCTCGCCCAGGTCGTCCAGCTCCAGCCGTTGCAGTAACCCGACCGCCCGCTGGTAGGCCCGCTTGCGCCTGGCCTTGCCGAGCAGCAGCGGCAGGGCGATGTTGTCGGCCGCCGTGAGCTCCGGCACCAGCTGGCCGAACTGGAAGACGAAGCCGAACGCGGTGCGGCGCAGCTCGGACCGCCTAGCGTCGCTCAGGAGGTCCAGCCGCCGCCCGTCGAACCAGACCTCGCCCGCGTCGGGGGTGAAGATCCCCGCCAGGCAGTGCAGCAGCGTGGACTTGCCGGAGCCGCTCGGACCCATGATCGCTAGAACCTCTCCCGCCGTCACGGACAGGCTGGCCTCGCGCAGCGCCTGCGTCCGGCCGTAGGAGCGGTCGATGGAACGGGCCTCCAGCAGCGGGCCCGGCACGGGAAGGGCGTCGACGGTCATGCGTGGCGCACCATTTCCGCCAACGCGCCCAAGCGGGCCGTGGTCACGTCGATCCAGCGCAGGTCGGCCTCCAGATGAAACAGGGCGTGGTCGGCCAGCAGGGCGTCCACGAGGGCGCCGCCGCGTTTGATCTCTGACAGCTCGCGCATGCGCCGCATGTGCGTGGCGCGCTGAGTGTCGAGGTAGCTCTGCGCATCGTGGCCCAGCATCAGCGCCAGCACGACCTTCGTGAACAGCACCGTCTGCAGGAACGGCTCCGCCGCTGCCGGCTCGGACAGCCACACCTCCACCTCCTGCTTGCCGAGCGGGGTGATGGCGTAGCGCTTGCGGTCTGGGCCGTCGCCTGGCTCGCTCTGACCGGCCGTGACCTTGCCGTCCCTGGCCAGGCGGCCGAGCGTCGAATAGACCTGTCCGAAGGGAAGCGGCTTGCCCCTGCCGAAGTAGGTGTCGTAGGCGCGCTTCAGGTCATATCCGTAGCTGGGCTCGCGGTCCAGGAGGCCCATGAGGGCCAAGGGGACTGTCATGACATGGCACTATATACCGGAGGTATATACGCGGTGTATAAGGACTGCGGGGCCCGCTCCCATGAGGACTGCGGGTGCCGATTAATCATCCGGCCAGGTCAAGCGACGTGTCGGTATTCCGTCAGGACAACCTCCGAGTCGATCATGTCGGCGGACGTCGAACGAGGTGATCGAAGCGGGGCGGCTTGTCGGAGAGCCCGGTGGGGCCGGTGTTCGTTATCACCTCCGGCTGGGCCTTGGCCACCGCCTCGCCGACCGATCGGGCGTCCAGCCCGTTCCTCAGGACCGCCTCGGCGCCCATCTGCTCCAGAACCAGCTTGTCCGCGCTGGTCGCCGTCGCCGTCACCTGATGGCCCCGTGCCACCAACTGGGGCACTAGTCGGCGGCCGAGAACACCAGTCCCGCCTGCCACGAACACTCGCATGATCAACCTTCCTTTCCGTACGGCTACGCATACGGGCGAGACAACTCTCTGACGACCCGAGCCGCGGCGGCGGCCGTGAAGCGCAGCGCCGCCGCACGCGAAAGGCGATCGTCGACGCGGCGGTACGCCTGAGCGCCGCCGGGGCGACACCGTCCATCGATGAGATCGCGGCCGCCGCCGACGTGTCGCGGCGTACGATCTACATGTACTTCCCAGCCCTTGACCAACTGCTCGTCGACGCGACGGCCGGCGCGCTGAACGAACCGCCGGTCGAGGCGGCGCTGTCCGATCTCGCGCTCGCCGACGACGCGGCCGGGCGGGTGGACGCACTCATCCGGACGCTGCTGGAATACTCGCCGCAGTCACTTCCCTTGGGGCGCCGCATGATCCGCCTGACTGTCGACCCGCCCACGAACGGCGCCCCGGAGCCGGTCGGCCCACGCCGCAGCCAACGCCGGATCGAATGGCTGGATCAGGCTTGCGCCCCTGCGCGACACGCTGAGCGAAGACTCCTACCAGCGCCTGATCTCGGCCTTGACCATGGTGGTCGGCTGGGAGGCCCAGGTGGCCCTCCGGGATGTCCGCGGGCTCGACCCGAAGGCTGAGCAGGAGGCCATGACCTGGGCCGCCCGCGTCCTCGTGGAGGCCGCGATCAGGGAACATGATCGTCAGTGAACGTTCATCGACCCGGCACACTTGGCGGACTCGCAACCAGTAGATGCGGCTATGTAGGTGCAACTGGTACCGGATGTCGGTCAGGTAAGGCTCCACCCGGCTGAGCCTCGAGTCACCGACGTCATCCAGTAGCTTCACCGAACCCGAACGATTGTGGTGGTATGCGCGGGCGGGGCTTACGAGGCCGGGTGCGGATTGGCCGCGGGGCAGAAGCGCGCCTCGGAGAGCTTGGTGAAAGTCTTCAGGAAGTCGTTCCAGTCGCCGTTCATGTTGCTCACCAGTGTGTGGGCGCCCTGCCGGTCGCCCATCGCGTACGTCACCGAGCCTTGGATGTACCCGCCGCCGCCCCATAGCGTGACCCCGCACGAGAGCTTCTGCGAGTAGATGCCGAGGCCGTACCGGGTGTTCGGGACCCAGCCCGCGCCCTCCGTCGAGACGGTGGTGAACATCTCCTTCTGCAGGGCGGGCGAGAGGAGACGGCCGCGCAGCAGGACCCGCAGGAACCGGTTCAGGTCCGTAGTAGTGGACACCATGCCCCCGGCTGCGCCCGCCCAGCTGAGGTCCGCGTTGGTCACATCATGGATCTCCGTAGGACGACCGGCCCCGTCGAACTTCGAGTAGTGGCGGGCGTGCGGGGTGCGCATCGTGTTGTCGGTGCCCGGCAGATACGTGCCCGTCAGGTGCAGTGGGCGGGCGATGCGCCTGTCGATCTCCTCCGCGAGGGTCGAGCCGGTCGCGCGCTCGACGATCATTCCCGCGAGGGTGTAGTTGACCTTGGAGTAGATGAAGCGCTTGCCGGGCTCTTCTGGGTGCGGGGTCGTCTGGCCGGGGACGGCGTCGGGGAGTCCGCTGGTGTGGTTGAGCAGCTGCCTGACGGTCATCTTGGTGCCGTCGGCGCCGAAATGCTCCTCCACCATGCCGGGCAGCCACTTCGCCACCGTGTCGTCCAGGGTGAGCTTGCCTGCGGCCACCAGTTGCAGGACCACCGTTCCGGTGAACGCCTTGGTGAAGCTGCCGATGCGGAAGTGTTCATCCGCCCGGCGCTTGCGGCCGGTCTTCAGGTCGGCCAGCCCCGCCATGCCGAACCATGGCTTCGCGTGACCGTCCCTGAGCTCAGCGAGGATGCCGGGGACGCCGTCGTCGGTCACGGCCTGATCAAGCACGCGTTGGAGTTCGGCGTGCCCACGGTCGCGCTCGGCCGCGGAGACGGCAGGAGCCATCATGGCGCTCCCCGCCACGGTGAGGGCGGCGACAAGCAGACCGGCATGGGCGCGAAGCATGAACATTTATGCCTCCTTGGGCATGACAGAAAGGCCGGAGGTCGGCGCAATGGGTTCAGGCATGGTTGTGCCTGCACAGGGTTGGGTCAATGAGCACGCGAAGGCCGGTGAAGGCCACGGAAGAGTGCTGTCGATCGATCTCTTCGGATCGTCGGCCGTCAGGGGGCGTGCCCGGAGCAGACGAGGGTGCAGCCGAGGAGCGGAACCGTCTCACAGTCGGTGGCCCCTGTCGTATGCGCGGAGGGGGCCCCATGGGGGAGGTGCCATGGGCTCATGTGCCGATCAGTGAAGCGCGAACGGCGTTTCGGGCTAGGGAAGGGAGGTCGGAGGACTGGGATGGGGCGTACTCGTCACTCGATGCCGTCGTTCGCGATGACGCTCTCAAGTCGGGCCGGCAGCTCGGCGCGGTCGACGCCGGCCAGGGCACGTGGCACCGTGCCGACCTCGGCCTGCAGGATTCCGAGCAGTACTTACACCGGACGCAGGTCCTTCTTACGGGAGATCGAAGCGAGGCCCCGCTCAAGGGCGAGCCTGCCCGTCTCGCCCATCCTGGGCGGACGCTTCAGCGGGGTACTCGGCCGAGGAGGTCGAACGAGGCACGGGACACCCCGGCCGCGCTCAGGCTGTGGTCGAGGTAGGTCCGCACCGGCGAGGGCGGTCCATGTCTTGGACACGGAGCCGCACTGGTAGACGGTGCCGGTCGTCGCGGCTTCCCGCGTGGAGATGCTCTTGACGCCGACGGCGAAGTCGGTGATCTCTCCGTCGCGCAGGACGCCGATCGCGGCGCTCGGGATCCGGTATTCCGCGAGCAACTCGGCGACGCGAGCTCGTATCCGGGTCACATCCAACGCTCTTGCCATAAGGGGTTCCTCGTCTCGCCGCGATTCTTTCCAAGCGAGAAAAGGCTACGTTGCATTTCAAGAGTCGTCAACGAAAAGCTTCAAGGATGCCCTTGAAATGCTGGGCTTTTACGCCAATCGTTGCAACAGCATTGTTGATGAATGCAATCCATGTCGACCAGCCGTTGCAATGTACTGTTGGTGAACGCACCCGTGGACCGCACCGACAGGAGGGCGAGCAGATGCCCGGAGGCAGGCTGACCCACGACGATCGCCGGCAGATCGCGATCTGGATGGTCGAAGGGCTGGGATACGCCGAGATCGCCAGGCGGCTGGGCAGGCCCACGTCCACGATCAGCCGCGAAGTGGCACGCAACAGCGCGCCAGGCGGCTACCTCGCCGACCGCGCCCAGCAGGCCGCCGGGCAGCGCGCCCGCCGCCGCAGACCGATTCACGCCAAGGAATCGCCCGCCGACGGGCGGCCCGCCGAGTTCGGAGCACCTCCCGCCAGGGCCTGACCCAACGTCTGACTGACCCGGGGTCCTCAACGGGATCTGTCGGCCTGGGGCGGGAGGTGCTCGATGCACCCGCCGGACGTGGCGTTGTGACCTCGTAGCGCCTCTGTGTGTCAAGCGACTGCCGCTGCGACTCCTAGTTGATCTTTTCGAATGCTTCGGTAGATCACGTTGGACAGGCGTCGTTTGAGTGCGCGGCGGGCTTCGGCAGGGGTTTTGTTCTCGGTGATTTTCCGCTGGTGGTAGACGCGCCCGCGGCTGGGATCACGGGCTTGGCACACGGCGATGGTGTGCGCAGGGCGCAGTTGAGCTGGCGGTTGCCGCCGGTATTGAGCCGGTGCCGGATCTGATCGCCGCTGGAGGCGTCCAGAGGTGCGGTGCCTGAGTAGCTGGCGAACTGATCCGCAGTGCTCGAATGGCTGCACCCACGCTGGCGTCCCTCGACCACTGATCGCCTTTCTCCCGCGCCATCCGCACAATCAGTTCCTTGACCGGCTGGCGTACGGGGCCGTCCCGGGCGCCACCTGTCGGTGAATGTCCACCTACCGAGCGGCACCGGCCGAGGGCGGGCGCTCCCGCCGTCAATGTTCCAGTACGCGCCTATTGGTCGATGCGCGACCTGGTTGTTCCTGTGTCGTGACAGATGACCAGAATGAGATGACAGTTTCGGTTCACTTCAGCCTCCCCATGCACACCGTTCACTTGCGCGCTCCAGGGTGTCCACCCGAGAGCATGCCGCTTATGGGCTGCTTATGCGTAAGAGAAGGGACTGCATCTGATGCAGCCAATGGCAGCACGCACACCACTGGGCGGTTTACGGAGCCGAGGGCGTCTCGCCGCGGCAGCCGCGATCGCGGTGTTGCTCGCGACCGGCCTCGTGACCGCGGCGCACGCCGACCCCAGCCCGGCGGCGCAGGATCGGGGACGGCCCACCGCGACGCCGACCAGTTCCCAGAGCTCTCCATCGCTCACCCCCGCCGGCGGTTCCTTCCTCGAGGGCAGGGCGAAGGTCGCGGCAGTCCCGACCGCGGCCGGTGACAGCGTCACGGAACTCGCCATCGACGACACCACGCTCAACGCCACCCGGACGGTGGGCGTCTCCAAGCTCAGGTTCGACGTCGGCTCGAACTCGACCGAGGCGCAGTATCACAGCCACGTGCTGGTCAACGGGGCGTACCGGAGCGACATCGGCGACCATGTGAACGAGCGGGCGACCATGGAGATCCCGAACGAGCACCTGGTCAAGGGAGAGAACACCGTCGAGATCGTCGTCGGCACGATCCAGTCGTCATGTGGCCTCAACTACGACGACTTCGTCCTGTCCGACGTGGGCCTCGAGCTGCTCGGTGAGGTCGCGGACGGCGAGGACAACCCTTACACCTTCTCCTTCGGCGACGGCAGCTGCGGCACGAACACCACACTGCTGAAGCGCGCCACGCTCAAGTTCTTCATCCAGGGCGACCCGCAGGGCACCACGGGTCTCGCCGCTGACGTCGACACCACGACGCTCGCCAACGGCGAGCACGCCATCACCGCCACGACCGCGGCCGGGGTCACCGTCAAGAACACCGTGACAGTGAACAACAGCCCGGCCGGGGCGCCTCGGCTGCTGCCCACGGACGGCACCCTCGTGGCAGGCACCAAGTCGGTCTTCGCGACGGTCCCGGCCGTCGGCGAGGGCGGCGTCAGGTCCCTCACCGTCGACGGCGACAAACCGGCCACGAAGGCCACGCTCGGCAACGGCGCTGCGATGCTCGGCTTCGACGTGGGCGCGGACTCGATCGACGACAAGTACGACAACTTCCTGCTCGTCAATGGTAAGCGCATCGACCTGGGCGGCACCTGGGTGAGCCGGCGCGTGACCGTCGCGGTCCCGGCCCGGTTCCTGGTGCCCGGCAACAACACGATCAAGGTCGTCACAGGGGACTTCAAGGAGTCCTGCGGCAACAACCGCGACGACTTCACGATCGCGAACCTCGCCCTCACCCTCGACGGCGCCACCGTGACGGGCCAGGACATCAAGCCGTCGTACGAGATGGGCGACGGCAACTGCGGCAGCAGCCCGACCCTGCTCCGCGAGGTCGAGCTGCGCTACACGATCGACGGCCCGGCGGCGCACGTCATGGAGACGCTCGGCTCGGGCAACGCGACTCTCAGCTTCAACGTGGGCGGCAACTCGATCGAGGCGCGCTACCAGAACTTCGTGCTCGTCAACGGCCAGAAGGTCGTGCTTGACGGCGACTTCGTGAGCAAGCGCGTGGACTTCACCATCCCGAACGAGTTCCTCGTGCCCGGCTGGAACACGGTCGACTTCGTGGCCGGCACCTTCCCGACGTCGTGCGGCAAGAACCGCGACGACTTCACGATCTCCAACATCGCCCTGACCCCCGCGCAGGGCACGGCGGCCGGCCAGATGCTCAAGGCCTCGTACAGCATGGGCGACGGCAACTGCGGCGACAACGTGAACCCGCTGACCGAGATCGACCTCGAGTTCCTGGTGGACGGTCCCGCCCGTGGTCTGCGAGCGGACCTCGACACCACGGCCATCAAGGACGGCAAGCACACCATCGCCGCGACGTCGGCCGCGGGCGAGGTCGCCACCCGCGTCCTGATCACCGACAACTCGGCGCCGAAGGTCGCCGCGAGCGTCCCGGCCGCGGACGAGAAGATCACCGCCTCGGTCGTGCTGGACCTCAAGCTCGAGGACGCCTCCGGCGTCGTGTCCGGGCCGGACGTCAAGCTCGACGGCCAGCCGATCAACCTGGGCGCTCAGGTGGGGCCGGGCCTGCACGCCGGTAAGCACACCCTGGCCGTGACCGGCGCCGACGGTCTCGGCAACACCGCGACCCGGGAGATCGTGTTCGAATCCGCAGGCATCCCGGACGTCCCGGCCGAGCTGACCCCGGCGTTGGGGGCCGCCGACGTGTCGGACCCCGTCACGCTTTCTGCGAACGTCGCCGAACCCGATGGCGGCCAGGTGACGGCGACGTTCTCCGCGGCCGAGATCCTCACTCCGAACCAGGTGTTCCAGGGGACGGCCCCGTCCGTGCCCACGACCCTGCGGGTTCCGGGCGAGACGCACGTCAAGGCGGAGGGGCTCGAGCCCACCGACGGCAAGACGCTCGACGCGCCCGCCGGCAAGGACGTCACCTACCAGCGCTACGACGTCCAGGTGCGGGGGCACGTGGACTCCCCGGTCCTGCGCTGGGAGGGCGTCATCGACCCCGAGCGGCTGGCGTCGCTAAGGGTGTGGAACACGAAGACCAAGGCGTGGGACCTCCTGACCAGCGCCCGCGGCGCCGCCGAGGGCAAGACCACTCTCACGGCCGTCGTCGACCAGGAGAACGTCGACGAGCAGCAGGTCCACGTCATGGTGACGGGAGAGGACCCGTTCGCCGACGACATCGAGCCAGGTGACCCGAACGGCTTCGCCGACCCCGCCACCTACGACTTCTCGATGGTCCACTTCACCGACACCCAGTACATCTCCGAGGGCGCGGTGGAGCAGGAGACCGCGGAGGAGCGCGCGGTGTGGGAGTCCGCCTACTCCGGCATCGTCAACTGGATCAAGGACAACAAGGACCAACGCAAGATCTCGTACGTCGCGCACACCGGCGACATCATCGAGAACAACATCCGCAAGCCCGCCGACGAGGCCACGCAGCGGCAGGTCGTCGGCGAGTTCGAGGTGTCCTCGAAGCAGCAGCGCGTGCTGGACGAGGCGAACATCCCCAACGGCGTGATCGCCGGCAACCACGACAACCAGTCAGGCACCGAGAACGGCCCGGAGGCGATCTACAACAAGTACTACGGTCCCGACCGGTACCAGGGGGCGTCGCAGGGCTGGCAGCACGGCAAGTACGGCGGTCCGTGGAAGGAAGGCGACAACCAGAACCACTACGACCTGTTCTCCGCGGGCGGTCTGGACTTCGTCGTGGTCGGCCTGTCGTACAGCGTGACGAGGGAGGAGGCCGAATGGGCCGACTCCGTCTTCAAGAAGTTCTCCGACCGCAACGGCATCCTGCTCTCGCACGACTACCTCGTGCCGAGCACCAATCCCGACGGGCGCGGCACCGGATTCTCCGCACCTGACGGGTCGATGTTGTACAAGACGGTGGTCGAGAAGAACCCGAACGTCTTCCTCATCCTCGCCGGCCACGAGCACGGCGTGGGCACCAACGTGAAGCCGAAGGTCGGCCAGGTCGGCAACGGCGTCGTCGAACTCCTGGCCGACTACCAGTTCTACACGGTGTCGGCCGACCGTCTCGGGCTCACCCAGATCGGTGGGTACAACCCGCAGGACCAGCTCCAGTTCGGCGCGAGCTTCTTCCGGATGCTGCAGTTCAACGTCAAACGGGCGGAGCTGACCGTCGACACCTACTCCCCGCTGCTCAACGACTTCGGCGCCGGCGAGTTCGACCCGCTGCGCCGCTACGACGGGCGCGAGGACAACATGGTGCTGCCGGTCGATCTCACCTCCCGCACGACCAGCTTCCAGACCGACTCGCTGGCGCTCTACAAGCCCACGCGCATCATCGGCAAGAGCACGGTCACGTCGGGTCGGGTCGCCTCGGTGACCTGGGACCGTCTCAAGGACGACACGGCCTACGCCTGGTTCGTCACGGCACGCTCCACCGGCGGCGGCGTGACCGCCTCCGAGCCGAGCGTCTTCGTCACCAAGGACGAGCACGGCCGCCCCGGCACGTGGGGAGCTGACTCGCCCATGTACCGCTGGTTCGACCACTAGCCGATTCCCGCCGCCCCGGACCCGGCCCGGGGCGGCGTTCCCCCTCGATCTGGAGAGAAGACATGCCCCGCAGGCGCTGGCTGTCCGCCGTCGTCCTCGCCGTCCTCCTCGGAGGCGTGCTGGCCGACCTGCTCCAACCCGCTCCGGCGGCGGCGCACGATGCGACCACGACCGCCCACGCCGAGGTGACCGGCATGGGCGCGAACGTCAAGGTCGTGCTCGACCTGGAGTACGACCTGCTCATGAAGTCGGCCTGGCTCTACGCGGAGGCGTACGAGGCGAAGGAGCGGACCGAGCAGCTGCGCCAGCTGAAGATCAACCGTGGCGCCGTGACCGACTATGTCACGCGCCGCTTCGCCGTGGCGTACGACGACAAGCCGTGCTCGCCCGCGACGGTGGGCGACGCGGACGTGCGCCCCCGCGGCAAGGCGGCCTTCGCGGTGCTGACCCTCGCCTACACCTGCCAGAGCGGGAGCGAGGGCGTGCACGCGATCTCCAGCGCGCTGTTCCCCGATGCCGAGAGTTTCGTCCACAGCACGAAGACAATGGTCGGGTACCACCTCGACGGCGAGAAGGGCTCCGCGCTCCTGAACGCCAAGAGCCCGACGCTGCGGGTCGGCGAGCGCCCGGCATCGCGTCAGGTCCGGGAGTTCTTCCTGCTCGGCGCCGAGCACCTGGCCCTCGGCCTCGACCATGTCCTCTTCCTGCTCGCGCTGCTCATCGGCGCGCGCCGGCTCCGCGACGTCGTCGTCACGGTCTCAGCCTTCACAGCCGCCCACAGCATCACGTTCCTCCTGGCGGCGTTGGGGGTCGTGGACGTTCCGGGAGAGATCGTCGAGCCGGTCATCGCCGTGTCGATCATCATCGTGGCGCTCGTCAACCTGCTGGGCCGCGACGAGGGCAGGTCGGGCACATGGCGGCTGCCGATCGTCTTCGCCTTCGGCCTGTTACACGGGCTGGGCTTCGCGGGCGCGTTGGACATCGACGGGAGCGGGTCGTGGGAGCTGCTCCTGTCGCTCCTGAGCTTCAACCTCGGCATCGAGGTGACACAGCTGGTGATCATCGCTGTGCTCTTCCCTCTGCTGGTGCTGGTGCGCCGGACGTCCGCGGCCCGCTGGGCGGTGGTCGCGCTGTCGGTCCCCATCGTGGGAGTCAGCCTGTACTGGCTCGTCGACCGCATCCCGCTGCCGCTCTGACGGGAGCCCCTGATGTTCCTCGCGGTGCCGACGACCTCCGGCGCGGGTCGTCGGCGTCCCCGTGGGCCTTGCGGCAACAGACGGTGGCGTCGCCAGCCACGGCGGACCGGCCGAGACCGGCGCGGAAGATCGCGGCTCAGAACAAGCACTGACGCGGAACGGCTGCTGGAGCTCATTCGAAATCTGGATGACGTCCCCGTTGCGCGGCGCACCACGGAGCGTATCGACGACGCGCTCATCCGCGACCTGTTCGCTGACTCGACCTCCATGCTGGCGGTCTGCAAAAGGGATCCCGAACGCTTCCGGAAGCTCGTCACCGACGACGAGACCGCGCGTGACATCATCGCCATCGCTCACCGCCGCCAGCAGGTCGAGCGCTTTCGGAAACTGCTCCAGGATGACGTCTACTTCGAGGCCGAACGGGCCAGGAGCGCCGAGCGGAGGGCGGAGTCGGTGTGGCAGCGCTTCTTCGACGAGAACCCATGGATCCTCGGGATCTCCCTTGCAGGCCAGTTGTTGACGTCCTGGAGCCACGAGAAGCTTGAGCAGGTCGTGGCCGGATCGTCCATCTCGGGTCCAGGAAAGCGCGCGGACGCCCTGCTCCGTACGGCGGGCCGTATCAAGTCGCTCGTATTCGCCGAGTTCAAGACCCACAAGACCTAACTGCTCGCGGCCGACGAGTACAGGTCCGGATGCTGGGCCCCGTCCAGGGAACTGACCAGGGGTGTGGCACAGGCTCAAGGAACCGTTCATCGCGCCATCCGCGATCTTGGCGAAAGATCTGGTCCTTCGAGCTCTACCGTCCCAACACGGCGGAGCCGGAGATCCTGACCTTCGACGAGTTGCTTGCCCGCGCGGACTGGTTTGTGGCCATACCCGCACTGTGAAAGGCGTCCTGTCCCGATCGTCAGCAGAGCGCTCACGGAGCAGGCGGTCGCCGACCGCCTCGCCGTGATCTGCCGCACCCGGCGGGTGGCCGCCTACTTGCACGCCGAGATCGGTGCCGATGCGGCCACCGGCAAGCCCACTCTGGCCTGGCACTTCGACCAGAACGCGATCGATGCCGAAGCTGCCACCGACGGCTGGTACGCCCTGCTGACCAACCTGCCGCCCGAGGCCGTCGACGCCGCGCAGGTGCTGCGCCGCTACAGGGCCAAGAAACGGTCGAACGCCGCTACCAGGCATTCAAGGCCCGTTGGCCGTCACCCACCTGTATCTGCAGAACAACCGCCGCTTCAACGCGCTGATCACCGTCATCTGCCTGGCCCTGCTCATCTTCTGCCTGATCGAACGCCAGGTCCGCCGCGCCCTGGCTACCCGCGCCACCGCAGCCGACGGGTTGTACGCCGACCGGCCCGCCATCCCGACCGGAAAGCTCATTCTGGACGCGTTGGCCGGCATCCGTTTGATCCCGGGCTCCGGCCAATCACCGCCGACCATTTCGCAACCCACCGACCTCCAACTCCGCCTCCTGGACCTCCTCGATATCGATCCACGAGACCTCCGCTGAGGATCACTCACGTGCGGAAAACGGGGCTAGTGCGAGATCTCCAGATCCGTCACCACGGCGGCGTGGTCGGAGTAGAACTTGCCGGGCTGGTGGGCGGGTAGCCGGTCGTCGACCGTGAACGAGTCACGCACCTTCACCCCCTTGCCCTTGGCGAAGATGAAGTCGATGCGGTCCTTAGTGATCATGTAGTCGTAGTCGGGCTGGGGGCTCCAGGTCTTGCCGGGCGACTTGCACACGTTGCGGTTGGCGGCGCGGTAGGTGTCGACGAACCCCGCGTCGGTCACCACATCCGTCGCCTGCAGGTCGTAGGAGAGGCCGTAGTGGCAGTGGGCGCTGCCCTTGGTCCAGTCGGCGGCGGACAAGGTGTTGAGGTCGCCCCCCAGGATCACCGGGTCGGTGTTGCCTGCGAGCATGGTCGGCAGGTGGTTCTTGATGATGTCGGTAACCTGGGGCAACTGCACGGTGGTGTCGGCCTTTACCACGTCCTCGTCGGAGTACGGCTTCGGCTCGCCCTTCTTGACCGCCGCCGCGTTGGCGTCGATCATGTCGCCGACCCAGGGGTCGGAGTAGTTGACCCAGGTGTCGAAGAAGTTCGCCTCCCGGCCGCTGGGCAGCTTGACGCGGATTCCCCCGAAGTAGAAGTCGTTGATGATGCCGCCGACCGGCTTCGGGTAGGCCTGCGTGATCGGGTAGTGCGTGAAGATCCACAGGTTGTCGGCCGACCTCGAGGTGATCCGGGTGGCGGTGTAGTCGCCCTTCCCCGCTCCGGCGCTCAGCCCGGCACGGATCTCCTCGGCGCTGCCGTACGTCTCGACGGCCAGGAAGACGTCGGGCGAGATGTCGACGAGCTGGTCGATCAGCAGCGGCAGGTTCTTCTCGCCGCCAACGGCCGGGTCCTTGCCGCCGTGCCAGATGTTCCAGGCGAGCACCCTGACGTCGTCCGCCACGGGCCTGGCGTGCGCGGGGGTGGCAGCGACGGCGGCCAGGAGGAGGGCGGACAGTCCGCCCGCCATCCATGTAACGCGTGACATATTACCGCTCCTCACATGTTGCCACTGGGGCAGGTGAACGTGGTTGAGGAGAGGCTAGCGTCCATTTATGAAAATGACTAGGTTAAATCGAGCAACTTCACACACAGTTCCGCTGTCCGTCGCTTCGGCTTCGGCTCCGGCTCCGGTCCGCATCGTGCGGGCGGGACGCCGCGACGAAGAGCCCTGCGCCTGCCGAAAACTCCGTCCACGCAGGTCAAGCGGCATGTGAGCACTCGTGGAGAACCCTGTGGGTGCCAGAAACTCGGCCGCCCTACGCGACCTGCGCATACTCGTGGATCAGCCCATCGAGACGATCGCGGCGAGTGACCCCGCCGGGCGGAAGCGGCGCGAGCGCAGGATGCGCCGCACGGTCGCCTCGCTGACCTGGTGGCCGAGCCGCACCAGCTCACCGTGCACCCGTCGATGGCCCCATGCCGGGTTCTCCCGCGCCAGGCGGACGATCACGGCCCGGACCTCCTGGCTCGTGCTCGGCCGTCCGCCACGATGCGGGTAGATCCATGCGCGTCGGCGCAGGCGACGATGCCACGCCGGCAACGTCGCCGGAGTGACCAGCCGATGAGCGCGCAGCCCCGCTGGCAGCGACCGGGCCAACGCCGCGAGAACGGCCCGATCAGCCCAGTCCGGCTTCGGGCGCCCAACCTGACGCCGCAACACCGCCACCTCATGCCGCAACACCATGATCTCCACGTCCTTCGACGCCTGGCGACGGCCCAGCAACATCAGCCATCCGAACACCCGGACCGCGATCAGATACAGCAGGCGAACAGGCACACGACGTGATCTTGTCCACGCTGGCGGACTCAGTCGAACCACAGCTCAGAGCCGTCGCGACTGCGTCTTGACGCGGTACAGGATCCTGCGGCACCACTACCTGGGGAGACCACGGACGCACCAGCAACTCGCCCTGCAGCTCCATATCAGCGGGCCACCTATTTCCGCCGCCTCCATCACGGTCTGGACACGCTGAGCCCCTCTGTTGTCCGCCGACGATTCGTGACCTGACTTCTCTTGCATGATGCTGCCTTCTCTTCCGCAGTATCCTGCCACCCGTCGATCTTCAAATTGCCCATCGCCCACGCCATCCTTGAACGAAACATTCAGCGCGAATAAATCCTTCTGGGGGAAGCGGAAATGAAGAAGATGATCATTCGGGTTTTGGCGGTAGTTGGGCTGTGTGGCGCGACGTTCATGGGTGCGAGCAGTGCATATGCCTGCGCGGACTTCTCCGATGTCAAGGTGTGCGTGACGTCGACGGCGGAGTTCACGGACGGTTCGGTGCTCTCCTGCTCAGGCGACCTCTGAGGTTCAGGCTCGGCTCATCGGATGGGGTGTGGGCGCGGTTCGCCTCACCCCAATTTCGCTGCTCTGACGAAATGCGGCCAAGCTGAACCAGGCGTGGCCGCACCGCGAATGCTGGAGTGGAAATCCAGATCTACCCCTCTGCGGAATCGGACTCCACGTGAGCACGGGTAGGTTGTCCTGTCCGAGCCGAGGTGGTGCACCCTGCACGATGACCAGTGGCCATCTCCCAGAGGAGAACGCCGTCTGTGCCGGTGCGCCAGACGATGATGTCCATCACCCCGCCCTTGCACCGGACCCGGGCGGCGCGCCGGTCGCGCAGGTCCGGCTCGTCGACATCCTGCTCCCATGGCAGGGCGATACCGGTCGCGCTGCTGACAGCGTGCTGTGTGCGGTTTGTGAGCGGCGGGTTGGAGGGTGAGACCGTCCGCGTCACCCATCACCCATCACCCATCACCTATCACCCGGAGGAACGGGTCAATGTCCCAACCTGTCATTTCGTCGGATCGTGCGCGGCCACGGTGGCTGCGTACGGTCACGGCTTCGGCGCTGGCCGTGAGTCTGGCCCTGGCCGCGGCGTTCCCGGCTGCCGCAGCTGCCACGCCGTACGCCGACAGCGGCGCCACGGCGCAGCGCGCTCAGCTACAGCAGTTGGCGCGG